>CALXFQ010000015.1 GCA_944387625.1 uncultured Oscillospiraceae bacterium
TTATCTTTATTGCTGCAATCATTGGAATTTTCTTTACATTCAAGAAAAAATGAATTGATAAACAGGAGTGTTTCTAAAATGAAGAAAAAAGTAATCGGAATTATTGCCGCGATAGTGGTTGTGTTGGGCCTGAGCCTTGTCGTTTACAATCAGATAATTCCTAACGAATATGTGCCTGCTGATGATGAAATAGCCTTGCACATGCAATTAGACACGGAAGAAGATGTTGGATTACTGGTTTATGATTATTGTGCAGACGGTCACGAATACAGTGGAGGTATATCAAATGCGGACGGTTCGTTAATCAAACACGATTCAGACAACATTGTGGTGTGGAATAGGGAGGAACTAAATAATCTTTCTGATACTTTCGAGTTATCCATGCAATTCCGAATCATAACCGAATATGTAGCTCCCAACTATGAAAATATATATCCGGATGACATCACAAAGTATATGGAGCCTATCTCGTGGGAAGCACACTTTGGTGAATCATATTTTATTACCATCACCGGTGATAAGACCAGTGGATATAAAGCCGTATTGAACTAAGGCAACACCGCATAAATGCCAAAAACCGCATTATGCAGTGGGTGCCAAATAAAAACTGTGGATAACCTCTGAATTATTGTCCGCAAAGGCGCACTGACTCAAGCCGCCAGACAGGGTCTGTCAGCCAGGATCAGATTTGCCAGTGGATCGCTGGGATCGGCAGTCAGCTGTCCATCCCGGAGCATGCCGGTCACGGAGGCGCTGAGATAGTGCTCCAGGACCTCCGGCTCTGTCCCCTGGCTCTCCAGCACGGCCTCCAGCTCATCCAGGATCAGCGCCTCCTTTTCCGGGGTATAGACATATTCCGCCCCTTTGGAAAGAAAGTCCACGGACACACTGACCTGGTGGGGACAGCGGGCTTCCAGACTGCTCTCCATGCCGAAATACAGGCTCCCGGCGCCCATCATCATCACCAGCACCATGGTGCTGAGGATGCAGATCGAGGCAAGACCGGCGCCGTTGCGCTTCATTCGGTAGGCCATGGAGGACACGGAAACGAAGTGTGCCTTTTGATAGTAGAACCGCTTGTTCTTCTGGAGCAGTCTGCACAGCAGGACCGAGCCGGAGATGAAGAGCATATAGGTGGCGACGATCACCATGATCACGGCCACAAAGAACCAGCCCAAGGCGGCCAGGGGGCTTTCGATGGACACGGCGATATAGTAGGCCCCGGCCAGGAGGACCACGCCGCCCAGCCCCAGCAGGAGATTGGCCCGGGGCGGCTTCTCGCCGACGCTTTCACTGCGCAGAAGGGATACCGTATTCCTGCGCCACAGCTTTACAAGGTTTTTCAGGAAGATCGCCCCGAAGATCAGGGCAAAGATCCAAAGGGCATCCAGCAGGGCCGCCGGGGCTACGGAAAGATCGTAGCTGATCTGGCCGCTGGCCACCCAGGCCAGTCCCAGCTGGGCCAGCTTGGACAGCACGATCCCGAAAAACAGGCCCGCCGCCATGGATATGGCATAGAGCAGTACCGTTTCCCAAAGGAGCAGTAGGCCCAGATCTCTCTTGCCCATGCCCAGGATGTTGTACAGGCCAAATTCTCTGTCCCGGCGGCGCATCAGAAAGGAATTGGTGCAGAACAGGAAGATCAGGGCAAACAGCGCCACGATCCAACAGCCAAAGATCATGATCTCCTGGACATTGCGCCCGCCCCGCATATCCTCCAGGGTGGGGGAGGCTGTCAGAAAGGAGATGATGTAGTACATCATCACCATGCCGGCGCAGGTCAGCAGGTACGGCAGGTACAGCCGCTTGTTCTTTCGGATGCTGTCCCAGGCGAGTTTGGGATAAAGTGACAGTTTCATGCCCGATCACCGCCTGTCGCCAGCATGGTCAGGGTGTCCGAGATCTTCTGGTAGAGCTGCTCGTTGGTGCTGCTGCCCCGGTAGATCTGGTGGAACACCTGGCCGTCCTTGATGAACAGCACCCGCCCGGCATGGCTGGCGGCCTTGACAGAGTGGGTGACCATCAAAATGGTGTGGCCCTGCCGGTTGATCTGGGAGAAGAGGGCCAGCAGTTCGTCGGTGGCCTTGGAGTCCAGGGAGCCGCTAGGCTCATCCGCCAGCACCAGCTTGGGCCTGGTGATGATGGCCCGGGCCACGGCGGCGCGCTGTTTCTGGCCGCCGGATACCTCGTAGGGGTACTTTTTCAGCAGGTCCCGGATCCCCAGGGCCTGGGCGATCGGCTTCAGCCGCTGGGCCATCTCCTGGTGGGGCCTGCCGGCCAGCACCAGAGGCAGATAGATGTTGTCCTCGATGGTAAAGGTGTCCAGCGCCTGCTCCCGAAACACATAGTCGGTGGTGTCCCCGTCCAGCCGCAGGAACATGAGCACCATCTGTACATACTGCCCGATCCGCAGCAGTTCCCCGGAGAGCTTCCGGGACAGGGGAGAGTCCTCGCCCTGGAGCGTCAGGTCCATGGAGGCGATGGGCGTTTTGATCTGATGGGCCAAGATGGTGTAATAGTCCACCATATCCTGATAGCGCTTCCCCGTGGCGGTGCGCAGGTCGTTTTGTTCCTGGCAAAGCAGACGGACGATCTGCTGATAGGCGGCCTCCTCCAGTCCTTCCGCCGGGGGAAGGCCCACCATGGCGTCGGCCATGGTACGGACGCCGGAGAGTTGCCGGTACTTCTGCCGGACCCGCTGAAAGTCCCGGATCAGCAGGCCCAGCCCCAGCACCCCGCAGAGGACGGTGGGGTAGAGCACCAAAACACCAGCCCGAAGATCCCGGCAAACAGGATGCCCACGCCGATCCAAGGACGGCGCTGTTTCAAATACTGAAAGAATAGTTCCATGCTTTTCCCCTCAAGCGCCGATCATATATCCGGTCCCGACTTTGGTCTGGATGAAGCCGGTCAACCCCACCCCGTCCGGCTTTTTCCGCAGACGGTTCACGTTCACCGTCAGGGTGTTCTCGTCCACGAAGCTGTCCGAGTCCCAAAGCCGCTCCATCAGCTTCTCCCGGCTGACCACCTTGCCCTTTTCCTCCATCAGCGCCAGGACGATCCGGTATTCGTTTTTCGTCAGCTCCAGTTTTTGGCCGTTGTAGGTAAGGGCGTTGTCCCCGGTGCTCAGGACGGCGCCCCGGTGCTCCAGCACCGGCGAGGCCGTGCCAAAGTCGTAGCTCCGGCGGAGCATGGCCTGGATCTTGGCGATCAGGATGCTTTGGTCAAAGGGCTTGGGGATGAAATCGTCGCCGCCCATATTCATGGCCATGACCATGTTCATGTTGTCCGAAGCGGAGGACAGGAACAAGATCGGGACCTTGGAGATCTTGCGGATCTCATTGCACCAGTGATAGCCGTTGAAAAAGGGCAGGGTGATGTCCAGCAGGACCAGATGGGGGTCAAAGTCGTTGAACTCCTCCATCACATCCCGAAAATTCTTTACATACCGGGCCTGAAGGCCCCATTTTTCCGCCAGGGAACGGACCGCGTCCCCGATCCCCAGGTCGTCTTCCGCGATCAAAATGCGGTACATCGTATCCTCCTTTCGGTGGGTCACACCACCCGTTTTAGCAGTCCTGCCCCCAGATCGCAATGGCGCATTGGGCTGGAGAACAGATTTTTTCCCGGAGAACGGCTGTCCGCCGGGGAGAAGCCCCGCGGCGGAGGAAAAAATGCCCTTGACGATCCGGGGAAGCCATGCTATCATGACAGCGATATTTTTAAGAAAGGAGGAAGTGGATATGTTGATGAACGTTCTTGTGGGTGTTTACAGCGGAAGACTTGCTCCTGGGAGGACCGTGCGGTAGAGGACTGCTCTATCGGATGGGTGTATCTGTGCGGCGCAAGCTTCGGCTTGTGCCGTTTTTTTGACTTGAGAGGTAGATGATGAAGCGAACGATCCCCTATTTAAAGCCCTATCGGTGGGCTATGGCGGCGGCCATGACAGCGCTGGGCGTGTCCACGGTCTGCGATCTGCTGCTGCCTACGATCATGAGCCAGATCCTGAACAACGGCATTTATGAAAAGGATTTTGCCTATATCGCCAGGTGCTGCGGCCGGATGTTCCTGGTGTGCCTGACAGGGATCGCCGCCCAGCTGATCGGGGCGTGGTGGTCCAACAAGGTGGTGGCATGCTTCTGCCGGGATCTGCGGGGCGAGCTGTTCCGTCGGGTGAACGCCATGAGCTTTGAAGAGTTCGGCGAGCTGGGCACCGCCGCCCTGGTGACCCGGGCGACCCATGATGTGGAAACTGTTTCCTGGGTGGTCTCGGACCTGGCCGGCTCGGCGATCGCCATCCCGGTGCTGTTCCTGGGCGGCGTGGTGCTGGCTATGGGCAAGGATGTACTGCTGTCGCTGCTGATGCTGGCCTTCGTGCCGCTGATCTTGGCGGTGGTCCTCTACGCCGGGCGGAACATGGATGAGGTGTGGAAAAAGTCCGACGGGTACATGGACAAGCAGAGCGGCATCATGCGGGAACGGCTCCGGGGCATCCGGCCGATCCGGGCTTTCGACGCGGAGAAAAAGGAGCATGAGCGGGTAGCCCAGGCCACCCATGTCATGGCAAAGCACATCATCCAGGCCAACGTGACCATGGGCATGATCGCCCCCCTGGCCACCTTTTTGCTGGATCTGGCGGTGGTGCTGATCGTCTACGCAGGCGGGTGGCGGCTGGAGAGCGGCAGCGGCCTGACCGGCGGCGATATCTTCGCCATCGTCCAGTATGTATCGCTGGTTGCCAGCGGCGTGATCATGGGCGCGTTCTCCATCATCATGATCCCCCATGCCAAGGTCGCGGCGGAGCGGATCGGCCAGATCCTGGAAGCCCGGGGAATCGCCGACCCGGTTGCCCGGCAGGCGCTTACCTTGGAGGGGGATATCCGCTTCGACCATGTATCCTTCCGCTATGAGGGGGCTGAAGAGCCTGCCCTTCGGGACATCACCCTCCACATCCCCAAGGGCCGGAAGGCCGCCATCATCGGCGGTACCGGCGCGGGCAAAAGCACCCTGGTGAGCATCCTCCTGGGCTTTCGGACGCCTACGGAAGGCCAGGTCCTGCTCGATGGGGTGCCGATCGGTCGGCTCTCCCGCCGCGGCGTGCGGGAGAATATAGGCTGTGTGCTGCAAAACGCGGCTATTTTCTCCGGCACCATCCGGGAAAACGTGGCCATGGGGGACCTTTCCGCCGGGGACGAGGCCATTTGGCAGGCCCTGGAAACTGCCCAGGCCCGGGACTTTGTCAGCGCCTTTCCGGAGGGCATCGACCATCCGGTGAAGCAGTCGGGGAAGAACCTGTCCGGCGGCCAAAGACAGCGGATCGGCATCGCCAGGGCGCTGCTGAAAAAGGCGGCCATCTACATTTTTGACGACAGCTTTTCCGCGCTGGATCTGCTGACGGAGGCAAAGCTGCGAAAGGCCCTGGCCGGATCCATTGCCGGGAAGACCCAGATCGTGATCGGCCAGCGTGTGGCCTCCGCCATGCATTGTGACTGTATTTTCGTGATGGACCAGGGACGGCTGGTGGACCAGGGGACCCACCAGGAGCTGCTGGGCCGGTGCAGGGTATATCAGGAGATCTGCGCTTCCCAAACAGGAGGTGGATATGAAACGAGATGATGTGCTGATCCGGCTGGTGGTCATGGCAAAGCCCATCGTGCCATGGCTGCTGCTGGGAGCGGCGCTGGATGTGCTGGCGGTGATCGCCGCGGTGCTGGCGCCGGAGCTTCTGGGGGACCTGACCCAGGTCCTGTACGACTACTGGGAAGGAGGCGCGGTGGGCAGCGTCCTGGATACGATCGCCGGGAGCCTGGTCCTGCTGGCCCTGGTGTATGGGGCGGGCAGCCTGTTCAGTTACCTGAATATGCTGCTGATGAATCGGACGGTGACCAGGTTCTTCACCAGCGGCATCCGGATCCGGATCTCGGAGAAGATCCGGTTTTTGCCGGTGTCCTATGTGGACCAGACCCCGGTGGGGGACGTCCTCCAGCGGATGAACGACGATGTGTCCGTCCTGGGCGGCAGCATCCACGACATCTTCAACATGCTGGTGAAGGGCTTTTTCCAGATCGTGCTGATCGGGGTGGCCATGTTCCGGGAAGATCCCCGGCTGGCCGTGATCCTGGTGCTGCTGACCCCGGCCTCCGTCTGGCTCTCCACCAAGATCGCCCGGCGCAGTGAGCGCGGTTATGACCAGATGTTCCACACCGCCGGGAAGCTGACGGAACTGGTGGAGGAGAGCTTCACCAACATTGCCGCCACCAAGGCGTACAATTTGGAGGAGCATATGGCCGAAAAGCATGCACAGCTCAATAAAGAACTGACGGAGCATACCATCAAGGCCCGCTTCATCGACTCCGTGATCCAGCCGGTGATCCGGCTGTCCAATTCCATGGCCTATATCCTGATCAACCTGGCAGGCGGCTATCTGGCGGTGGCCCATGGGGTCAGTGTAGGCACGGTGGTGACGATCATCCTCTTCTCCCGGCAGCTTGCCGCTCCGCTGGAGCAGCTGAGCTTCTGCTTCAGCAGGGTCAACCGGGTCCGCTCCGCCGCCCGCCGGGTGTTCCACATCCTGGATATGGAGGAGGAGGTCCGTCCGAAGGAGAAGCTGGACCCCCAGACCCGGGGAGAGGTGGTCTTTTCCCATGTGGACTTCTCCTATGACCCTGGCCATCCCCTGATCCGGGACCTGAGCTTCCGGGTGGAGCCGGGCCGGAAGGTGGCGATCGTCGGCCCCACCGGGGCGGGGAAGACCACCATCGTCAATCTGCTCATGCGGTTTTATGACATCCAGGGAGGCACCATCACCCTGGACGGACAGGACACCGCCGCCTACAGCAGGGAGGACGTGCGGGGCCGGTTCGCCATGGTGCTCCAGGACACCTGGCTGTTCCGGGGGACCATCGGGGAAAACGTGGCCTACGGAAAGCCTGACGCCACCCGGCAGCAGATCGAGGATGCCTGCCGGAGGGCTTACTGCGATCGCTTCATCCGGGCCATGCCCGATGGGTATGACACCCTCATCGGGGAGGACACCACCAACCTCTCCGGCGGGCAGAAGCAGCTGCTGACCATCGCCCGGGCGCTGCTGGCGGACAAGCCTCTGCTGATCTTGGACGAGGCCACCTCCAACGTGGACACCCGCACGGAGATCCTGATCCAGAACGCCATGGACAAGCTGATGGAAGGGCGGACGTGCTTCGTGATCGCCCACCGGCTGAGCACCATCGTCAACGCGGACCTGATCTTGGTGCTGGACCAGGGCAGCATCGTAGAGCAAGGCACCCACCGGCAGCTGCTGGACAGGAAGGGCTTTTATCATCAGCTCTATACCAGCCAGTACGCCGTATAAACATCAACACGGCCCGGGGGGTCTTTCGACGCCCGGGCCGTGAGTATATTCAGATCATCGATCCGGCACGATCGCCACCTTGATCACCCCGTCCCGGCGATGCTCGAAAAGCTCGTAGGCCTCTTCGATCCGGGAGAGGGGATAGGTGTGGGTGATCAGGGGCGTGGTGTCCAGCTTGCCCTGGGCGATCAGGGCCAGGGTCCGATCGCAGTCACAGCCGTCCACGCCGCCGGTCTTGAACACCAGGTTCTTGCCGTACATCTCCGGCAGGGGCAGGGTCTGGGCCTGGTCGTACAGGGCCACGATGGTGACGGTGGCGTTGGGCCGGGCAAGCTGCCAGGCCATCTGAAAGGTCTGCTCCGTACCGGCTACCTCCAGCACCACATCCGCGCCGCCGTGGGCGGCATGGGCCTGGACCAGGGCGGCCACATCCTCCGGGACGGCGGTGAGCACCCCCGGGTAATGGGCCTGAACAAAGTCCAGACGGGACCGGTCGATGTCGCAGACCAGGATCTTTTTCGGTCCGTACAGCCGGACGCATTGCAAAGCGCAGATGCCGGTAGGGCCAGCGCCGATGATCAGCACCGTATCCTCTTTCTGGATCTGGGAGATCTTGGCGGCCCAGAAGCCGGTGGCCAGCACATCGCCTACCAGCAGGGCCTGCAGATCGGTCACGCCCTCCGGGATCAAATTTAGCCCCTGGTCCGCGTATGGCACCCGGACATATTCGGTCTGCCCGCCGTCGATCCGGCAGCCCAAGGCCCAGCCGCCCTCCGGGTCGGTGCAGTTGTTCACCCAGCCGTTGCGGCAGAAAAAGCACTCACCGCAGAAAGTTTCCACGTTGACTGTCACCCGGTCGCCGGGACGGACCTTGGTGACGGCGCTGCCCACCTGCTCCACGATGCCCACCATCTCATGGCCCAGGGTGACGCCGGGTACCGCCCGAGGCACGGAGCCGTGCTGGATGTGCAGGTCGCTGGTGCAGATGCTGCTCATGGTCACCCGGACGATGGCGTCCCGTTGGTCCAGCAGCTTGGGTCTGGGCTTCTCGATCAGCTCAGATCTGCCTTTGCGGATGTAGGTGTATGCCAGCATGGTGTTCTCCCCCTTCTCATGGACCATTTTCCAGACCTGGGCCGGGGCGCACCGCAGATCTTGTTCGCCCCTTCGGATATAGGTCCCGCGCATCAGATCCCCCTGGACGAACACGGGACGGTCCTGGGCGGCCGCTTTAGGCACCCGGATCGCCACGATGGCCTTGCCGCCGATGTTCTCGATGGTCACGCTTTGGTCGGACAGGAGGTTGACGCTGGCTACGGCGGGATCGTTGACCATGTCCCACAGGTCCATCACCAGGCTTTCAGGATCGGTCAGGCCGATCGCCTGCAAGGACTTGTCCGCCCGCTCGATCACCCCCAGCAGGATGATGCCGCCCTCGGTGTTGGCGAAGGCGGAGTAGCTCTCCCAAAGGCTCTCCGGCAGTCCGCCGGTGGCTTTCTTGGCTTCGATCCGGTCGTTTTCCCGGTACGCTCTCAAATTGTTGATCTGAAACATGGTGACCGCCTCCTGGTGGTTTTAGTATACCGCAGATCCGGGCAAAAGGCAATCAGACCGCAACAAAAAAGCCATACGGTCATTGAATAAAAGACGCCCTCGTGCTATAATACGCCCAGGTCCGGGAGGACCTGAAAACACAGATCTAAAAGGAGGAACACCGAACATGGCGAAGCTGGAACAGACATTGCATGGAGATCTTGATCAGATCCTGCGTAAAATCGAGGACGGCATTTTAAACGGGAGCTTTTCCGCCTCCATGGAGGATGGCAGCGATCTTCAAAGCGGGTCGGCCCGGTGCGCCGTCCGTGTGTTTGAGCGCTACAGCTTTTCCGGCGGCAACCGGGTAAGCCTGAACGTGACCTTGTTTCAAAATGGGGACGGCCCGATTCAAATGTCCGCCATCACCGCCGGGGGGAGCCAGGCCACCTTTTTCAAGATCAATACCATCGGGGAAGAAGCCTTTCTGGATAAGCTGCTGGAGATCCTGTGAATGGGAAAGGAGCGGCCGGGTTGAAAAAGGTCAAGATCACCGCGGTCCGAAAGGGGTGCTATCCGGATCTGATGGCAAAGTACGAAAATCCTATGGACCATCCCTGCGATGTTCAGGAGGGCCAGGTGTGGATCGCCAACGGCTGGCGCAGGCCCGAGGGGCTGTGCCACAGCGCCTGGGATACCATGTCCCCCTTTGTGATGGCCCTGGCCCACGGCGGCGGCAATTTCTATGACGGTTGGATGCGGGACCCCAGATCGGCCATGATCAGCTGCAACGACGGCTTCCGGCCGGTGAGCTTTTACATCCAAGCCCTGGACGAAGACGCCGACTGACCTGCAGATACGGATAACGCCCCCACTCAGGCTGAGCCTGGGTGGGGGCGGTGTTATGCGGGCCCTTTTCATCCCTGGTCCGGGAAGAGCCGGGCGATCTGGGGCAGAGCGATCTGCCGGCTGCAGTAGAGAAAGTTGAACTCCCCGTGGATCGACAGGTCCTCCAGGGCGAAGGTGGCCAGCCCCGGACGGCTGCGGGCCACCGGCTCATAGGCGAAGGTGATCCCCGCGCCGGAGGCGATCAGGGAGGTGATCAGGGAAAAGCTGCTCACCGACACCACCCGGCAAAAGCATCCCAGGGAAAAGCCCCGGTCTTCGATCGCCTGCTCCAGCAGACGCCGGGTGCCGGAGCCTGGCTCCCGGAGGAGCAGGGTCTGCCGGAACACCGCCTCCAAAGGCACCTGGGCGCCGGCAAAGGGGTGGCCTGCCGGGCAGACCCCGACGAACGGCTCCTTCCGATACAGATGATAGGGATAGCGGGCCTTGTCGAAGATCCCCTCCACCACCGCAAAGTCCAGCCGGGCGTTTTCCAGCAGACGCAGAAGGTTCTCCGTGTTGTCCACCGTCAGCTCCAGCGTATTCCCCGTATCGGCCAGATACCGGCCCACCGCCTCCGGCAGCACGAACTCGCCGATGGTCTTGGTGGCTCCCACGTGCAGCGGCGGGGACTCGATCCCCACGAACTGCTCCCGCATGGCCCGCTCCTGGGCCAGCACCGCTTCCAGGTGCATTTTCAGCACCTGGGCGTTGGGGGTCCGGGTGAGCACCCGGCCATTGTATGTAAACAGCTTCACCCCGTACAGCTCTTCCAGGTGGTGGATGTGCTGGGTGACGCCGGGCTGGGTGATGTTCAAGGCTTCCGCAGTTTTTCGGTAGTTCATCCGTTCATACAGCGTTAAAAAGGTCCGGATCCGGAAGTCCAGCATGGCCGCTCCTCCATAAGAAAAAATTATCGACATATAAGAAAAGATAATTTCATTTTATCACAAAGCTGTGCTACAATCAACAGGTAACTACAAAAAAATGGAGGGAAACCCATGAAGATCCTGATCGTCGGCGGCGTGGCCGCCGGAAGCAAAACAGCCGCCAAGCTCAAGCGGGAGCTGCCCCAGGCCCAGGTGGTCATCTACACCAAGTCCAAGGAGATCTCCTACGCAGGGTGCGGTCTGCCCTACTATGTAGGCGGGGCGATCGAGCGCCGGGAGGACCTGATCGTGAACACCCCGGAGAAATTCGCCGCCCTTACCGGCGCGCGGGTCTGCACCGAGCATGAGGTCACCGCCGTCGATCCGAAAGCCAAGACGATCACCGTCAACGGCCGCACCGAGGGCTACGACAAGCTGGTGATCGCCACCGGCGCGGAGCCGATCGTGCCGCCGGTGCCGGGGACGGCGCTGAAAGGCGTGTTCACCCTTCGCGGTCCGGCGGACGCGGTGGCTATCCGGGACCATATCCACAGCCAGGGCTGTAAGCAGGCGGTGGTGATAGGCGGCGGCTTCATCGGCTTGGAGATGGCGGAGAACTTACTGGCCCAGGGCCTGACCGTCACCGTGGTGGATCTGGCCCCCCAGCTCCTGCCCGGGGTCTTTGACCGGGACATGGCGGACTACATCCGCCGCAGGCTCCAGGAGAAGGGGATCCGGGTGATCGTAGGCGCGGGCCTGGAGGCCATCGAAGGGGATGGCGCCGTCACCGCCGTCCGCACCGCCGCCGGGACCATCCCGGCCCAGATGGCGATCCTTTCCATTGGCATCCGGCCTGCCACCGGCTTTTTGAAGGACAGCGGCCTTGAGATGGACCGGGGCAGGATCGTCACCGATGCCTTCCAGAAGACCGCTCTGCCGGACATCTACGCCGTGGGGGACTGCGCCATGGTCCGCAGCCGGATCACTGGCCAGCCCCAGTATTCGCCTATGGGCTCCACCGCCAACATCACCGGCCGGAGCCTGGCTCTGGGCCTGAGCGGTGAGCCGTCGGCCTACCCCGGCTGTCTTGGCACCGGGGTGGTGAAGCTGGGCGAGGGGCTCAACGCCGCCCGCACCGGCCTGACCGAGGAGGCGGCAGATCACGCGGTGGCCGTCACCTGTGTGCTGGACGACAAGGCCCACTATTATCCCGGTTCCGGGAGCTTTATCATCAAGCTCCTGGCCCGGCGGGACGATCACCGCTTGCTGGGGGTGCAGGTGGTAGGTACCGGCGCTGTGGATAAGATCTGCGACATCGCCGTCACCGGGATCTGCCTGGGGGCTAAGGTGGAGGACTATTTGTCCATGGACCTGGCCTACGCGCCGCCGTTCTCCACGGCGATCCATCCCTTCGCCGCCGCCTGCGGCATTTGGCTCAACAAGATCTCCGGCCGGCTGGACAGCTTCACCCCGGCGGAGTATGCCGCCGGGGCGGCCAAGGGCTATACCCTGGTGGATGTCCATCCCGCGCCCACCCTGCCCGGCGCGCCCTGGCTGGACCTGACCCAGCCGGAACAGGCTCTGGAGCGCTATCCCAAGGACGGGAAGCTCCTGCTGTGCTGTGCCAAGGGGAAGCGGGGGTATCTGCTCCAGCGGAAGCTCAAGGCCCTGGGCTACACCAACACCCGGGTGCTGGAAGGCGGCGCCACCTTCAATGTGGTAAAGCCCACCTTGCCGGTGGGCGGCAAGCTGTCCCCCCAGGAGATCAAAAGAGTGAAGGGTCTGGGCTGCTTGCAGGATAAGCGCTATCCCGACGTGTTCAACGTCCGGGTGATCACCATCAACGGCAAGATCACCGCCCAGGAGCATAAGATCATCGCCCAGGCGGCGGAGGAATTCGGAAGCGGCGAAGTGACCATGACCACCCGGCTGACCCTGGAGATCCAGGGGGTGCGCTATGAAAACATCCAGCCCCTGATCGACTTCCTGGCTCAGCACGGTCTGGAGACCGGCGGCACCGGGTCCCTGGTCCGGCCGGTGGTGTCCTGCAAGGGGACCACCTGCCAGTACGGCCTCATCGACACCTTCGGCCTGAGCCAGAAGATCCATGAGCGGTTCTACAAGGGCTATCATTCCGTGACCCTGCCTCACAAGTTCAAGATCGCGGTAGGCGGCTGTCCCAACAACTGCGTCAAGCCGGATCTGAACGATCTGGGGATCGTGGGCCAGAAGGTGCCGCTGTTCGACCTGTCCAAGTGCCGGGGCTGTAAGAAATGCACCGTCCAGACCAGCTGTCCGATCCATGTGGCCCGGTTGGAGGATGGGGTCCTCCGGGTCGATCCCCAGGCGTGCAACAACTGCGGCCGGTGCGCCGGGAAATGCCCCTTCGGCGTCACCGAGGAATACACCACCGGCTACCGCGTCTACATCGGCGGCCGCTGGGGCAAGAAGATCGCCAACGGCCGTGCTCTGGGCAAGCTGTTCACCAGCGAAGAGGAAGTGATGGCGGTGGCCGAGCAGGCGATCTTGTTCTTCCGGGATGAGGGCATCACCGGGGAACGGTTCGCCGACACGATCGACCGGCTGGGCTTCGAGTATGTGGAGGACAAGCTCCTGAACGCCCGGATCGACCGGGAAAAGATCCTTCAAAAGAACGTCACCGGCGGGGCCACCTGCTGACGGAAAGAGAGGACAAGATGAAAAAGCTGATCGCGGTGTTTCTGGCGGCAGTCCTGGCCCTGGCCGGGTGCGCCGCCGCTCCTGAGGAGCCGTCTGCCGGTTATACCTTCACCGACGACCTGGGCCGGACCGTCACCGTCACCGCCTGGGACCGCACGGCGGCGCTGATGGGCAGTCTGGCGGATATCTGGCACCTGGCCGGGGGGCAGGTCTGCGCCGCCCCGGATGACGCCTGGGAGGACTTTGACCTGGACCTTCCGGCGGATGTGGTGGACCTGGGCAAGCTCAACAAGCTGTCCACGGACTTGCTTCTGGCGTCGGACCCGGACTTTGTGATCGCCAGCTCCAAGATGTCCGGCCAGGTGGCTCTGGAGGAGATCCTGGAAAGCAGCGGCATCACCGTGGCCTATTTCGACATCGGGGACTTTGAGAGCTATCTGCGGCTGCTGAAGATCTGCACGGACCTTACCGGCCAGTCCCAGCGCTATGAGCAGTACGGCACCGCCCAGCAGGAGAAGATCCAGGCATCCCTGGACCGGGGCCGGGGGCAGGACGCTCCCACGGTGCTGGTCCTCCGGGCCTCCGCCGCCAGCATCCGGGTGAAAAACAGCGACGGGACCATGCTGGGCGGCATGCTCCGGGACTTTGGCTGTGTGAACATCGCCGACTCGGATGAGAGCCTGCTGGAAACTTTAAGCGTGGAGAGCATCGCCCTCCAGGACCCGGAGAAGATCTTCTTCATCCAGACCGGCAGTGATATGGACGCGGTCCGGGCGGCGGTGGAGCAGATGTTCCAGGACGACCCGCTGTGGCAGGAGCTGACCGCGGTGAAAAACGGAGAGGTCTACTTCATGGAAAAGGAACTCTACAACCTCAAGCCCAACGCCCGGTTCGCCGAGGCGTATGAGCGGCTGGAGAAGATCCTCTATGAAAGCTAAGCGCAGCTACCGGCTGTTTATGGCCGGGGCGGTGCTGGCGGTGCTGATCTGCGGAGTGCTGAGCCTGATGCTGGGGACGGTGGACTTCTCCCTTTCCCAGGTCGTGGAGGCTCTGGGGGGCAGGGGGGACCGGGTGACGGAGAACATCCTCCGCTATTCCCGGATCCCCAGGACCCTGGGGTGCCTTCTGGCCGGGGCGGCCCTGGCGGTGTCCGGGGCGGTACTGCAAAGCGTGCTGGCCAACGATCTGGCATCTCCCAGCATCATCGGCGTCAACGCCGGTGCCGGGCTGGGGGTGGCGGTGGCCTGCGCCCTGGGGAGCCTGTCGGGCCTTGCGGTGTCCACGGCGGCCTTTCTGGGCAGCCTGGCCGCGGTGACACTGATCGCGGTCTTCGCCCGGGCCTCCCTGGCTTCCCGGACCACGGTGATCTTAGGGGGCGTGGCCCTCAACAGCGTGCTGGGGGCCATCCGGGAGGCGATCGGGGTCCTGGACCCGGATGTGACCATGCTCGCCGCCGAGTTTCGGGTGGGCGGCTTCTCTTCGGTGACCTATGCCCGGCTGGTGCCTGCGGCGGTGATGATCCTGGGGGCCTTGGCGGTGCTGATGACCCTGCTCAACGAGCTGGATGTGGTATCCCTGGGGGACGATACCGCCCGGGGCGTGGGACTGAAAGTGGGCAAGTACCGGATCTTGTTTTTGATCCTGGCGGCGCTGCTTGCCGGGGCGGCGGTGAGCTTTGCCGGTCTGCTGGGGTTCGTGGGACTGATCGTGCCGCACTTCGTCCGCAGACTGGTGGGCAGTGAGAGCCGCAGGCTCCTGCCTGCCGCCGCCCTGGTGGGCGGAGCTTTCGTGTGTGGGTGCGATCTGGTCGCCCGACTGCTGTTCCGGCCCTATGAGCTGCCGGTGGGGATCGTGCTGTCGGTGATCGGCGGCCCGGTGTTCGTCTGGATGCTGGTCCGCCTGAAAGGAGGCCGCCGTGATCGAGCTGGATAAGGTCGCCGCCGGGTACGGCGGCACGCCGGTGCTGGAGGGGGTGGATCTGCGCTGCCCAGACGGCGCCGTCACCGCCGTGATCGGCCGGAACGGCTGCGGAAAATCCACCTTGCTAAAGTCGATCCTGGGGATCGTGCCTTTGAGCGGAGGGCAGGTGGCGCTGGATGGCGTTTCCACCCGGGGACTGTCCCCCCGGCAGATCGCCCGCCGGGCGGCCTATCTGGCCCAGGGGAAGAACGTTCCCCAGATCAGCGCCTATCAGCTGGTGCTCCACGGCCGGTTCCCCTACCTTTCCTATCCCCGGCGGTACGGGAAGGAGGACCGGCAGATCGCCATGGAGGCCATGGAGGCCATGGACATTGGCCACCTGGCAGCCGAACCGCTGGAGCGGCTCTCCGGGGGCACCCGGCAGAAGGTCTACATCGCCATGGCCCTGTGCCAGCAGGCGGGGAACATCCTGATGGACGAGCCTACCACCTATCTGGACATCGGGCAGCAGCTGAAGCTGGCGGAGCTGGTCCGGGATCTGGCCCGGGAGGGCAAGACCGTGGTGCTGGTGATCCACGACATCCTGCTGGCCCTGAAGACCGCGGACCGGATCGCGGTGATGGACCAGGGCCGGATCGCCCAGGTGGGGACTCCCCCTGAGATCTTGGACAGCGGCATTTTGTCCCGGGTCTTTGGAGTGGATGTCCGCTCCATGGACACGCCCCAGGGCCTGGAATACTACTACGCCCCTTAAAACAGAAAAAAATCCCCCTGCGCGTTTTCGCACAGGGGGATAGTTGCCGCGGGGGATCAGAATTCCAGATCCAGCTGGGCGATCACGGCGGCGCACCGGGGGCACAGGCCGTTCTCGTCGGCTTCGGTGGAGTGCATCCAGCACCGGGGGCATTTGGCTCCCTTGGCCTCGCTGACGCCGATGGTGATCGTGGGATAGTTCACACCGGCGGCCACTTCCGCGCCCTGGGGCGGGGCTTCCCAGGCAAAGTCGGACACGATGCACACCTGCGCCATGTCCAGTCCGGCGCAGGCGTCGATCAGGGCCTGGTCGGCGGTGTCCACGGACACATGGGCCTCCAGGGCCTTGCCGATCCGCTTGTCCGCCCGGGCCTTTTCCAGCACGCCGTTCACGTCCTGGCGGATCTTGATCACCACGTCCCACCGGGCCATGGCGGCGTCGTCCAGGGCGTAGGCGGAGAAGTTCTCCGGCATCTGGTTCAGCAGGATGTTCCGCCGGTCGTCCTCCGCCCGGTGGGGCATGGACTGCCAGATCTCATCACAGGTGAAGGCCAGGATCGGGGCGAACAGCTTGGTCATGGCGTCCAAGATCAGGTACAGGGCGGTCTGGGCGGACCGGCGGCGCGGGCCGGTGGCGGCATCGCAGTAGAGCCGGTCCTTCAGGATGTCCAGATAGAAGCTGGACAGCTCCACCACGCACAGATCGTTGATGGCGTGGGTGATCACATGGAACTCGTAGCGGTCATAGGCTTTCCGCACCTGGGCGGTGAGCTTGTCCAGCTGGGTCATGGCCCACCGGTCCAGCTCCTCCATCTGCTCCGCCGGGACCATATCCCGGTCCGGGTCGAAGTCCGCCAGGTTGCCCAGGCAGTACCGGGCGGTGTTGCGGAATTTCAGATAGTTCTGGGCGATCTGCTTGAAGATCTCCTTGGAACAGCGCACATCGGCGTGGTAGTCCGAGGAGGCGGCCCACAGCCGGATGATGTCGGCGCCGAAGTCCCGGATCAGATCCGCCGGATCCACGCCGTTGCCCAGGCTCTTGTGCATGGCCCGGCCCTGGCCGTCCACCACCCAGCCGTGGGTGAGGACCTGGCGGAAGGGCGCGCCCCGGTCCAGCGCGCCGACGCTGGTGAGCAGGCTGGACTGGAACCAGCCCCGGTACTGGTCCGCGCCTTCCAGATACACGTCCGCGGGCCACAGCTCGGGGGTCCGATGCATCAGGGAGGCAAAGTGGGTGGAGCCAGAGTCGAACCAGCAGTCCAGGGTGTCGGTCTCCTTGCCGAAGGTCTTGCCGCCGCAGTGGGGGCAGGTGAAGCCCTCCGGCACCAGCTCCATGGCCTCCCGCTGGAACCAGATGTTGGAGCCGTGCTCGTCGAACAGCTTGGAGATCTTGTCGATGGAGGCTTGGGTGGAAACGCTCTGGCCGCAGTCCTTGCAGTAGAACACCGGGATCGGCATGCCCCACCGGCGCTGACGGGAGATGCACCAGTCCGCACGCTCCCGGATCATGTTCACCATCCGCTCGCCGCCCCAGGCCGGATACCACTGCACGTTCTCGATCGCCTGGATGGCCTGGTCCTTGAACGACTCCACAGAGCAGAACCACTGGGGGGTGGCCCGGAAGATCACCGGCTTCTTGCACCGGTCGTGGTGGGGGTAGGAGTGGCAGATCTCCTGGGCGGCGAAGAGCATCCCGCTCTCTTTCATATCCGCCAGGATGACGGGGTTAGACTCCTCGGTCTTCATGCCGGCGTACTTGCCGGCGTAGTCGGTGTGGCGGCCGTGGTCGTCCACCGGCACCACCAGCTCAACGCCGTAGCGCATACAGGTCTGGTAGTCGTCGGCGCCGAAGCCCGGGGCGGTGTGGACACAGCCGGTGCCGGAGTCCATGGTGACATACTCGGCGTTGACCAGCCGGGAGGTCTTGTCCAGGAAGGGGTGCCGGGCCAGCATATTTTCAAAGAAGCTGCCGGGGAAGTCGGCAAGCACTTCGTAATGCTCCAGCCCACCGGCGGCCATGGTCTTTTCCAGCAGGGCCTGGGCCAGGATATAGGTCTCCCCGTTGTCCGCGTTGGCCAGGACGTAGCGCTCCCGGGGATGGAGGCAGATCGCCATGTTGCCGGGGAGGGTCCAGGGGGTGGTGGTCCAGATCACGAAGAAGGTCCGGCGCAGGTCGAAGCCGGAGAGCTTGCCCAGATCGTCACAGATCGGGAACTTCACATACAAAGAGGTGCAGGGGTCATCCTGGTACTCGATGTCCGCCTCCGCCACGGCGGTGGCGCAGAAGGGACACCAGGTCACCGGCTTCAGGCCCTTGTAGATGTAGCCCTTGTCGAACATCCGGCCAAAGACCTTTACCTCCTGGGCCTCAAAGTGCTTGTCCATGGTGCGGTAGGGATGGTCCCAATCCGCCACTACGCCCAGGCGCTTGAAGCCGCCCATCTGCTTCTGGATAAAGTCCTCGGCAAAGCCGGCACAGGCGTCCCGGAACTCCGGCACGGTCATGTTCCGGTCCAGCTTTTTCTTGGAGCTCTCGATCGCCCGCTCGATCGGCAGACCGTGGTTGTCCCAGCCGGGGACATAGGGGGTGTAGCGGCCCATCATGGCGTGACTGCGGACGATGAAGTCCTTCAAGGTCTTATTCAGGGCGTGGCCCATGTGGATATAGCCGTTGGAGAAGGGCGGGCCGTCGTGGAGGATGAAGGGGGGCAGGTCCTTGTTCTTCTCCAGCATGGCGTTGTACAGGTCCTGCTCCTGCCAGCGCTGGAGCATCCCAGGCTCCCGGGCGGGAAGACCGGCCTTCATGGGGAAGTCGGTCTTGGGGGTGATGATCGTGTTTTTAAAGTCCATTGGGGATATACCTCCATTTTGTTGTTGTGGAAATAAAGAAAACGCCTTTGTCCCTTACAAATAAGAGACAAAGGCGCATTTGACCTCTGCGGTACCACTCTCGTTCCGGCATCCCGGCACTCGTTGGCGCGATAACGGGCGCACCCGGCGCAGCCTACATTGTCGGTGCGCCGCTCCGAGGTGATAGGAGATCCCGTCGCCTGCTGCCTTGCACCATCCGGCAGCTCTCTGAAGGCGGGGGCGGGAGATCCCGTGTCCTCATCAAAGCGTTAAAGGGGCATCATCTATTGGTGGGGTCGTAGTTGCGGCCGAACTGGAGATTGGTGAACTTGCTGGTGGTGTCCGCCGTGGGATGCTTGGGCTCGGCTTTTGGGGCGGTGTCCAGGGCAGTACCCACCAGGGCTTCCAGATTGTCGGAGATCTCCTCCGCCACATCCCTGGACGCCTCCGGCTGGACCGTGGGCAGGTCGTGGGCCTGGCGGATCTGCGCCAGGGAGTCCAGGCAGGCGCGGAGCTGGTCTTCGATGGCGGCGATCTTCCGGGCGGCAGTCTGCTTCGCCTGCTCCACCCGCTGATCCTCCGCCTCGATCAGGGCATCGTTGCTCTTGATCTGCTCGGCGGCCTGGACGTTGGCCTGGTCCAGCATCTGGGAACATTTGACCTGGGCGTCCTGGACCATCTGGTCGCAGGTGTGCTGGGTGTCCTCGATGGCCTGCTTCATGCTGGCCTCGTTGGCACGGTATTCCTCCAGCTTGCCCACCAGGACCCGCATCTTGCTCTTGAGCAGGGCGTTCTCCTTGTAAAGGGTCACATAGTCTTCGGTCAGAGGCTCCAGGAACTCATCCACAGCCTGCATATCGTAGCCGCCGAAGGTCTGGCGGCTGAATGAGATCTGTTCTATCTGCTGCGGTGTAAACATAGTGTATCCTCTTTCCCTATGGATCAGATGTAGCTTTCCACTTCGCTCTGGATGTTCTCAAAATCCCCGACCACATCCATGCTGTGGGGGCAGAACAGGTAGGTGGAGGCGGCGATCTTGTTCATCTTACCGTCCAGGGCGTAGGCGCAGCCGGAGAGGAAATCCACCACACGGCGAGCCAGGGCCTTGTCCACGTTCTCCATGTTGACGATGATCGCCTTCTTGTCCCGCAGATCGTCGGCGGCCTTGGTGCTGTCGTTGAAGGTGGTGGGCCGGAAGAGCACCACTTCCTGCTTGTTGGAGTTGATGTTCAGCACCTGACCGCTGAAGCCGGACTTGCCGGTGGGGGCGGCGGAAGGGGCAGGGGACTCAAAGCCCAGATCGTCGGCGTCGGCGCTGCGGCCGCGGCGGGGCGCTTCCTCTTCAAAGCCCTCCATGTCCTCGTCGTAGTCATCGTACTCCTCGTCCGCGTAGGGCTGGGCAAACTTCTTCACATTATCCCAAAAGCTCATTGGTCATTTCCTCCTAAGTATGGTACATCGTTAATGATGGCTATTGCCGTAGTTCCGGGCGCCGAAAATGGCGGTGCCGATCCGGATCATGGTGCTGCCCCAGCGAATGGCGTCTTCAAAATCGCCGGACATCCCCATAGACAAAAATTCGACACTCACATTATCGTATTTTTTTGCCGTTATGTCAACAGCAAGGTTATGAATTTCTTGAAAAAATTTGTCATTTCCCCCGGGTTTTTCGCAGATCGGCGGGATGGCCATAAGGCCCCGGACCCGAATATTGGGGAATTGGCCCATTTTTTCCAACAGGGGCAGGATGTCTTCCTTGGCAAAGCCCCCCTTACTGGCCTCCTGGCCGATGTTGATCTGGAGCAGGATGTCCTGGCAGATGCCCTGCCTGGCCGCCTCGTCCTGGACGCACTGCAGAAGTTTCATACGGTCCACGCTTTGGATCAGGTCCACCTTTCCCACCACCTGGCGGACCTTGTTGGTCTGCAGATGGCCGATGAAGTGGACCGGCGCACCCCGGTAGGCGTCCTCGGCCAGCTTCTGGGTCAGCTCCTGGACCCGGTTCTCTCCACAGCAGTCCACCCCGGCGGCCACGGCCTGGCGGACCTTATCCCCGTCGTTCATTTTGGTGGCGGCGCACAGCAAGATCTCTTTCGGATCCCGGCCGGCGGACCGGGCGGCTTCTTCGATCTGCGCCCGGATGGCAGCTACATTTTCCCGGATGGACATAAGTCATTCGACCTTTCTTTATTTATGGATATATTGCAGGAAAAAGGCGGCGGATCTGATCTCCGTCGCCTTTTTTTCCTTTAAGCGGTGGGTACGGCTTTCAGCTGCTTCATGGGGGCCAGGGTGGAGATGGCGTGCTTGTAGATCATCTGCTGCTTGCCGTCTGTCACCAGCACCACCACGAAGCTGTCGAAGCCTGTGACGATACCTCGGAGCTGGAAGCCGTTCATCAAAAATAAGGTCACCGGGACCCGGTCCCGGCGTACCTCGGTAAGGATGGCTTCCTGTAGATCGATCGGATTTGACATATGTATGACCTCTTTCTTTTGGGATACATACATCATAGCAGTTTTCAGTTGTCGGTTTCCTGAATAACCCGTCGGGCCTGGTCCAGAATTTCCGGCCGGTCCCGGTCCCAGATCAGCCAGCGCATCTGTTCGTTCCGGCGGAACCAGGTGCGCTGCCGCTTGGCGTAGCGCCGGGAGGACTGCTGGACCTGGGCCACGGCCTCTTCCATGGTGCCTTGGCCGGCAAGGGCGGCCACGAACTCTTTGTAGCCGATCGCCTGCATGGCGGTGCACCGGGGGCTGATGCCGCTTTGGAGCAGGCTTCGGATCTCATCGATCAGGCCCTGCTCCACCATCCGCTCCACCCGCCGGTCGATCCGGCGGTACAGCGCCTCCCGGCTGGCAAAGTCGATCCCCAGCCAAAGGGGCCGGTATTTCGGAGGCACCGACCGGGTCCGCAGATCGTGGGCGGTGATCGTTTCCCCGGTCTCCAGGTATACTTCCAGCGCCCGGATGATCCGTTTGCGGTCCCCCGGGGGCAGCCGGGCGGCGCTGTCCGGATCGACTTGCTTCAGCCACGCCATCAGCGGCTCGATGCCCTCCTTCTCCGCCCGGGCCTCCAGTTCCTCCCGCCGGCCGGTGGAAGGGCAGGGGGCAAAGTCCCCGCCCCGGATCAGGGCGTCCATATACAGCCCGGTGCCGCCGGCGATGATGGCGGTCTTCCCCCTTGCCAGGATGTCCTGCACGATCGGGTCGGCCATACGGCAGTAGCGGCTCACGGAGAAGTCCTCCTCCGGGTCTGCCACGTCCAGCATATGGTGGGGGATGCCCGCCATCTCCTCTTGGGTGGGCTTGGCGGTGCCGATGTCCATCCGGCGGTAGACCTGCATGGAGTCGCAGGACACCACCTCCCCGTCCAATTCCTTGGCCAGCGCCACCGCCAGGGCGGTCTTGCCGGAGGCGGTAGGCCCGGCCACGCAAATGATATCGTTCATATCGTCCTCATGTCCGCCGGAACTGTTTTTCCAGCTGTTTTTTGCTCAGGGTCACGCAGATCGGCCGGCCGTGGGGACAGTATTTCAGGTCCTCCCGGCTCATGACCTGCCGGACCAGCGCCAGCAGTTCTTCCTGGCTGGTGGTCCATCCGGCTTTGATCGCGGCCTTGCAGGCCACCGTGTGGAGCAGTTCGTCACGGACCGTGTCCCCACGCTCCCGGCGGCCGGAGAGCAGTTCGGCGGCCATCTCCTCCAGGGCCTCGGCGGCCTGGTCGGGACCAAGATCCATGGGGACCTGACGCAGGAGCAGGGTGTTCTCTCCAAATTCGTCGATCTCAAAGCCCAGCTCCTCCAGCAGTGGCCGCTCGCTGAGCAATTCCCCTACGGCGTCCGGGGACAGCCGCACCGGGACCGGGGTAAGAAGGGCCTGGGAGGAGATCTGTTCCTGATCGGCTTTCAGCTTTTCAAACAAGATCCGCTCGTGGGCGGCGTGCTTGTCGATCAGAAAGGCCTCTTCCCCCTCCTCCACCAAAATATAGGACCGATACAGTTCGCCTACCAGCCGCCATTGGGGAGCGGCAGGCAGATCCAGCCGGGCCTGCTCCGGCTCCTCCGGCTGGGGGGCCGGTGCTTCCGCCACCGGGGGCATAGGCGGCAGGGTCGCCGCAGGCGCCTGGGGCTGGGGCATGAGCACCGTTTCTTTCAGCGGCAGGGGAGCGGAACGCTCGATCTTTTGGATGGTGGCCGCCGCCGGGGCGGGGGCGGGCTGGGGGGCGTTTTTCAAAGCGGCAGAGAAGAGCTTGTACTGCTCCGCCGTCATGGTCTTGAAGTGGTCCCCGGGCTTGGCGGGCGGCGCGGCCTTTTGCGCCGGCGGAGGCGAAGCCACGGGCTGGACCGGCGGGTCCTTCAGCTGGACCTGAGGCCGGTCCGGGGCCTTGTTCAGCGCCCCCAGGACCCCATAGTGGACGCAGTCGAACACCGCTTTTTCATTCAGGAATTTCACTTCGGTCTTGGCCGGGTGGACGTTCACATCCACCGCGTTGGCAGGCAGTTCCAAATGGAGCACACAGGCAGGGAACTTGCCCACCATCAGCCGGTTCCGATAGGCCTCCTCCAGGGCGGCCACCAGCAGCTTGGAGCGAACCGGCCGGCCGTTGACGAAGAAGGTCTGCAGGCTCCGGCTGGGCCGGGCATCGGTGGGCTTGCCCACGAAGCCGGTCAGACGGCAATTCTCCCACCGGCTGTCCACCGCCACCATCTGGGCGCACGCCCGGCCGTAGACGCAGTACACCCCGTCGGCCAGCTTGCCGGTGCCCGGTGTGCTCAGCACCTCCTTGCCGTCCCGGATCAGCCGGAAGGCTACGTCAGGGTGGGCCAGGGCTTGCAGCTGTACCGCGGCGGTGACCCGGGAGCCTTCCACCGTGTCCGCCTTCATGAATTTCATACGGGCGGGGGTGTTGAAGAACAGGTCCCGGACGATGATCGTGGTGCCGTCCGGGCAGCCGGCTTCCGTTTCCTCCAAGACGGTCCCGGCTTCCAGCAGCAATCCTGTGCCGGTAAGGCGGTCGGCGGTCTTGGTCAGCAGATCGATCCGGCTCACGGAAGCGATCGCCGCCAGCGCCTCCCCCCGGAAGCCCATGGTGCCGATCGCCGCCAGGTCTTCGGCGGTGCGGAGTTTGGAGGTGGCGTGGCGGAGGAAGGCGGTGCGGGCGTCCTCCGGGGCCATGCCGCAGCCGTCATCGGTGACCCGCAGGAAGGTCATGCCCCCGTTGCGGATCTCCACGGTGATCTTGGAAGCGCCGGCGTCCACCGCGTTCTCCACCAGCTCCTTGACCACGGAGGCAGGCCGCTCCACCACCTCACCGGCGGCGATCAGGTTGGCGATATGGCTGGGCAGTTGGATGATCTTCGGCATGATATCACCTCATGGAAAGTACGCCCACAGCATTGATGGCCATGTGGATGGCTATGGGGCAGAAGATGGTGCCGCTTTGCTCATAAGCCCAGGCCAGCACCAGGCCGCCGGGGATGTATTGCAGGAAGCAAAGGGCCAGATGGAGCGGGGCGTAATGCCACAAATACCCGGACACATGGATCCAGGCGAACAGGGCCGTGGACACCAGATACGCCAGCCAGCGGCTCCGCCGGTGGACAGATCCGAAGATCAGCCCCCGGTGGAACAGCTCCTCCGCCGCCGGTGCCAAAAACACCGTGCCCAGGGCCATGAGCCAGAACCCCTCCCGGGCGGAGGACCCGATCGAGGCGTCGTTCACATTGAAAAATCCGGGGAAGAACCGCCCGATCAGCCAGGAGAGGCTGTAGTTCAGGGCCTGGTAGAGCAGATACCCCACCAAAGCCACCACCACGGCCCGGACCGCCCGATTCGGCAGGTCTTCCAGGGAGCGCCGCAGGTACCGGCGGAAGATCCAGACCGCCGCCGCCAGGTTCACGGCAAAGTAGAGAAAATTCAGCTGGGCGCTGGTATACGTTCCCAGCAAAAGGCTCAGGGCCAGGCCCAGCAGGGACCCCAGGAACACCAGCTCAAACAGCAGGTACCGCAGGCCCCAGCGCTGTTCCTCCAGGGCCATGGAAATGGGAAGAGGTCTGTTACGCATATCACTCAAGCATCCGTTTCAGCTTATACAGCTCGTTCATCGCCTCGATGGGCGTCAGGGTCTCTACGCAGATCGCCTCCAGGGCGGCGCAGACCTGCTGGCTCCGCAGATCCAGCATGGACACCTGATCTTCCGGCTCCTGGAAGGCGGCCGGGGCGGCCTGGCCTTTCTGGCTCTCCAGCTCCTGGAGGATCTGCCTTGCCCGGTCGATCACCCGCTTGGGCAGGCCCGCCAGCTTGGCCACCTCCACGCCGTAGCTGTCGTCGGTGGCGCCGGGGACGATCTTCCGCAGGAAGATCATCTGGTCCCCCCGCTTTTTCACGGCGATGTTGTAGTTCTTCACGTTGGGAAGCTCCTGCTCGATGGCAGACAGCTCATGATAATGGGTGGCGAACAAGGTCTTGGCCCCCAGCCGCCGCTGGTCCGCCGCGTATTCCAGCACCGCCCGGGCGATGGCCATGCCGTCGTAGGTGGAGGTGCCACGGCCGATCTCGTCCAGGATCAGCAGACTGCGGCTGGTGGCGTACTTCAAAATGGATGCCACCTCGGTCATCTCCACCATGAAGGTGGACTGGCCGGAGGCCAGGTCGTCGCTGGCGCCGATCCGGGTGAACACCCGGTCCACCAGGCCGATCTTGGCGGCCTTGGCCGGGACGAAGGAGCCCATCTGGGCCATGATCACGATCAGCGCCACCTGGCGCATATAGGTGGACTTACCGGCCATGTTGGGGCCGGTGATGATCGCCACCTGATCTCCGCCGGTGCCAAGACGGGTGTCGTTGGGCACGAACAGGGAATCCCGAAGCATCACCTCCACCACCGGGTGGCGGCCATCGGTGATGGAGATCTGGCCGTCCAGCGTGATCTCCGGGCGGCAGTATCCACGCTGGACCGCCACAGTAGCCAGGGAGCAGAGCGTATCGGCGGCGGCCACCGCCGCGGCGCTGAGCTGGACCCGGGGGGCCTGGGCCGCCAGGAACTCCCGGAGCTGGACGAAAAGCTGATATTCCAGGGCGGTGAGCCGGTCCTTGGCGGTGAGCACCTGGTCTTCCAGCTCTTTCAGCTCCTGGGTGATGTAGCGTTCGCAGTTGGCAAGGGTCTGTTTGCGTACATAGTGGGCAGGGACCTGGTCGATGAAGGATTTGGATACCTCGATGTAGTAGCCGAACACCCGGTTAAAGCTGACCTTCAAGGTCCGGATCCCGGTCCGCTCCCGTTCCGCCGTTTCGATGGCGGCAATGGTGCCGGAACCGCCGTCCATAATGTCCCGAAGCCGGTCCGCCTCCGGGTCGGCTCCCTTTCGGATCAGGCCGCCTTCCCGGATGGTCAGCGGCGGCTCGTCCACCAGGGTGCTTTCGATCCGGTCGGCGCAGTCGGTAAGAGGATCGATGGCCTGCTCCAGCTTTTGGAGCAGAGGGCTGTCCATGCCCGCAAGCTGGGCCTTTACCAGGGGCAGTGCCCGCAAGCCCCGGGCCAGGGCCAGCATATCCCGGCCGTTGACGGTGCCGGTGACGATCCGGGTCATGACCCGCTCCAGATCGGTCACATCCTTCAGCGCCTCCGTCAGCTCTCCCCGGACGATCGGGGCGCAGACCAGTTCGTCCACCGCCCCTTGGCGGCGGCCGATCTCCACCGGGTCCAGCAGGGGCTTTTCCAGCCAGCCGCGCAGCATCCGGCCGCCCATGGCGGTGTGGGTCTTATCCAGCACCCACAGCAGAGTGCCTTTCTTCTCCTTGGAGCGCATGGTCTCGGTAAGCTCCAGATTCCGCCGGGCGTCCAGGTCCAGCTCCATGAACCGGCCGGTGGTGTAGTATTGGAGCTGGCGGATGTGGGACAGGTCGTTTCGCTGGAGGATCAGCAAGGTCTTGAGCAGCGCTCCGGCGGCCACGATGGCCGGGGTCAGCCCGGCCAGCCCCAGCTGTGCCAGGGGCGCGCCGAAGTGCTGCTCCAGCAGCTTCTCGGAGGCGTTTTGGTCGAAGCGGTCCGCAGATCCCTCGTCCACGCAGCAGCCCAGCCGCCGGAACAGGGCGTCGGCCAGGGCCGGGTCGTCGATCCCAGCGCCGAAGCGGATCACCTCCGCCGGGGCGAACCGGCCCAGCTCCGACACCGCCCCGGCCACGTCGGCACACACGGTGACGAAGAACGCGCCGGTGGAGATGTCGCAGAAGGCCAGACCGAACCGGCCTCCTTCGCCGTAGATGCTGGCGAAGTAATTGTTCCGCCCCTCCTCCAGCATACAGCTCTCGGTGACGGTGCCGGGGGTCACGATCCGGGTGATGTCCCGCTCCACCAGCCCCTTGGTGGTGGCCGGGTCCTGCATCTGCTCGCAGATCGCCACCTTGTAGCCCTTCTGGACCAGCCGGGCGATATAGGAGTCCACGCTGTGGTAAGGCACGCCGCACATGGGGGTCTGCTCCTCCTTGGGCTTGCCCCGGTCCCTGGTGGTCAGAGTCAGGTCCAGCTCCCGGGCGGCCAGCCGGGCATCGTCGTCGAACATCTCATAAAAGTCGCCCAGCCGGAAAAAGAGGATGCAGTCCTGATGCTGCTCTTTGATCTGCTTGTACTGCCGCCGCATGGGGGTCAGTTCTGGGGTGTTGTTGGCCATGGTATGACCTCTTTCTATATATTAGGCAAGCTGCCCGGTGAGGCTCCAGGTGGTAGAGCCCGTGATGGTGATCATATGGTATCCGCCGATCAGGCTGGGGTCCCCTGGGAAGCGGACCAGCCGGCCCCCCTCCGTCCGGGCGGTGAGCCCCCCGTCTTCCTGGCCGTCCACCAGGCAGCGCAGGGTCTTGCCCACATAGCCCCGGTGGATCTGCTCGGAGATCTGGTTCTGTAAGGCGCACAGCCGGTCGAACCGGCGGTTCTTCTCCTCCTTGGGGGTGGGGTCCTCCATGGCGGCGGCAGGGGTGCCGTGGCGGGGGGAGAAGATGAAGGTGAACAGGGCATCGTAGCGGACCTGCTCGATCAGGGAGAGGGTCTGCAAGAAATCTTCCTCCGTTTCCCCTGGGAAGCCCACGATCACATCGGAGGTCAGCACCAGGTCCGGCATCACCGACTTGGCGTAGGCCACGGCGGCCAGGTACTTCTCCCGGTCATAGTGCCGGTTCATGGCCTTGAGCACCCGGGAGGACCCGGACTGGAAGGGCAGATGGAGCTGCTTGGCGATCTTGGGGTTCCGGGCCATGGTGTCGAAAAGCTTTTTCCCAGCGTCCCGGGGGTGGCTGGTCATGAACCGGATCAGGAAATCCCCCTGGATCTGGCAGATCTTCTCCAGGAGGTCCGCGAAATCCACCTGCTCTTCCAGGTCCTTGCCGTAGGAGTTGACGTTCTGGCCCAGGAGAGTGATCTCCTTGCAGCCCCCCTGGATCAGGCTCGTGCACTCGGCCAGGATGTCCTCCACCTGGCGGCTGCGCTCCCGGCCCCGGACATAAGGCACGATGCAGTAGGTGCAGAAATTGTTGCACCCGTACATCACCGACACCCAGGCTTTGAGCCGGTCGTCCCGGACCTGGGGGATCCCCTCGGCGATGGCGCCCGGCTCGTCCTCCACGAAGAACTGACGCTTGCCCAGGGACAGGACCTTCCACAAGATCTCCGGGAACTGCCACAGGTGGTGGGTGGAGAACACCCCGTCTACGAAGGGGTAGCTCTTCCGGATCCGCTCCCAGACCACAGACTCTCCTGCCATACAGCCGCACAGGAAGATCTTCTGGCCGGGATGGCGGCGCTTGGTGTGGACCAAAGCCCCCAGATTGCCGAAGACCCGCTGTTCCGCGTGCTCCCGGATGGCGCAGGTGTTCATCACCACCACGTCCGCCCCTTCGGCGGAGGCTTGGATGGTATAGCCGCATTGGACCAGATACCCCCGGAGTTTTTCCGAGTCCGCTTCGTTTTGCTGGCAGCCGTAGGTCTCCACATAGGCGGCGGGGACCCGGTCCCGGTCCCGCCAGTAGGCGGCGATCTGGTCGCAATAGTGGAACTGCCGGCCAAGCTGCTCGGACGAGATGGTGGTGGTCTTGTTGGACATACAGATCTTCTCCTGATGGTAGGTTTTCAAATTAGAATGATACCATCTTTTCCGGGATTTTTCAACCCTGGCAGGGGGGAAAACAATTGTAAATAAATTTTCAGGCCCTTGCATTTGTCCGGCGGGCGTGATACACTTGCCCTACTATGGACCGGCGACGCCGGAGAAAGAGGACCCTATGAAGTGTAAAAACTGCAAGACCGTCCTGGAAGAAGGGCAGAGCGTATGCCCCTCCTGCGGCCAGGAGGTAAAGAAGAGCCGGCTGCGCAAGCTGCCCACCTGGGCCAAGGTGGCCCTGGCCACAGCAGCGGCCCTGGCGCTGCTGGTGGGCTCGGTGGGGATCTGGTGGATGGCCAGCGATGTGGAGAGCTTCCGTGAAGGCTGGGCCATGACCTGCGCCCTGTTCGACCCGCCGGAGAACGATGTGTTTTATAAGACCACCTACAGCGCCTCCGACAAAAAGGCCATGAAGTGGAACGAGAAGGTGGTGGCCTCGGTAGGCACGGAAAAGCTGACCAACGGCCAGCTCCAGATCTACTACTGGATGAACGTGTACGATTTTTTCAACAACTACGGCTATTACGCCGTCTACCAGGGCCTGGACTATACCCAGCCCCTTGATCAGCAGAACTATGGGGATTTTGGCGGTACCTGGCAGCAGTATTTCCTGTCCGAGGCCCTTACCGGCTGGCACAAGTATCAGGCCATGGCCCTGATGGCCCGGGAGGAGGGGATGACCCTCAGCGAGGAGATGCAGGAGGACCTGGACGGTCTCCGGGCCACCCTGACCCAGACGGCGGTGCAGAGCGGCTTTTCCTCCATCGACGCCATGCTCCAAAGCGACATGGGCGGCGGCTGCACCTATGAAGATTACGCCAAGTACATGGAGGTCTACTACTACGGCTACCTGTACTTTGAGAAGATGTACGATCAGGCCCAGAGCCGGATCGACGACCAGGCGCTGGAGGAATACTTCCAAGAGCATGAGGAGGACCTGAAGGACAGCGGCATCACCAAGGACGCGGGGCTGGTCTACGGCGTGCGCCACATCCTGATCGTCCCGGAGGGCGGTACCGAGGATGACGAGGGCAACGTGACCTGGACCGAGGAGGAATGGGAAGCCTGCCGGGTGGAGGCCCAGGCGATCCTGGACGAGTGGCTGGCCGGAGAGGCCACCGAGGAGACTTTCGCCCAGCTTGCCAACGAGCACTCCGCCGACACCGACTCGAACCAGAACGGCGGACTGTATGAGGACCTGGATGAGGACACCAGCTTTGTGGAGGAGTATGTGGACTGGTACACCGCTGAAGGGCGGAAGGTCGGG
>CALXFQ010000016.1 GCA_944387625.1 uncultured Oscillospiraceae bacterium
CTCCTTATTTTTTTATCTTTGGCTATTATAGGACCGGCTCCCGGCTCTGTCAAGGGCCTCAGGTCCGTACAAAGCCTAAGTACCGGGTGCCCTGGAAGCTCAGCTGTCCCCGGTCCCCTTCCACCAGCATACCGTATTCATACCCATCCATCTGCAATTCCATCCGATCCCCGCTGGTCACCTGGAAGGTGGCGTAGTACCGGGTCCAGCCTCTGTGGGTATCTCCGACGCCTCGGCGGTAGTCCATCCGCTTGGACACCACGGTGGCCTCCACCGTCAGCCGGGGGGACCGGTCATTCTTCCGGGACTGTTTCAGGCCCCGGAACAGGGTGGAGATGATCACCCCGAAGACCAGGATGAACATTGCGAAAAAAATGATCGGAAAAACATCAAAAAGAAATCCCATCGTTTCGACCCTCCTGGGCAGCTTCCCACTGCTCCATCATTTCCATGAGTACATTTTCCGCCGCTTCCTTTTCTGAAAGCAGACGGGTAAGCTCCTGATAGTCGGCGGCGGCGCCTTCTATTTTTCTATCCAGTTCCGCCACCACTTGCTCCTGCTTTTCGATCTCCCGCTCCAGGCGGCGGATCAGCTTGTCGCTGTCCTTGGTGCCTCCTTTGGACCGCTCCTTCCTGGGCTTGGGGGCTGAGGGGAGGGCCTGGCGGGCGGCGGCCTCGTGCTCCAAGATGGAGCGGTATTTTTGATATCCGCATCGGAAGTCCCGGATCTTTCCGTCCTCCAGCAGCCAGATGCGCTCGGCGAACTTTTCGATGAAGTACCGGTCGTGGGACACGAACAGCAGTACGCCTTCAAATTCCTCGATCGCCGCCTCGATCCACTCCCGGGAGGCGATGTCCAGGTGGTTGGTAGGCTCGTCCAGGATCAGCAGATTGATCTTCTCGTCCATGAGCATACACAGCCGCAGCCGGGACTGCTCCCCGCCGGACAGATCGCCTACGGTCTTGAACACGTCCTCCCCCTGGAACAGGAACGCGCCCAGCCGGTCCCGGGCCACCTGGGGGGTGCAGTTCTTCTCATAGAGCATGGTGTCATACAGCGTCCGCTCCGGGTGAGAGAACCGAATGATCTGGGGCAGATATCCCCATTTCACCGTAGGCCCGAACTGGATCTTCCCCTGGCAGTCCTCCTCCCCCAGCAGGCACTTGAGGAAGGTGGATTTGCCGGTGCCGTTGTCCCCCAAGATGGCGATCCGCTCGCCGCCTTCCACGTTCAGCTCCACATCGGAAAACAAGACCCGGTCCCCGAAGCTCTTGGAAAGGTTCTTGACCTTGAACACCACATCCCCGGAAAAATCCTTTTCCCCGAAGGTGGCGCGCATGGTCTTTTCTGTTTTGGGCTTCTCGGTCTTTCGGATCCGCTCCATCCGATGCTGGATGGACATGGCCCGGCGGTACATGGCCCGGTTGTTGATGCCCCAGCCCTTCATCCGCTCCACGGTGTAGCCCAACTGCTTGAGCTTGGCCTGCTCCTGCTCGTACTGCTTCATCTGCAGATCGAACCGGGCCTGCTTCTCGTCCATGTAGAAGGAGTAATTGCCGGAATAGAACTCGGCGTGGCCGTCCACGATCTCGATCACCCGCCGGGCGATCTGGTCGATGAAGTACCGATCGTGGGAGATCGCCACCACCGTGCCTTTAAAATCGTGGATATAGCGCTCCAGCCACTCCACGCTGTTCAGATCCAGGTGGTTGGTAGGCTCGTCCAGGAGCAAAATGTCCGTCTTTTCCAGCAGGAGCCGCCCCAGGTTCACCCGGGTCTTCTCTCCGCCGGAGAGACTGTCGAAAAGCTGGGTCCGTTGGTCCGGGGTGATGGCCAGACCGTTGCAGATCTTGTCCACCTCCACGTCCATCTCGTAGCCGCCGCCGGACTGGAAGCGAACGGTCAGGGCATCATATTCCCGGAGATGGTCCTCGGTGGCGCCGGAGAGCATCTGCTCCTCCAATACCGCCATCCGCTGGTGGATCTTCATCAGCCCGGCAAAGGCGCTGCGCAGCACATCTTCCACCGTGTAGCCCACCGGGAATTTGGGGATCTGGGAGATCAGTCCGATCCGCTTGTTGGGATCGACATACACCTCGCCATCGTCGTAGTCCATCTCCCCGGTGAGGATCTTCAGCAAGGTGGTCTTCCCACAGCCGTTCCGGCCCAGGATCGCCACCCGCTCCCCTTCCTGGATGTCGAAGGAAAGGCCATCCAGCAGGTTCTCCCCGATCACGAAAAATTTGGTCAAATTCTTAACAGATATATCTACCATGGTACTTCTCCGTCATACCAGATCTTCTTCCCGCACCATGCGTACCAGCTCTCGCAGCTCCTCCAGGCTATACAGAAGGTCTAAAGCCTGGAGCATGGCGTTGGCGCTCATATGTGCCGGAAGGTCCAGTTTTTTCAGCAGGGCCAGCCGCAGTTTGCCGGCGTCCGGGCCGCCGGACAGCCCCAGCTCCACCAGGTCCGCTTTGGTGATATGGGCCGACGGCTGGGCCTGCGCGCCCTGGATGGTAGCGCCGCTCCGGCACAGAGCCTCCACGATCACCTCCCGGGTCATGCCCTCCACCCCCAGCTTCCCTTCCTTCCCGGCGGAAGCCTTCCGGCGCTCCTTGCCGTAGATGTCCGGGATGTAGGCGTGTTTCAGGTACTGGCCGGGGATGGCGCTTTTGATGCGGCCGCGGATCACGAAGCCCGCTCCATCCGAGTCGGTGAACACGATCAGGCCCCGCTTCCGCGCTACCCGCCGGAGCAGGTCCATCCGCTGCCGGTCCTTGAAGATCTGAAAACCGCCGGTCTCAAAGATCGTGGTATCCACGATCTGGGACAGGGTATTCTTGTCGTAGCGGCCCTCCACCACGATCGCTTCTTTGATCTTGATCATCGGCCCGCCTCCTGAGCCAGCCGCAAGATCAGCAGCTCCAGCAGCCGGTCCGGATCGTCGAAGGAGGTCTTCATCTGATAGTCCGTTTCCAGCACCAGTTCCGTCGCCTTCCGGCAAAAGGCAGGACTCACCCTCCGGGCCGCGTCCATGGTCTTCTGCGCCGGATAAGCGGCCATGCCGCACAGGCTCATCAGGTCCGAGGGCTGCTTGCCCAGGTCCAGCAAAGTCCGGGCCGCGCCCAGGCGGCGGAAATGCGCGCCCACCGCCCCTAAGATCGCCACCGGCTCCTGCTGCATCTTCAGCAGCTGCTGGAGCTTCATCAGTGCCGGGCCGTATTTCCCCTGGCCCATCAGGTCCGTCATTTGAAACACCACCGCATCCAGCACCGGCTCCGTCACCGCGTCGATATCCGAGCGCTTGATCTGGTCCGCGCCGGAATAGGCGCAGATCTTGCCGATCTCCCCGGCCAGAGCGGTCATGGTCCCCCCGGTGATGTCGATCAGGTAGCCGCAAAGGGCATTGTCGATCTTCTTCCCCTTCCGGGCGAAGGCCCGGCTGATCCAGGGGATCAGATCTTTCGGCTCCTGCTTCCGAAACTCCACCTGGGCGCCATACTTGCTCACAGCCTCCCACAGCTTCTTGAGCCGCTTGTCCGGCTTCCAGGGGGCGGTCAGATACACGAACACCACGGTGCAGTGCTCCGGGATGTCCGACAGGATGTCGATCATCTTCTCCCGGTCGCTCTCCGGCAGTTTAAATAGGTCCACATCGTCCACCTGGACCAGCGTATGCTCCGCCATCATCGGAAGGCTCTCCACCCCATCGGCAAAGCCTCGGATGTCGAAGGTCTCCTCGTTGAGGCGGTGATAGTTGAAAGACTCGGTAAGCTCGTCTAAAAGGAGGCGCTTCATGGCGTCCAGATAGTGTTCCATCAGGAACGTTTCTTCCCCATGGAAAAAGTAGAGCCTTCCCGGCTTCTTGCGCCGGATCGCCTCTTTCAGCTCTTCAAAGCCTGAGGGTTCTGTCTTCTGTTTTGCCATTTCCTCACCTCCTGAAAATGATGGTCCCGGAGATATCCGTGCGGCAGATCTGACAGCCATACCGCTCCAGCCGGTCCAGCACCTCCTGCTTGGGATGGCCGTAAGGATTGTCCCCGCCAACGGAGATAAAGGCATACTCCGGGCGAGTTGCCGCCAGCAGCGCCTCGCCGGTGGAGGTGGCAGAACCATGGTGTCCCACCACCAGCGCCTCCAGATCCGGGATCTGCTTTTGCCGCAGGAGCAGCTCCTCCCCCAGCGCCGACATATCTCCAGTGATCAGTATATCATGATCCTCTCCCTCAAACAAGACGGAAAGTCCGCTTTCGTTGCTGGTAGAGGACAGCACCGGCGCAAAGATCGACAGGCAGTTGCCGCCCCAGGTCAGCGTATGGTCCTGGGTCACCAGCACCCCACGGTCCCCACAGGCCGCCAGGATCTGGCGCTGAAGCTCCTCTTCCGCCGAGGCCGGCGGCAGGAACACCCGATCCGCCGGGACTCTGGACAGCAGATAGGCCACGCCGCCGGCGTGGTCCCGGTCGTAGTGGGTCACGATCAGCCCATCCAGCCGGGCAATGCCCATGGACAGAAGGGTCTGGGCTGCCTGGTCTGCCGCCTGGGTGTCGCTGTCGCCGCCGCAGTCGATCACATAAGTCTTATCCTGGGCCTGGAGCAGGACGCACTGTCCCTGGCCCACATCCAGTACGGTCATCCGAAGATCGTCCCGGGCCGGCTCCAGCCAGGACAGCAGCAGGCTCACGCCCAGGCTCAGGATCACGTAGCAGATCAGCACATGGGGCTGCCGCTCACGGAAGACCAGGAACACGCCGATCAGTACATAGCACACCACCAACCAGGCCGCCACGTAGATGCTGCAGGTATACACCGCCGCCAGGGGAAAGGATGCCAGGGCCCCGGACACGGCGAGCACATAGCGCACCGGCCAGGAGACCAGCCAGGCCAGCGCCGCCGCGCCCCAGGGCCAGACCAGCGCCAGCAGGCACACCACCATGATGCCGTAGAACACCAGGCTGATGACCCAAAGAGTCAGCAGGTTGGTCAGGATGCCCACCAGGCTCACCGTGCCGAAATACCAGGCCACCAGTGGCGTGGTGAAGAACATGGAGCTGAGGGTCATGGAAATGCCCCCGGAGAAACCGGCACGCAGACGGCGCTTCCACTTCTTCCCTTTGGTATCTCCCCAGATGGCGAAGCCATCGACCCAGGCTTTGATCCTCCCGGAGAACAGGAAGATCCCTGCCATACACGCCACGCTCAGCTGGAAGCTCACCGAGGTGACGGTCAGCGGGTCCGCAAGGAGCATCACCAGCACCGCGAAAGACAGCGCCGTGGCCGGATCGTACTCCCGGTCCAGCATCAACGCCGCCATCATCAAGATCTGCATGATGCAGGCCCGGGTGATCGACGGGGTGAACCCCGCCACCGCCGCGAACAGCACCACCACCGGGATCCCGATCAGGCCGGTAAGGAACCGGCGCTTCCCGGTAGCCAGGTAGACCAGGGAAAAGAGGATGGACACATGGAACCCGGACACGGCGATCACATGGCTGATGCCGCTGATCTTAAAATCCGTGTTGGCCTCATAGTCCACATCCGACCGATCTCCCAGGAGCAGGGCCTTGGCAAAAAAGGCGGTGTCCTGGGGAAAGAAGCGGTCGATCAGATCCGTCAGGCTCCTGCGGATCACCGCCGGATACTCCCGCCAGGATGTTCCGGCGTCCTTCCGGCACAAGACCGTTCCCTGGGGATAGGCCAGGAAGGCGATCCCCTGGCTTCGATGATAGTCCCCGTCCGCCCCTTCCAACGTGGTCCGCAGGCGAAAGCGTCCCTGGATCTGGTCCCCGGGACGCAGGTCCGCCTCCTCGTCCAGATAGAGCAGGAGCCGGTATTCCCGTTTTCCCAGGTAGGAGCGGCCCTCCACCGCCTGACCGTAAGCCGTGTCGTAGCTGTAGTCCGTGGCGATGGCCGTGACCGTCATGACCTGGCCGTCTTGTTCCACCGCCGGTGTGATGTGCAGACGATGATAGATCTGATACCAGCAGATGCCCAAAGCAAGCCCCAGAAGCACCGCGGCGATCTGCCGGAAATACTTCCATTTGTCCCGAAGCAGGAAGGTGTGCAGGCAAAGAGCGCCGCAGATCAGCGCCAGGGTCCAGCTCTGGTCCCACCATCCGTACGCGCCCCCGGCACAGGCAAAGGTCAGACCGATGGTGGCCCACATGAGCGTTCGCATCCGCCGCTCCCTCCTTTTTGGAGAAAATGGCATCGCCGGGGAGCGATGCCATTTTCCAGGTCGTGAAACGCTGTATTACTGCTTGGCGCTGATGAAATCGTCCACCAGGGCCAGGGCATTGTCGATCTTGGTAGCGTCCTTGCCGCCGCCCATGGCGCTGTCAGGCTTGCCGCCGCCGGAGCCGCCGCAAGCGCCGCACACCAGCCGCACCAGGTCACCAGCCTTGATGCCCTTGGCGATGGCCTCCTTGCCGCAGACCGCCAGGAAGGTCACCTTCTCTCCATTGGCGGTGGCCAGCACCGCGGCGATGGAGGCATCTCTGTCCCGAAGCATATCGCCCATCTGCCGCAGCTTGGCAGGATCGCAGCTGGGGACCAGGGCCGTCAGGGTGCGGATATCGCCCACCTGATGGGAACCCACCAGGAAGCGCTCGCACTGGCCGGCCATCTCCCGGACCTTGAACGCCTCGATGGTCCTTTTCAGCTCCCGGATCTCCTCGAGCTGGCTGTCGATCCGTTCCGCCAGCTCGGTAGGCTTGGTCTTGAGCTGGGCGCTGATGCCATAGATCAAGGCACGATTCTTAGCCATGTCCTCCAGGCAGGCCTTGCCCACCACCGCTTCGATCCGGCGGACGCCGGAGGCAACGGACCCTTCGCTCTCGATCCGGAAGGGGCCGACCTTGGCGGTGTTGTCCAGATGGGTGCCGCCGCACAGCTCCACGGACCAGCCGCCCATGTTCACCACCCGCACGGTGTCGCCGTACTTCTCACTGAACAAGGCGGTGGCGCCCAGCGCCTTGGCCTCATCGATGGCCATTTCCCGGGTATCGATGGGATAGCCGTTGAGCACGGCGTTTTGCACCAGCTCATCCACCTTGGCCAATTCTTCGGCGGTCATGGCAGAGTAGTGGGTAAAGTCGAAGCGCAGCCGGTCCGGCTCCACCAGGCTGCCGGCCTGATGGACATGGTCCCCCAGCACGCTGACCAGGGCCTTCTGCAGCAAGTGGGTGGCGGAGTGAGCGCGCTGGATGGCCTTGCGCCGCTCCACATCGATGGAAGCCAGCACCACATCGTCCACCTTGATCGAGCCGGTGGAGAGCTGGCCGTAGTGCAGGTACTTGCCGCCCTTGTCCTTCTGGACATTGTCCACCACGAACCGGCTGTCGCCCACCAGGATCACGCCGTGGTCCGCCACCTGGCCGCCCATCTCCGCGTAGAAAGGCGTCTTATCCAGCACCAGGATGCCCCGCTCGCCGCCGGCGATGGAGCCGCAGACCTCGTCATCCACCACCACCGCCAGGACCTTCGCCTCGGCGCAGTTGTCGGTGTATCCCAGGAACTGGGTCTCCCCGCTGTCCAGGCCCAGATCGATGCCGGTCCAGCCCAGATCGCCCAACTTCTTCCGATCCTCCCGGGCGCGTGCCCGCTGGGCCTCCCGGCAGTTGTTGTACATCTCCATGTCCACGGTCATGCCCTCGTCTTGCAGCATCTCCACCGTCAGGTCGATCGGGAACCCATAGGTATCCGCCAGCAGGAAAGCGTCCTCGCCGGAGAAGACCTGCTTGTTCAGGGCCTTGTGCTGGCCCAGCCTCTCCCCAAAGATCCGCATACCGGTGTCGATGGTCCGGGCGAAGTTCTCCTCCTCGGTCTTCACCACCCGGATGATGTGGGCGGCCCGCTCCCGCAGGTACATATAGTGGTCCTCGTTCTCCCAGATCACCGTTTCCACCACCTGGTACAGGAAGGGACGGTCCACCCCCAGGAGCTTGCCATGGCGGGCGGCCCGGCGGAGCAGACGGCGCAGCACATAGCCCCGGCCCTCATTGGTGGGCTGGACGCCATCGGCGATCATGAAGGTGGCGGCACGGATGTGATCCGTGATCACCCGCAAAGACACGTCGGTCTTCTGGCTCTGGCCGTAGCCCGCGCCGGTAAGTTCCGTGACCTTGTTGGTGATGTTCATCACCGTGTCCACATCGAACAGGCTGTCCACGTCCTGGCATACCACCGCCAGACGCTCCAGGCCCATGCCGGTGTCGATGTTCTTCTGGGACAGCTCGGTGTAGTTGCCGTGGCCGTCGTTGTCGAACTGGGAGAACACGTTGTTCCAGACCTCGATATAGCGGTCGCAGTCACAGCCCACGGTGCAGGTGGGCTTGCCGCAGCCGTACTTCTCCCCCCTGTCGTAGTAGATCTCGGAGCAGGGGCCGCAGGGGCCGGAACCATGCTCCCAGAAGTTGTCGGACTTGCCGAAGCGGAAGATATGGTCCTCCGGGACCCCTACCTCCTCATGCCAGATCCGGTAGGCCTCGTCATCGGCGGGGGTGGTGTCGCTGCCGGCGAACACGGAGGGATACAGCCGGTCCTTATCCAGTCCCACTACTTCGGTCAGGAACTCCCAGCTCCAGCAGATCGCCTCTTTTTTGAAGTAGTCGCCGAAGGAGAAGTTGCCCAGCATCTCAAAATAGGTGCCGTGGCGGGCGGTCTTGCCGATGTTCTCGATGTCGCCGGTACGGATGCACTTCTGGCAGGTGCACACCCGGCGGCGGGGCGGCTCCACCTCCCCTTTGAAATAGGGCTTCATAGGCGCCATGCCGGAATTGATCAGCAGCAGGGACTGATCGTTTTGAGGGATCAGCGAAAAGCTGGGCAGCCGCAAATGGCCCTTGCTCTCAAAAAAGCTCAGGAACATCTCCCGAAGCTCGTTGACACCATAACGTTTTTGACTCATATCGGACATACCTCCACAAAAATAGTCCCGCCCCTATCCGCAATAGGGGCGGGAGAAAAATACCCGCGGTACCACCCTGATTCACCTGCGTGGCAGGCATCTTAGATGCTCTGTAACGGGAGCGCCCGTCCCGGTCATCCCGGGCCGCTTGGAAGTGGCTGGCAGCGTTCCGGCCGAGGGGCTCTCACCATCCCCCTCTCGCTTGGAGCCATCCGGTTGCTTGGTTTCCGCGTCGCATTTCATATTCCTTGGATATTCTAGCACGATCCCGGAAAAAGTCAACACTTTTCTGGGGAAAATACCCAGATCAACAGTACAAAGGATATTTCTCGCACAGGGCGGCCACGGTCTGCCGCACCTGGGCCTGGGTGCCCTGGAAGTCCCTGGCGGTCATGGCAACGCACTTGGCGATGACGGCCATGTCCTCCTCCACCAGCCCCCGGGTGGTGACGGCAGGGGTGCCGATCCGAACACCGCTGGTGACCGAGGGGCTTTGGGGATCGTTGGGGACCGCGTTTTTGTTCAACGTGATGTGATTTTGATCGCAGCGCTCCTGCAGCTCATTGCCGGTGATCCCCAAAGGCCGCAGGTCCGCCAGCACCAGGTGGTTATCGGTGCCGCCGGTGACCAGGTCGAAGCCCTCCTCCAGCAGTCCCTGGGCCATGGCCTTGGCGTTGCGGACCACCCTGTGGGCATAGTCCTTGAAGTCCTGGCTCATGGCCTCCTTGAAGCAGACGGCCTTGGCGGCGATCACGTGCTCCAGCGGGCCGCCCTGGATGCCGGGGAACACGGCGGAGTTGATCTTTCTGGCGAACTCCTCCTTGCCCAGGATCAGGCCGCCCCGGGGGCCGCGGAGGGTCTTGTGGGTGGTGGTGGTGACGATGTCCGCGTAAGGCACCGGGCTTTCATGCGCGCCGCCGGCCACCAGTCCGGCGATGTGGGCCATGTCCACCATCAGCACCGCGCCCACCTCGTGGGCGATGTCGGCAAAGGTCTTAAAATCAATCGCCCGGGGATAGGCGGAGGCCCCGGCGATGATCAGCTTGGGCCGGCAGGCCCTAGCCTGGTCCCGGATCTTGTCATAGTCGATCAGGCCGGTGACCGGATCGATATCGTAGGAGACCACATTATAGTATTTCCCGGAGATGTTGGTCGGGCTTCCGTGGGTCAGATGACCGCCGTTGGCCAGGCTCATGCCCATCATGGTGTCACCGGGCTTCAAGATCGCCAGCTGGACCGCCATATTGGCCTGGGCGCCGGAATGGGGCTGGACATTGGCAAAGTCCGCGCCGAACAGGGCCTTGGCCCGGTGGATACACAGCGTTTCGATCTCGTCGACATGCTCACAGCCGCCGTAGTAGCGCTTGCCCGGCAGGCCCTCGGCGTACTTGTTGGTGAGGATGGAGCCCATGGCCGCGATCACAGCGGGGGAAGCCAGGTTCTCTGAGGCGATCAGCTCCAGCCCGTCCTGCTGGCGGGCCAGCTCCCGGGCCATCATGGCGGCCAGCTCCGGGTCATACCGGGAAACAGATCCGATGGAATCGATGGGTCTACCGTACATGATCATTCTCCTTTTTCTATTGATGACCGATCAAAAGAGGGGGTGCAGGGCAGTTCCGAAAAGCGTTAAAGGTCCTTGTATGCTCACATCTTCAAGTATATAGGCTTTTCGGCAAAAGTCAACCATCATGTCCACCGCTCAAGCATAGTACCAGCGCCGGATCTCCCCGGTCTTGACGAAGCCCAGCCGCTGGTAAAGGGCTACCGCCTTTTCGTTGGTGGAGGCCACCTGGAGCTTCAGGGTCTTTCCTTCCATGGTGGACATGAGAGTGTGCATCACCCGCTCCCCGGCGCCCCGCTCCACCGCCGCCACCGCCATCAGCTCCCCATGGTCCACCCAGCCGATCCCCAGGATGTGGCCCTGGTGATGGATGAAATACGCCCCGCCGGAGGATAAGAGCTTCTCCTGGTCGGCGTAGGTCATGGTAGCGGCGTTGTCCACTTTGGACATTTTGTCGTTGTACAGCTGCCGCCACTGCATCACCGTTTCCCGGGTCACCGGGGACAGATCTTCCAGCTTCTCCGGATCCACCCAGGCGGTGATCTGCATCTCATAGATGGCGGTGTGCAGCTGGCCCGTCCCATCTCCGGCGCTCCAATAGATCTTCTCCGCCCCACAGGCCCGGCAGAAGGCGGCACATTCCTTCACCAGCTCTTCCCGCATCCCGGCCTGGGCGTCCTGGACCCGGATGTACGCCTCCTGGCGGTAAGGGATCTCCCGGAGGATCAGGCTGGCCACGCCGTATTCGGTGGTAAATATCGGGATATCCTTCATGCTCTCCCCCCTCTTGTTCATTTTATCCATCATATCATGTTTCCAGCCATGCCGCAAGGGGGTTGCGTCCGGCGCAAAGGTATGGTATGATGTTGAAAAACTGTTTGGAGGCGCACCGTATGTACTGCCCTAACTGCGATCAGGTCCGGCCCGACCGGCACCGTTACTGCACCTGCTGCGGCGCGCCCCTCCTTCGCCGCCCTCAGCCCAGGTCCGGCGGCTACCGCGCGGCGATCTGCCTGATCGCGCTCATGCTGGTGCTGGGCATCGCCGTGTTCCTGCTGGACCATTCGGGCATTTTCGCCCCATCCACACCTGGGGAACAGGATGTGGGGTCGGGGCCGGAACAGACCGTGTCGGCCTCTCAGATCTGCCTGACCACGTGCTGGGACGGCCTTGATCTTAAAGGCCGTCCGGCAGAGCGCTGTGTCTTTCAGCAGCGGATCTTTGTGCATATTGCCGACAAATCCTTCCATATAGCCGCTCAAAACTGATCTCTTCAAACGAAAATGTTTTAAAAAATAGCGAATTTTAGAAAAACCTATTGCATTTTCCTTGAAAAATTATATAATGGAGCCGTTCTAGAGCGTAGCAAGGAAAGGAGGTTGATCCCATTGAAGAAGATCATTTGCAAGAAGGAATATGACACTGAGACCGCCACTCTGGTTAAGAAGTATGTCTGTGGTTTCTACGGTGATCCCGCTGGCTATGAGGAGGCCCTTTATCAGACCCCCACTGGTCTGTACTTCCTGTACGTCCGCGGCGGCGAGAACTCTCCCTACCCCACTGAGGATATCCTTAGACTGGCCAAGACCAAGGTCAACGACTGGATGGAGAACCACTGATCTGTGTACATATCCCGAAGGGCCTGCTTGAACAGCAGGCCCTTTTCCGCCGTATGCTCTGAAGGATATTAGGTGAATATTTATGATAAAACGCTGTTTCTCCCTGTCCCTGGCGATCTTGCTGCTGCTTGCGTCCCTGGGCGGGTGCGCTTCTTCCGGATCTGCGGCCCAGGTGGCCGCCACCACCTTGCCGGTGTACCAATTCACTGCCGCGCTCTGCCAAGGCACGCCGATCACCGTCACAAGGCTGGTGGCCCAGAGCGTGTCCTGTCTGCACGACTATTCTCTTAATGTTTCACAGGTCCGGGCGGTGGAAGCGGCCCAGGTGGTGGTGATCTCCGGCGGTGGGCTGGAGGAGTTTATGCAGGAACTGCTCTCCACTGCGGAAGTGGTGATCGACAGCTCGGAAGGGATCTCCCTTCTGGAAAGCGGACACCACCACCATGAGGAAGCGCATGACCACCATCATCACCATGAGGCCGATGCCCATATCTGGCTCTCCCCGGTGAACGCCAAGCAGATGGCCTCCAACATCTGCCAGGGCCTTTCCCTGCAATACCCGGCGCAGGCGGACATCTTCCGCAAAAACCTGGAATCGCTCCACGCCCGGCTGGACCGGCTGTACGAGTATGGCCGCCAGCGGCTTTCAGACCTTTCCTGCCGGGAGCTGATCACCTTCCACGACGGCTTTGGCTATCTGGCCCAAGCCTTTGACCTCCAGATCCTGGAGGCGATCGAGGAGGAGTCCGGCAGCGAGGCCTCGGCCCAGGAGCTGAAGCACCTGGTGGAGCTGGTCCGGGAGCATCAGCTCCCCGCGGTGTTCACCGAACGCAGCAGCAGCGCCTCCGCGGCCCAGATCATCTGTGCCGAGGCCGGCATCGGGTCCTACACGCTGGACATGGCCATGGCGGGAGAGGACTATTTTGAAGCCATGTACCACAATATCGATACCATCAAGGAGGCATTGGGATGAAGCTATTCTTTCACGGCGGCGGCTGCGGCGACTCCTGCTGTCTGCGGGTCCAGGACCTGTCGGTGAAGATCGGCAGCGACCAGATCCTCAGCGGCGTGGACCTGCACGTCCACTGCGGCCAGCTGGTGGCCCTGATCGGCCCCAACGGTGCCGGCAAGAGCACCTTCCTCAAGGCGATCCTTGGCCAGGTCGATCACGACGGGGTGATCGCCTTCTCCTCCCCCGGCCAGCGGGACCGGCGGCCCCGGATCGGCTATGTGCCTCAAAGTCCCACCTTCGATCCAGGCGATCCGGTGACGGTGGCGGACCTGTTCGCCTGCTGCATGAGCAAGCGGCCCGCGTTCCTGGGCCTGTCCAAGGCCATGCGTAAGACCGTGCTGGCGTGCCTGGAGCGGGTCCACGGGGAGGATCTGATCGACCAGCGGGTAGGCACATTGTCCGGCGGTGAGCTGCAGCGGGTGCTCCTGGCTCTTGCCCTGGAGCCTCTGCCCAATATTTTGATCCTGGATGAGCCCCTGTCCGGCGTGGACGTGGAGGGCATCGGGATGCTGATGGATATGCTCGACGAGATCCGCAAGACCTACGATCTGTCGATCCTGATGACCACCCACTATCTGTCCACCCTGGAAAAGTACGCGGACCAGGTGGTCCTGATCGACCACACCGTTCTGGCCCAAGGCACCCCCTCGGAGGTCCTCTCCTCCCTGGCCTTTGCCCAGGTGTTCCATCGGAAAGGAGGCGTCTGAGCCATGGATGTTTGGTATCTGTTTTGCCGTCTGCTGCCCATCGAGATGCTTCGCTGGGACTTTATGTGCAACGCCCTGCTGGGCGTGCTGCTGATGGCCCCGCTGTTCGGGCTGATGTCCACCATGGTGGTCACCGGGCGGATGAGCTTCTTCTCTGACGCTCTGGGCCACTCCGCCTTTACCGGCATCGCCATCGGCAGTCTTTTCGGCCTGGCCTCTCCTACCTGGGTGGCGGTGCTGTTCTCCCTGGCTTTTGCCCTGCTGTTCTCCTTCGTCCGCAGCCGCAGCGATCACACGGCGGACACGCTGATCGGCGTCTTCTCCAGCACCGCCGTGGCCCTGGGCATCTTCATCTCCACCCTGGGAGGCAGCAGCTTTACAAAATACAATAAATATCTGATCGGCGATATCCTGTCGATCGCCCCGGGGGAGATCGGGATGCTGGCACTGGTGCTGGCAGCGGTGCTGGTGTTCTGGGTGTTCTTTTCCAACCGGCTGACCCTGACGGCGATCCACCCCCAGCTGGCCTCCTCCCGGGGGATCCCCGGCGGACTGAGCCAGACCCTCTTCACCGCCGCGATCGCCGTGGTGGTGACCCTGACGATCTCCTCGGTGGGATTGATGATCGTCAACTCCCTGCTGGTGCTCCCCGGCGCCGCCGCCCGGAACGTGGCCAGGAACTTGAAGCAGTACCATCTGCTGTCTGTGCTCTTCGCTCTGGCGGCAGGGATCGCCGGACTGGTGATCTCCTACTACTGCGGTTCCTCCGCCGGCGCGGCGATCAGTCTGGTCATGGCGGCGGTCTTTGCCGTGACCTTCTGCTTTCGGAAAGGACGGAAATAATGGATACGATCACGATCGAACCGATCGCCAAGATGGTCAGCGACTTTCCCACCAAATTCGGCATCCCCCGGCAAAGCGGCCTGGTGGAGGAACTGCGCTCCACCATCGTCTTCGAGCCGGCGTACCGCAATGACGACGCCCTCCGGGGTCTGGAAGGCTTCTCCCACCTTTGGCTGATCTGGCAATTCTCCGAAGCGGTCCGCCAGGACTGGTCTCCCACGGTCCGGCCGCCCCGGCTGGGAGGCAATGCCCGGCTGGGGGTCTTCGCCACCCGGTCCCCCTTCCGGCCCAACCATCTGGGGCTGTCCTGCGTCCGGCTCCTGGGGCTGGAGAAGACCGGCCAGGGCACGGTGCTCCATGTCGCCGGCGCCGACCTGATGGACGGCACCCCGATCCTGGACATCAAGCCCTATGTGCCCTATGCGGACTGTCATCCCCAGGCCCTGGGGGGCTTTACGGACAGGGCGGATGACTACCTCCTCCGGGTCGATCTGCCGGAAGAGCTTTTGCTTCGTCTGCCGCCGGAGAAGCGGGCGGCCGTCAAGGGCGTGCTGTCCCACGATCCCCGGCCCTCCTACCAGCGGACCCCCGGCCGGATCTACGGATTGTGCTTTGCCGGATACGACATCCGCTTCACCGTGGAAGAGGATCTGCTCACCGTTGTGGATGTGATCCCGGCTCCCTGATCTTTGCGCCGTCCCCTGGCGGGACGGCGTTTTTTTATCCTCTCTCTGACGCGCCGCGCGCCACAAGCATCGGATGGTCCCGGGCCGTCGAAATAAAGATCCGGCGACCGTCTTTTGATTGACAAGGCTGGAAGTAGGTGTTATAATTGTGCGTGAAAATTAGCCGAAAGGAGAACAAATTATGAACTGTAAGAATTGCGGCGCTGAATTGGTGCCCGGCTCCAAGTTCTGCATGACCTGCGGTGCCCCTATTGCCGTGGACGAAGCCGAAGAGGCTGTTTCCACCACGGCCGAGACCACACCCATCTATGAGGAGGATGCTTCCGCCGCCGTGGCTACGGAAGCCCCTGCCGAAGAAAGCACCGGCAAGGCAGATCTGCATGGTATCGCCACCCAGCTGGTGGCCACCGTCAAGCCTTTGTGGGACAAGGCCAAGGACCTGTTTTCCAACAAGCTGATCCTGGGCGGCGTGGTCGGCGGCCTGGCGCTGATCGTGGTGCTGGCGATCGTCTTTGCCATCCTGGGCAGTGGCAACGGCTATATCCAGGCCAAAAAGTCCATCTCTGTTTTCGCGCTGGACGACGAGGGTACTTACGCGGTGTGTGTGGATAAAAAGGTGCTCTCCGGCACCATCGACTGCGAAGGCGGCATCGATCTCATGTCCATCAATCTGGATAGCTCCGTGGCGGTGATCCTCACCGCTGACGGCGAGCTCTACGGCGTCACCGGCACGAAGCTGAAGCTCCTGGCGGAAGATGTGTCCACTTATCAGCTGAGCGTCAACGGCGACTATGTTGCCTACACCAGCCAGGACGCGGACGATGACGCCGCCACGCTGTATCTGTGCAAGATCGGCAACGGCGATATCCAGGAGATCTCCGATGAAGTGTCTTCCTCCCGGTATGTTATCTCCCCCAACGGCAAGTCCGTGGCCTACACCGTCCGCACCGAGGACTCCAGCGAAGTGATGTACTTCAACGGCAAGGAGAGCACCGATATCACGGATGACTCCTCCGCCTCCCTGCTGGGCCTGTCCAACAGCGGCAAGCAGATCTACATCACCATCCAGGACGAGGAAGACGGTGAAACGTATCTGTACGTCTACAACGCCAAGGGCGAGCGGGAGAAGCTGGAGACCTATGGCGGCGAGTACAGCTTCAACGACGATCATACCCAGATCATGTTCCAGAATGACGAGGGCAAGACCTACGTTTCCGTCAAGGGCAAGGAAGCCAACAAGGTGTCCTCCGACGGCCTGGAACTGGTGATCCCCCGCTCCAGTAATACCTATTTTGCCGATGGCGATACCTATCCCGTGTCGGACCTGTATGACCATGTGTATGTAGGCGACGGCAAGGTATGGATGATCAAGAAGAACAGCGACAAGAGCCAGAAGCTGGCCTCCGATGCCTCCTATGTGACCCTGGACGACGCTGCCGAGTACATCTACTACGTCCACGACGGCGAGGAGCTGTGCGTAGCCAAGATCAGCCATGGCGATAATGCCAGCGACAAAGCCGAGGTCCTGGTGGACGAGCTGGTCAGTCAGTACGCGGTCACTTCCGATCGGAAGCATCTGTACTACATCGAAGACGGCACGCTGTACGGCACCAGCGGCAAAAAGCCCGGCAAGCCCAGAGAGATCACCGACGAGATCGGGTCCTTTATCTATTTGGGCGGCAACGATGTGGCCTACTACCTGATGGACGACGACCTGTACGGCTGCTCCAACGGCAAGACCGGCAAAAAGCTCATCAGCGAGATCGACGGTATCAGTGTGGCCCCCAACGGCACGGTATTCGCCGGGAACGAGGATGCCCTTTACGCCACCACCGGCGCTACCAAGCTCAAGAAGATCCTGGAACTGGATTGATCCTTCAGACCCATCAAAAGGGCTGCCGAGTCCAGCGGCAGCCCTTCTTTTGCGCCTATACAGCGGTCTTTTCCCCTTCTTCGATCAGCCCGATCACCGCTTCCAGATCCTCCGCCAGACCGAAGAGCATCCGCTCCACCGCCGGACCGGGCCGGTCCAGGTCCGGGATCATCACCGGCCGGCAGCCAGCCTGGAAGGCGGAAGCGATCCCGGCAGGCGAGTCCTCCAGGGCGATACACTCTTTTGGAGAAAGCCCCAGACACCGGGCCGCGTACAGGTAGATGTCCGGCGCCGGCTTTCCCCGGGCCAACTGCCGCCCACTACACACACAGTCGAACCTGTCCAGCAGGCCCAGAGGCCCCAGGTATCTCTCCGCCCGCTCGATCGGGGACGAGGTGGCGATGGCCGTGGGGATCGACCGTTCTTTCAGATAGTCCAGCAGCGCCCAGATCCCTTTCTTCGGCTCCACCCCGTTTTGGTCGATATACGCCTCCATCCGCCGGATCCGGATCTGACGCATCCGCTCCCGGGATGCCCCAGGCCCAAAGTATCGCTCCAGCATCTCCTGTCCGGCCGTATCGTCCAAGCTCCGCAGGCCCAGCGCCTGCTCCATCGTCATTTCGTATCCCAGCTCCCGGGCGGCCTCCCGCCAGAACCGGGCATACAGCCGCTCCGTGTCCAGCACCAGGCCGTCCATGTCGAAGAGCACCCCCCTCACCGGCCCGGCCTGCTCCGGCTTGTAGATCCTGTGGTCCATACGCACCATTCCTCTCTGCATTTTTGTGTATTATAACTTTTTTCCGCCGAAAAAACAACCTTTCCCATAGGCGGAAAAATAGGTTTTTTCGCAGATCCTTTCGCTTTAACGCTTTACAAAACGAACGGAAGGTGCTATGATATACACGACAAACTTGAATACTTTAGGAGGTATTTCATTTGGCACGTAAATTCAAGACCATGGACGGCAATACCGCTGCCGCCCACGTCAGCTACGCCTTTACCGAGGTGGCTGGCATCTACCCCATCACTCCCTCCAGCCCCATGGCTGACAATGTGGACCAGTGGTCCGCTGCCGGCCGGAAGAACATCTTCGGCGACACCGTGAAGGTGGTGGAGATGCAGTCCGAGGCCGGTGCTGCCGGTACTGTCCACGGCTCTCTGGCCGCCGGTGCCCTGACCACCACCTATACTGCCTCCCAGGGCCTGCTGCTGATGATCCCCAATATGTACAAGATCGCCGGCGAGCTGCTGCCCAGCGTGTTCCACGTTTCCGCCCGTACCGTGGCTGCCCAGTCTTTGAACATCTTCGGCGACCACTCCGACGTGTACGCCTGCCGTCAGACCGGTTTTGCCATGCTGGCCGAGACCAACGTGCAGGAGGTCATGGACCTGGGCGCTGTGGCCCACCTGGCCTCCATCGAGGGCCGTGTCCCCTTCATCAACTTCTTCGACGGCTTCCGTACCTCCCATGAGATCCAGAAGATCGCCATCTGGGACTACGACGACCTGAAGGAGATGTGCAACATGGAGGCGGTGGATGCCTTCCGGAAGCACTCCCTGAACCCCGAGCGTCCCGCCATGCGTGGCTCTCACGAGAACGACGACATCTTCTTCCAGCATCGTGAGGCCTGCAACAAGTACTACGACGCCCTGCCCGCCATCGTTGAGAAATACATGAACAAGGTCAACGAGAAGCTGGGCACCAACTATCAGCTCTTCAACTACTACGGCGCGCCTGACGCGGACCGGATCATCGTCTGCATGGGCTCTTTCTGCGATGTGGCCGAGGAAGTCATCGACTACCTGAACGCCCATGGCCAGAAGGTGGGCTTGGTGAAGGTCCGTCTGTTCCGGCCCTGGAGCGCTGAGAAGCTGCTGGCCGTCATCCCCGAGACCGTCAAAAAGATCGCCGTGCTGGACCGCACCAAGGAGCCTGGCTCCCAGGGCGAGCCTCTGTACCAGGATGTGGTCATGACCCTGGCCAAGGCCGGCAAGAACGACATCACCGTGATCGGCGGCCGCTACGGCCTGGGCTCCAAGGACACCCACCCCGCCTCCGTGTTCGCCGTGTACGAGGAGCTGGCCAAGGCCGCGCCCAAGCACGAGTTCACCATCGGCATCGTCGATGACGTGACCAACCTGTCCCTGGAGGAGAAGGTCTCCCCCAACACCGCCGCGGAAGGCACCATCGAGTGCAAGTTCTGGGGCCTGGGCGGCGACGGCACCGTGGGCGCCAACAAGAACTCCATCAAGATCATCGGCGACCACACCGACAAGTATGTGCAGGCGTACTTCCAGTACGACTCCAAGAAGACCGGCGGCGTCACCGTTTCCCACCTGCGCTTCGGCGACAGCCCGATCAAGTCCCCCTACTATATCAACAAGGCGGACTTCGTGGCCTGCCACAACCCCTCCTATATCACCAAGGGCTTTAAGATCGTTCAGGACGTGAAGCCCGGCGGCGTGTTCCTGATCAACTGTCAGTGGTCCGCTCAGGAGCTGGAGCATCATCTGGATGCCGCTTCCAAGCGTTATATCGCTCAGAACGATGTCCAGCTGTACACCATCAACGCCATCGACCTGGCCATCCAGGTGGGCATGGGCAAGCGTACCAACACCATCCTCCAGTCCGCCTTCTTCTCCCTGGCCAAGGTCATGCCCGCCGAGGACGCGATCCGCTATATGAAGGACGCCGCGGAGCACTCCTACCTGAAGAAGGGCCGGGACGTGGTGGAGAAGAACTGGAACGCCATCGACGCCGGCGCCACCGCCTACGTCAAGGTGGACGTGCCCGCTTCCTGGGCCGACGCCCAGGACGACACCACCGAGCTGGAGCTGGAAGGCCCTGCCGACACCGTCAAGGTGGTCAAGCAGATCCTGAACCCCGTGGGCAAGATGGACGGCTACAGCCTGCCTGTTTCCGCCTTCGAGGACATCGCCGACGGACAGTTCCCCCTGGGCGCCTCCGCTTACGAGAAGCGCGGCGTTGCCGTCACCGTCCCCCACTGGGACGAGGTCAAGTGCATCCAGTGCAACAACTGTGCTTATGTCTGCCCCCACGCCACCATCCGTCCCTTCGCTCTGACTGAGGAAGAGGCCGCCGCCGTTCCCGCCGGTACCCGTCTGGTAGGCGTGAAGGCCGGTAAGGGCAAGGGCGTGTACAAGTACACCATGGGCGTGTCCCCCCTGGACTGCATGGGCTGCGGCGTGTGCGTAGGCGTGTGTCCCACCAAGGCCATCACCATGGTGCCTCAGGAGCAGGAGCTGGGCGAACAGCCCATCTGGAACCACCTGGTGTCCAAAGTCTCCCGGAAGGCCGACATGGAGGACAACTCCGTCAAGGGCTCTCAGTTCCGTAAGCCCCTGCTGGAGTTCTCCGGCTCCTGCGCCGGCTGCGCCGAGACCAGCTACGCCCGTCTGGTGACCCAGCTGTTCGGCGATCGGATGTATATCTCCAACGCCACCGGCTGTTCCTCCATCTGGGGCGGTCCTGCCGCTACCTCTCCCTACTGTGTCAATGAGGACGGCCACGGTCCCGCTTGGTCCAACTCCCTGTTCGAGGACAACGCCGAGCACGGTCTGGGTATGTACACCGCCCAGGCGGTGATCCGTGAGTCCCTGGCCGGCAAGGTCCGCAAGGTCATGGAGTCCACCGTTTCCGAGGAGCGGAAGGCCGCCTGCCAGAACTGGCTGGACACCTACAACGACGGCGAGGCCAACAAGGCTGCCACCAAGGCGCTGATCGCCGATCTGGAAGCCAACGTCTGCTGCGACACCGTTAAGGACATCCTCTCCAAGAAGGAGTACCTGTCCAAGAAGTCCATCTGGATCTTCGGCGGCGACGGCTGGGCCTACGACATCGGCTTCGGCGGCGTGGACCATGTGCTGGCCTCCAACCAGGACGTGAACATCTTCGTCTTCGATACTGAGGTCTACTCCAACACCGGCGGCCAGGCCTCCAAGGCCTCCAACATCGGCCAGGTGGCCCAGTTTGCCGCCTCCGGCAAGGAGACCAAGAAGAAGTCCCTGGCGGAGATCGCCATGAGCTACGGCTACGTCTATGTGGCCCAGATCGCCATGGGCGCCAACCCCGCCCAGACCATCAAGGCCATCTGCGAGGCCGAGGCCTACAACGGTCCTTCCCTGATCATCGGCTACGCGCCCTGTGAGATGCACTCCATCAAGGGCGGCATGACCAACTGCCAGGCCGAGATGAAGAAGGCTGTGGACTGCGGCTACTGGAACCTGTTCCGCTTCGATCCGTCCAAGGAGAGCGGCAAGTTCCAGCTGGACAGCAAGGCCCCCAAGGACGGCTACCAGGAGTTCCTGATGAACGAGGCTCGTTACAGCCGTCTGACCCGGGAGTTCCCCGAGCGTGCCACCGACCTGTTCGCCAAGAACGAGGCCGCTGCCAAGGAGCGCTGGGAGCACCTGGTCAAGCTGGTGGATCTGTACAAGGATTGATCTGCCTCCCCTTTTCAAGCACGCCCGCCCCTGTTGACAGGGGCGGGCGTTGTGTTTGCCGGCAGTATCCCGGATACTCTACATGGATCAAAACTCGATCCGGTGAACAGCCATTTTGAACCAGTTATCCCCGATCCTGGCGAGCAGGCGGTGCAGGGAGCGGATCCCTTTGTTTTTCATATCGTGATACCCGAGCATATAGCCTCTGCTGGACACCTTCAGATCTTCAGACCAACCCATGTCCTTCGCCGGATGGTTCACATAGAATAGCCCTTCGATATCCTGGATGCCCATGGTTTTAAGGGTCTTGGACATCATCAGCTTTAAGCCTTGTTTTCCCACGGTATCAAAGATCAAGCGGCCTCCTTTATACCGCTTTGCCAGCGCCAGGACCAGCTCCTTTACATCCTCTGCCTTGAAATAGTGGAAGACCCCGGCAGCGAAGAACAGCGCCCCCTCGGTCCCGTCCACTTCGTTCATCCATTTGTGGTCTTTCAGGTCGCAGGCGATGTTTTTTCCTCTTTCCCCGGCAGGCAGAAGCTGCTCACGGACCGCGATGATGTCTGGAAGATCGATGTTTACGATCTTGCAAGTGCCGTTGTCACAGGCCCTGCCTGTCTGATCCAAGCCGCATCCAAGATCTACGATGACCGCATTGGGCCGCGATCTTAAGTAATCTTCGATCTCCCACATGATATCGAGCTGCCGCATAGCCGCTTCCAGCGCCCCAAATTCGTAAAAAAACCGATCCTTCCTGGCTTCCAGGGCGGAAAAGTCATGATCTAAACGCTCACAGAGCATTTTTGCTGAAGTGTCCGTATACAGATCTGGATACTTTTCCGCGCACATTTTTCTCCCGTATAACGGGACGATCAACGTTTCCTGCACAGAGTTCTTTTCAATGTGGATCTTATCTGTCTGCATCATGGTCCCCCCTGTTCAATGGTCTTAGTTAGCAACCGCTAACTATATGCTATCAGATCTCCCCACCAAAATCAAGTCTTCATCAAAGAAGATCTGTCAGATCCTCGGAAAAACACTTATCACCATGCTCATATCCCCGAAGGAGCGGTGAGCACCTTGCCGCCGTACCGGGGACCGGCGTGATCCGACACGCCGGTCCCCCTTGCGGATCTGCCCCTTTATTCGGCCTTGCCTTCTTTTTCCTGTCCGGCCTGCTCTTGGGCTTTCAGCACCGATCGGTACTTTGCTCGGAGCCGCTTTTCCCTGCGCCGTCTTTGCATATCCGGGGGATGATGGCGAAGTTTGTCCTCGTCGATCTTCCTCTGCTCCAGGCGGTACGCGATCACCTGGCAGATCACGGTGTAGAGCACCGAAAACAGCGGCACCATCATCAGCATACCAAAAACGCCCATCAGCTCTCCGCCGACGATCACCGCCACCATCACCCACATCCCCGGCAGGCCCACCGAGTCCCCCACGATCTTAGGGTATATCAGATCCCCTTCGATCTGCTGGATCGCCAGGAACAGTCCCACGAACCATACCGCCTTTCCCGGGTCTTCCACGAAGATAAAAAGCGCGCCTAAAACACATCCCACGAAGGCCCCTACGATCGGGACCAGCGCCGTCACGGCGATCAGCAAGCTGATCAGCGGCACATAGGGCATCCGAAAAATGGTCATGGCCACCGCAAACATACACCCCAGGATCGCCGCGTCCAGGCATTGCCCGGACAAAAACGCGGAAAACGTTTCATTGGAAAGGCGGAACAGGCGGATGATCTCGTCGCTGGCCTTCTCCGGCAGGAAGGCATAGAGCAGTCTGCGGGCTTGCCTTGCCAGCGTTTCCTTCCGGGCCAGGCCATACAGCGCCAGGCCCAGGCCCACCACACCGTTGAGCAGAACGTTGGAAACGCTTCCGATGGCGCTGATCACCCCGGCAAGGAACGCCTGGGCATGATCTGCCGCCATGGGGATCAGGTCCCGGGTCAGGGCGGACCAGTCCATCTTCTCCAGCTCCGTATGGCTATAGATCCATTCCACCAGCTTCGGTTCCGCGGCAGACAGCCTCCGTCCGGCCTCCAGCAGGCCCTCAAGAAACACGGGAAGTTGGTCCAGCAGCGCCTGAAACGCCGCCGCCACCTGCGGCAGCAGCAGCCAGATCAGCAGGTACACGGTCAGCGCCACCGCCAGGATCGTCAGCGCCAAGGCCGCGCCCCGGCGGAGGGCAGGATCTTTCAGAAACCCCAGCCGGTCCTCGATCCCCCGCATCGGCACATTGATGATGGACCCCAGAACGGCGGCGCTGAAAAACGGTGCCGCGATCGTGCGGATGGCCCGCCATACCATTCCGACCCGCTCTCCCTCGTGGAGGATCCAATACAGCACGATACATCCCACCGCCGCCCAAAAGATCCACCGCAGCGTCTTTCTGTCGATCCAGATCCCCTCCTCTCCTTCTTAGCAGCGCCAGGCGCTCCTTTTTCAAGCCGCCTTGCCCCCGGTCCGCGCTGTCGCTGGGCAAGGTACGCATATCCTCTCCGCAAAACACATAAGTTGATCGTGACAATGCACAGCATCGGAGGGGAAACTATGACAGATACCATCGATAAACGAGCCTGCGAACTGGCTGTGTACATGATCGAGAACGGCGCCACCGTGCGTCAGGCTGCCGCCAAATTCGGGATCTCCAAATCCACGGTCCACAAGGATCTGCAGCAGCGACTGCAAAGTTTCGACAAGGCCCTCTATCTTCAGGTGCGCCAGATCCTGGACCGAAACAAGGCCCAGCGGCACATCCGGGGCGGGATGGCTACCCGGGCAAAATACAGGGGCAAATAAGGCCGGCGGGCCGTCTTAAAGCTGCCGCTTTAAGGCGGCCCAAGGCGTTTTAAAGATCGTCCGCGTCCTGGACAGGTTTTTCTCCCTCGTCCAGCGGGCGGCCGGTATAGCTGCCCATCGGATCGGTATACACGCCCTGCGGCAGCTTCTTCTCATCCTTTTTCCGTCGCTTCATCCCGATCACCTCCCGCTGATAGGATACCACGAAGATCTCCTTCCATCCGCGGACAGATCCACAGTTGCCATTTTGATCTTCAAGCGATATAATAGGCATAGCAACCATCAGGAGGGATCGCCTATGTATGACCGCAAATTCAACTTTTCCGCAGGGCCGGCCACCATGCCCCTGCCGGTGCTGGAGCAGATCCGGGACGAACTGTTCAACTATCGGGGCAGCGGTATGTCGGTGATGGAGATGTCCCATCGGTCCCCTGCGTTCCAGCAGATCTATGACGACGCGGTGGCGGATCTTCGGAAGCTCATGGGCATCCCGGAGCACTACCAGGTCCTGTTCATCCAGGGGGGCGCTACGTTGCAGTTTTCCATGATCCCCCTGAATTTGATGAAGAATGGGGCGGCGGACTACATCGTCACCGGCGCCTGGAGCAAGAAGGCCCTCCAGGAAGCACAAAAATACGGGGACGTTCGGTGCGTGGCCACCTCCCAGGACCGAAACTACGCCTACATCCCGGACTGCTCGGACCTTCCGATCCGGCCGGAGGCAGACTATGTTTACATCTGCCAAAACGAAACGATCCACGGCACCCTCTTCCAGACCTTGCCGAACACCAAGGGAAAGATCTTGGTGTCGGATCAGTCCTCCATGTTCCTGTCCCAGCCGTGTAACGTGGAAGACTTTGGAGCGATCTATGCAGGCGTTCAAAAGAACGTCGGTCCGGCCGGTATGTCGATCGTGATCATCCGGGAGGATCTGATCTGCCAGGACCTGGACCCCCGGATCCCGGTATATCTGCGCTATGATACCCACGCCAAGGCCGGCTCCATGTACAACACCCCCAACTGCTGGTCGATCTATGTCTGCGGCAAGGTGTTTCGGTATCTTCTGGACATGGGCGGCCTGGAGGCGGTGGAAAAAGCCAACCGGGAAAAGGCCCAGATCCTATACGACTATCTGGACAGTTCCCGGCTGTTTCGGTGCACGGTAGACCCGGGGTATCGGTCCATGATGAACGTGCCTTTCGTCACCGGCTCCAAAGATCTGGACGCCCAGGTCCTGGCCTATACCAAGGCCGCGGGGCTGGAAGACCTGAAGGGCCACCGATCCGTAGGCGGTCTGCGGGCCTCGATCTACAACGCCATGCCCAAGGAGGGCGTGGAAGCCCTGGTGGCCTGTCTGAAAAAATTTGAAAGAGAGCATCCCCATGTTTGACATCACCCTGATCGCCATGGGCAAGCTGAAGGAGAAATTCTACATCTCCGCCACCGAGGAATACGCCAAGCGGCTGGGGGCCTACTGCCGGTTCCGTCTGATCGAGCTGCCGGAACAGCGTCTGCCGGAAAGCCCCTCCCCTGCCCAGATCGCCGCCGGACTGGAAAAGGAAGCGGAGCTGATCGAGAGCAAACTGCCCAAGGGGACCTGGCTGTGCGTCTTTACCCCGGAGGGAAAGCTCCTTAGCAGCGAGGACTTTGCGGAAAAGATCCGGGAGGTGAAGCTCTCCGGCAAGAGCAGCGCCTGTTTCCTGATCGGGTCGTCCTTTGGCATCAGCCCCCGGATCAAGGCCCAAGCAGACTTCCGGCTGTCCATGGGAAAGATGACCTTCCCCCACCACCTGGCAAGGGTGATGGTCCTGGAGCAGCTGTATCGGGCAGAGGCCATCCAGGCAGGGAGCAAATATCATAAATAGATCCTTTCCCGGGGCCCGCGCCCCGGGAAGATCCGGCCCAAAAAAGCAAAAAAGTTCTTGACAAAGGTCAAAAGGTGTGGTAATATCCACCTGTTGCCAAAGACAGCAGGTGGCCCAAGGCCGTAAGTCCTGCCGAGGTGCGCCAGAACGAAGATTCCTGCGTGTCTTTCTGTCTGTTGGCAGAAGGATTTTTTTATTTTCGGAGGTGAATCTCATGCCCAACGCAAAGGCTCTGGAAAGCAAGAAGGCAGTTGTGGAGGCCCTCACCGGCAAGATCAAGGAATCTACTTCCGTGGTGTTCGTCGATTACAAGGGCATCACCGTTGCTCAGGACTGCGAGCTGCGTAAGATGTTCCGGGATGCGGATGTGGAGTACACCGTCGTTAAGAACACCCTGACCCGGTTCGCCGCCAAGAATGTTGGCTACGATTTCGACGAGGTCCTTAACGGCACCACCGCTATGGCCAGCACCACCGGCGATCCCATCGCCCCCGCTCGTATCGTCTGCGAGTTTGCCAAGAAGAACAAGCTGAAGACCCTGAACATCAAGGGCGGCGTGGTGGAAGGCTCTGTGCTGACCGCCGACCAGCTCAACGGCTTCGGCGAGCTGCCCAGCAAGAACGCTCTGGTGGCGTCCGTCCTGGGTACCTTCCTGGCTCCCATCTCCAGCCTGGCCTTCGTCCTGGATCAGATCCGGATTCAGAAGGAAGGCGGCGCCGCTCCCGCTGCGGAAGCGGAAGCCTGATCCGTTCGTAAACCTACAAAAACAATCATTATTACTTTTTTAGGAGGAACAAACAATGGCTAGTGAAAAGATCACTGCTCTCGTTGAGGAAGTCAAGGGCCTGACCGTGCTGGAGCTGTCCGAGCTGGTCCACACCCTGGAGGAAGTTTTCGGCGTTTCCGCCGCTGCCGCTGCCGTGGCCGCTCCCGCTGCCACCGCCGCCGCTGAGGTCGAGGAGAAGACCGAGTTCGACGTCATCCTGAAGTCTGCCGGCGCTTCCAAGCTGAACGTCATCAAGGTCGTCCGTGCCGCTACCGGCCTGGGCCTGAAGGATGCCAAGGATCTGGTGGACAACTGCCCCAAGACCCTGAAGGAAGCCATCTCCAAGGAAGATGCCGAGAAGCTGGTCGCCGAGCTGAAGGAAGCCGGCGCCGAGGCCGAAGTGAAGTAATTTTCCCGGTCAGATCGCATCCAACAGCCGCCGGAAACGGCGGCTGTTTTTCCATCCAAAGGAGTTTTTATGGAAAAGATCTATGAGTTCATCCGCTCCATCACCCCGGAGGGATTTGACGCCGCCCAGTATGTCCAGTTCCTGCTGATCTTCGTGATCGGCGGCCTGGCGATCGGCCTGATCGGACGGCTGATCTTCGGCCATCGGTCCACCCTCAACGGCGCCGTTTCCACCGCCATGTCGATCTTGTGCATCTACCTGGTGAATGTGGTGGTCTATTCCAGCGGCGCCCAGATAAAAGAGCTGCTCTCTCCCCTGCCCTTCGTCACCATCCAGGGGGACTATCTGCTGATCTTCAACTTGCTGGAGGCGGACTTTACCACCATCTGCTCCAAGGTGTTGGATATGCTGATCCTGGCGTTCCTGGTGAGCCTGCTGGACAGCTGGCTGCCCAAGGGCAAAAATCTGATCGTGTGGTTCTTCTTCCGGGCGCTGTCCGTGGTCTTGGGTATGTGCCTGCAGTACTGTATGTCCCTGTTCCTGAGCGCGGTGGTCCCGGAGGGCCTGGCCCAGATCGCTCCCACGGTACTGCTCATCGTACTGCTGGCTTCCCTGCTGATGGGCGCGCTGAAGCTGCTGGTGGGCGGCACGCTGACCTTCATCTCCCCACTGCTGGGGATCTTCTACACCTTCTTCTTTGCCAATGTGGTCGGCAAGCAGCTGAGCAAGGCGATCTTGACCACCGCTCTGCTTACCGGCTTGGTATGCCTGCTGAACTATTTGCAGATCAGTGCTGTCTATATCGCCTCCGCCGCTCTGGCGGCCTATGTGCCTCTGCTGATCGTCATGGTAGCGCTTTGGTATGTGATCTCCCATCTGCTGTAACTGGATGCTAAAAGCCCAGCCCGGTTTTCCGCCGGACTGGGCTTCTTTCCTTATTCCGCTGAGGCCAAGATCAGAACGTGGCTACGTCCGGGTCCGCGGCCTCCGCCGGGACCACCTCGATGGCATCGAGCACCGGCCCCAGGTCGCCGTGGTACAGGGGATGCTTCTCGGCGCTGATCGACGCGGTAACCTTTACCCAGGACCGGGACTCCAGCTGCCGGGCTTTGCTGTAGCGGCAAGGCACGCCGCAGAACTGGATATCCTCCACACAGCAGGTCATGACGAATCGGCCGGGAGCGAACATATCGTCCTTGTTCCGGCGGAGCATGGCCACCTGACCCTTGAAGCACACCACCTTGCCGTGGTACTTCTCAGGCTCCTCCGTCACGTCCCGATACCACAGGGCATAATCCTGGTCCTCCACCTGGATCACCGCCGCGTGGATGTCAAAGGGCAGCGGGTCGATCACATCGTCGTAGGCGGAGGTCCCGTCGGTGTAGTCATACATGATGTCGATCCGGCGGCTGGCCGCCCGGGCCAGCTTGTGGAAGGGCATGGTGTCCTGGCCCGGTGTGAGCCGGTTGAACACCACCATCTGCGCGCCCACCAGCTTGTCCATCACCAGGTTGCGCATATTGGCGTTATAGGTCATAAAGGTGGTGGCGTCGGCGAACATGACCTCCTGGGCCACCGCCCAATCCTCCGGGAACCGGGTGTACAGGTCCCCCACCAGCTGCATACCGTTCAGCTCGGCCACCACCCGCTGGGCCTTATACTGCTTGGCCAGGGCCTGAAGCTCCTTGGTGGTCACGCTTTGCTGGTCCAGAACCACGGGATACACGTTTTTGTGGGGGTAGGCGCTCAGGTCATACTCCTCTTCCCCCTCTTCAAAGATCAGGAGCAGGGTCCGCTCCCCGGCGTTGAACCGGGTATCCTCCAACGTTTCCTGGATGAATTTGGTCTTGCCCGCATCCAGAAAGCCGGTGAACACATAAACAGGGATCTGCTGCATAGTCCTTACACCCCAAACAGCCGGGCGATCGCGGGCTCATCCAGCTTGGAGCCGATCACGCACATCTTGCCGATCACCGCGGCGCTGCCCATACGCACATCCGACTCCTCCGGCACATGGTCGAAGTGGATCCAGCCGCCGTCGGCACAGGCCACGATGCCCTTGGCCCGGAGGACCGTGCCAAATCCACCGGCATCCAGCCGGCCCAGCGCCTCACGGATCTGGTCCGTGGTGAACTTCTTGGCCGTTTCCACGCCCCAGGAGGTGAACACCTCATCGGCATGGTGATGATGGTGGTCATGCTCCCCATGGCCATGGCAGCAGTGGTGCTCCCCATCCTCCTCGTGGTGATGATGGCCGTGACAGCAGTGGTGCTCCCCGTCCTCCTCGT
>CALXFQ010000017.1 GCA_944387625.1 uncultured Oscillospiraceae bacterium
TCTTCCGGGAGCACTTCGTCAAAGGGAAGATCGTCCTCCGGCACAGGCTCTTCGCCGCCGCCTTTCATGGCCTGCCACTGCTCCTTGGTGATCAGGATCGCCCGGGGCTTGCTGCCCTGGAAGGGACCAACGATCCCCTTCTCCTCCATCTCATCCACGATCCGGGCCGCCCGGGCATATCCCAGCTTCAGCCGCCGCTGGAGCATGGACACCGAGGCCTGTCCAGTTTCCAGGATCACCTCCACCGCATCCGGCAGAAGCTCATCCCCTTCCAATTCCTCCGGCGCGTCTTCCGGCTCCCCGGCTGCGGACTTGGTGCCGGTCTGGCTGGCTTTGCGCTCGATCTCATCCATCACCGTCTGATCGTAGTTGGTGATGTAATTCTCCTTGACGTAGTTTGCCACCGCTTCCACTTCCCCGTCGCTGACGAAGCATCCCTGGACACGGACAGGCTTCCCGGTGCCGATGGGCGAATAGAGCATATCGCCCCGGCCCACCAGCTTTTCCGCGCCGGGATTGTCCAAAATGATCCGGGACTCCATGGCGGACGCTACGGAGAACGCGATCCGGGAAGGGATATTGGCCTTCATCAGGCCGGTGATCACATCTGCCGATGGCCGCTGGGTGGCGATCACCAGGTGGATGCCGGAAGCACGGCCCATCTGGGCGATCCGGCAGATCGACTCCTCCACTTCCTTGGCCGCTACCAGCATCAGGTCCGCCAGCTCGTCGATGATCACCACGATCTGGGGCAGCTTGGTGCCCTCCCCTTCCTCTTCCACGATCGTGTTATACGACTCCAGATCCCGAACGCCTGCGGCAGACATGGCCTTATAGCGGCGCATCATCTCCGTCACCGCCCATTGCAGGCTTCCCGCGGCCTTTTTAGGATCCGTGACCACCGGGATCAGCAGATGGGGGATGCCATTGTATACGCCCAGCTCCACCATCTTCGGGTCCACCATGATCAGCTTCACATCATCCGGGCTGGCCTTGTAGAGCAGGCTGATGATGATGGAGTTCATGCACACCGATTTGCCGGAGCCGGTGGTGCCGGCGATCAGCATATGAGGCAGCTTGGCGATATTGCCGATGATACAGCTGCCGCCGATGTCCTTGCCCACGGCAAAGCTGGACTTGGACCGGGAACGGGCAAACTCCGGGGAGTCGATCACCTCCCGCAAAGATACGGTGGTCACCGCCCGGTTGGGCACCTCGATGCCCACCACCGAGATCTTCCCAGGCACCGCGGCGATCCGAACGCCGGAGGAGCCCAGGCTCAGGGCGATATCGTCAGCCACCGCCGTGAGCTTGTTCAGCCGAACGCCCTTCTCCAGCTCCACCTCATAGCGGGTGACGCTGGGACCACGGGTCACATTGATGATGTGGGCCTCGATCTTAAAGCTGGCAAGCGTTTCATTCAGCCGCCGGGTGTTCTCCCGCATCTCCGCGGTGCCGTCGGTACCATTTTTGCGGGAAGGCTTCAGCAGGTCGATCGGCGGGAAGCAGTATACCGGCTTTTCCACCGAAGCGTTCTGCTCGATCTCCGCCGCCACCTGGGCCGCGGACATGGCCGCGTCCTTTGCGGTGACCTTGGGCAAAGCGGCATCCTGCATCTGCTGAGGAGTAGGCGTCGGGCTCTCCCGCTCCTGGATCTGCTCTCGCTCCAGCAAGGGCATCCCATTGGCGGCAGTGGGTCTTTCCTGCTCCTGCGGCAGGACGGCCGGGTCCTTCTTTTCCCGGCGGGGCTTCCTCGGCTCGGGAACGGTGGAAGCGTTGAACAAGGTATCGTCCACATCCACCACCGGCTTCTCCGCCGCCACCACAGGATCTTCGATCTGATCGATCTGGGCCATCATATCCTTGACCCTGGGGCTCAGGGGCTTTTCCCGCTTTTCTCCATCCAGGGGCAGATCCACGTTGGCGCGCTGCTCCTTGGCCCGGCGGCGCTGGTCCATCATCTCGATCCGCTTCGCCGCCAAATGGTTCACCACGATGGAGGCAGGCTCAGGCCGGTCCTCCAGCTCCTTATCCAGTTCCCAATCGGCTCTGGGCCGGTTCTCAAACGCCCGGATCAAGCTGGGGATGGTGATCTGCATGGAAGCCAGCAGCGTCAGGGCCGCCGCCACGATGAACACCAAATACGATACGAAGGTTCCGCAAAGGAACTCCACGATCAGCACCAGGAAGCCGCAGATCACACCGCCGCTCTGTCCCAGCGCGCCCTTGGAATACAGCGCGCCAAAGAACTGGAACAGACCCTTGGGCAGGCTCTCATGGTCTGTTCCTAAGTGGAAGATGCATCCCACGCACAGCACGAAGCAAAGCAGACAAATGGTCCGCATCTTCACCGGTCGTGGGCCGCTGAAGGCGTGGATGGAGAACAGATACAGCAGTGCCGGGATCAGGACATAGAAAGCCGCCTTCCCGATCATGCCCAGGACGAACCCATAGAAAAACCGGATCAACACCCCGTCCGGGTTAAAGGCCATCACCAGGAACAGGATGAACAAGATCATGCATATGCTGGCGCTGATCAGCCGGACCGGGATATGAACGGATTGAGCCTCGGCGGCCTTGCCCGGGAGCTTCTTTTGGGTGGTCTGTTTCCGGGTGCCGCCCTTGGCGGCTTTTTGCGCCTGGGAGGGTCGATTTGTGGAAGCCATGATCACACCTCCAGTTAGATCATCAGGTATAATACGAAGGTAAATAGTGCCATCCCCCAGCTGTAGTAGCAAAAGGATAAGAGGGCGTCCTTCGAGGAAAGATAACGCATGATCACGATCCCCGCGTATCCGCAGGCAAAAGCCAGGGCAGCGATCGATACGTAGATCAGCAGTCCCATGGCGGTGACCGCCATCTTGGCTCCGATCACCGCGATCAGGTCAAATACCGCAACGATAAGCAGCGCCGGGATCGTGAGCAGCAGCGCAAAGTCCAGTACATGATATCGGTCCACGCCCCGGATCAAAGCGGCGCTGATGGCACAGCCCGTTCTGGACAGGCCCGGGACCGAACCGATGGCGGCGCCAACGCCGATCAAGATGCTGTCGAGCATGCTCATGCTCCGGGAATCCTTGTTGGCCTGGGGCAGGAGCGTGGGCAGGAACAATATCACACCATTGACCAGCAGCAGCACGGAAAGCGGGACCAGCCCGGTGGCCCAGTCCCCATATCGTTGGCCAAGCATCGCCCCGATGAGCACCGGGACCGCCGCAGTCCGCAGGACCCGCATATCCAGGACCGCGACCTTATCCACGGACCTGCCAGGCCGGTCGCGGAAGCGCCGGGCATGGCGGTCCTCCCGAAGCAGACGGCCGATCCGCTTATGGCAGGACACCAAGACCGCAACAAGGCACCCTAAATGGATCGCCAGGGTCACAAGACCATCCTCCATCTCCACGCCTGTCATGGTCTGGTACAGCACCTGATGAGGCTGGGCGGAAACTGGGAAAAAGGCGGTCAGGCCGGAAAGTATGGTATAGATCAGCTTGTGCAGGATATGTTCTGGCGTAACGCAACCCTCCCCATCATCTCACTTCACGTTATCATACCATATCTTTCGGAATATTTCCAGCCCATAAAATAAAAAATACTATCTGCTCATTTCTTCCGTCCGCTTTGCCTGGCGATCATCTTGTGGAGCGCCGCCAGAGCGTCGCTGAGGCCGCCCAGCCGGTCGATCAGGCCGGAGGCCACCGCCTCCTTCCCGTAGAGGATGGTGCCGATATCCGTGGCGATCTGGCCGGTGGCCATCATATAGCTCTCGAAATCCTCCCGGCTGATCTTGGAGTTGGCGGTGACGAAATCGGCGATCTGCTCGGAGATCCTTTGAAAATACCGAAAAGTCTGGGGTGCGCCCACCACCAGGCCGGTCATCCGCACCGGGTGGACCGTCATGCTGGCAGTGGGGGTGATGAAGCTCTTCTTGGTACACACCGCCAGAGGGATCCCGATGGAATGGCCGCCGCCCAGCACCAGGGACACTGTAGGCTTTCGCATCCCAGCGATCATCTCCGCGATCGCCAGCCCGGCTTCGATGTCCCCGCCTACGGTGTTGAGCAGGAGCAGAAGGCCGTCGATGTCCTCGCTCTCTTCGATCCCGGCCAGCAACGGCAGAACGTGCTCATATTTGGTGGTCTTGATGTTCTCGGGGGCGATCTGGTGGCCCTCTACCTGGCCGATGATCGTCAGGGTGTAGATGTTCCCCTTGTCGCTTCTGGTGATGTCTGACCCCAGCTCTAACAACTGCTGCCGGTCCTCTTTCTTCATATCCGCGTCAGGTCTTTTTTCCATAAATGGCACCTCTTGTTCCTTTTTCTCATAGGATAACCGAACAGAGAGCAGATAATTCACTCTTGCATCCGGGCAGATCTTCGGTTATAATAGCACCCGGTGATATTATGGCGGACAAGACCAACGCCATCCGGGCAGTGGAAAAAGCAAAGATCGGCTGTCGGGAGGCCGTTTACGAATATGATGAACATGATCTGAGCGGGCTCCATGCGGCGCGGGCCGTGGGCCTGCCGGCAGAACAGGTGTTCAAGACCCTGGTCACCCGGGGCGACAAGACCGGGATCAATGTGTTCTGCATCCCGGTATGCTGTGAACTGGACCTGAAAAAGGCGGCCAAAGTTTCCGGCAACAAGAAGATCGAGATGGTGGCGGTGAAGGAGCTGCTGGGTCTGACCGGCTATATCCGTGGCGGGTGCAGCCCGGTGGGCATGAAAAAGAAATACCCCACCTTCATCGACGAGACCGCCACCCTTTGGCCTGAGATCGCCGTTTCCGCCGGCGCCAGAGGGCATCAAATGATCCTGCCGCCGGAGCCGTTGGCCCGGCTGGTGGAAGCACAGTTTGAGGACATCATCCAATAGAAAGGAAAGAGATATATGCAGTATACTTACAAGACCCATGGCGTTTGTTCCCAGGCCATCACCTTCGACGTGGAGGATGGCAAGGTCCGCAATGTCCAGTTCTTCGGCGGCTGTAACGGCAACCTGAAGGGCATCGGGGCCCTGGTGGAAGGCATGGATATCGACGAGGTGATCGGCCGGGTGGAGGGCATCCACTGCGGCATGAAACAGACCTCCTGCCCGGACCAGCTGGCCCAGGCGCTGAAGCAAGCAAAGCAGGCGTAAGAAGCAAACGCGTCCCCCGGCACGAACTGTGCCGGGGGACGTTTTCGTTTACGAACAGGGCCGGTCCTTCGGTGCGTTTTTCAGCAGTTTTTGCCACATCCTCTTCAAAAAGTAAGGCGTATTGGCCGGAGATACCACATCCTCCTGAGGCGTTTCCAGGACCCAGGGAAGCTCCAGAAGGGCCGTATACACTACAAAGCAAGGGCTGGGGCAGGCGGTGTTGATATTGGACTCCTCCAGCGTCTGCGGCCAGATCTGAACGCCATCCGCCACGATCGGTCCGGCGCCTTTTTGGAGGATCTGTCCGCACACCGCGTAAGCGGCCCCGTACAGTTCCCCGGTGTAGGGCATCAGCTCGTCCGGTGCGCAGATCTCCACGCCGAACCGGGCAAGGAACGGACGCAGGCCGGGATAGGCTCCATCCACCGCCCCATAGAAATTGCGGCAGTAGTCACAGCTGCACCGGTCCTCCAGCTCCTGAGCGGAGTAGGCCATGGTCCGATCCTGGTCCACCTGAAAGCGCCAGCCGTTCAGCTCCAGGATCATCGCTGGGCCGCCTTCAGGATGCAGCGGACCAGTTCTTCCCGGCCGTCCCCTTTTTCCGCGGAAAAAGAGATCACCGGGACTTCCTCTGGCAGTTCCAGATCCTGGCGGATGGTGTCCAGGGTGGACTGGATCTGGCTCTTTTTCACCTTGTCCCGCTTATTGGCCACCACCACGAACGTACAGCCACTGTCCAGGAACCAGCGCGCCATGGTGATGTCGTTGTTGGTAGGCGGGTGGCGGTGATCGACGATCATGATGCCCAGATCGATCCGTCCGGCGGCGAAGTAGTCCTCCATGAGCCTGCCCCACCGCTCTTTCTCCTTCTGGGATACCTGGGCATAGCCATAGCCGGGCAGATCTACAAAATAGCACTTTTCGTCGATGGTGAAGTAGTTCACATGGATCGTCTTCCCCGGCTTCTCCCCTACTCTGGCGAAGTTCTTTCGGTTCAAGACCCGGTTGATCACCGAGGATTTGCCCACATTGGACTTGCCCGCAAAGGCGATCTCCGGCAGTCTGGTATCCGGGAAGTCCCTGGAGGACGCGGCGGAGATCAGAAAATCGGCTTTATGAAAATTCATGCCTTCACCTCACTGGCGGATGCTGTTGGCAAGGGGCCTGGCGATCAATTCTCCGGGGATATCCTTGGCAATGGCCTTTACCCCGTCATCGGCACGTCTGAGGGCCACATCCAGGACCATGTCCACCGTGGACACGGGTATGAATTCCAGCGCCTTCCTTACAGTCTGATCGATCTGCTCCAAGTCCCGCCGGTTGTCCTCGGGGATGATCACCGTGGTGATCCCGTAGCGCAGGGCCGCCATGGTCTTTTCCCGCAGGCCGCCGATCGGCAGGACCCGGCCCCGGATGGACACCTCTCCCGTCATGGCCACATCCCGACGCACCGGCGTATTGGTAAGGGCGGACACGATGGCGGTGGTCACCGTCACACCGGCGGACGGCCCGTCCTTGGGTACGGCTCCGGCGGGGAAATGGACATGGATATCCTTGGTCTTGTAGAAGTCCGGGGCCACCCCCAGCTTTTGGGCGTTGGCGCGTATGTAGCTCAAAGCGGCGTGGGCGGATTCTTTCATCACCTCTCCCAGGTTGCCGGTAAGCTCCAGCTTGCCGCTGCCATCCATCACATTGACCTCCACCTCCAGGGTCTCTCCACCTACCGAGGTCCAGGCCAGGCCCGTGACCAGGCCAACAGAGTCGGTGCCGGGCAGACGGTCCGGCAGGAACTTTCGGACCCCCAAGAGATCGGCGGTATTGTGGGCAGTCACCACCACCTTCTTCAAGCTCGGATCGTCCAGAAGGCGCTTGGTGGTCTTGCGGCAGATCTCGGCGATGCTGCGTTCCAGGTTCCGCACCCCGGACTCCCGGGTGTAGCAGCAGATGATCTCCCGGATCGCGTCATCCTCGATCTTCAGCTGAGAACGTTTCAGACCATGCTTGGCGATCTGCTTGGGGATCAGATGCTCCCTGGCGATCATCAGCTTCTCTTCGTCGGTATAGGAGCCAAGCTCGATCACTTCCATCCGATCAAGCAGCGGCCGGGGCACCGTGTCCAGAGTGTTGGCGGTGGTGATGAACATCACCTCGGACAGATCGAAGGGGATCTCGATATAGTGGTCACGATAGGCCTTGTTCTGCTCCGGGTCCAGCACTTCCAGCATGGCGGCGCTGGGGTCGCCACGGTAATCCGATCCCATCTTATCGATCTCGTCCAGCAGAAGCAGCGGATTGCTGCTGCCGGCCTGGGTCATGGCCGTCATGATCCGGCCGGGCATGGCCCCCACATAGGTCTTTCGGTGGCCCCGGATATCCGCCTCATCCCGGACACCGCCCAGGGAGATCCGGGCCATCTTGCGGTTCAATGCCCTGGCGATGGAATAGGCGATGGAGGTCTTGCCTACACCGGGAGGACCTACCAGACACAAGATCTGGGCAGGCATCTTCGGGGCCATCTGCCGCACGGCGATGGTCTCCAGGATCCGCTCCTTCACCTTCTCCAGGCCAAAATGATCCTTATCCAGCACTTTGGCTGCCGCTTCGATGCTGACCCGCTCCTTGGTCCGTTTGTTCCAGGGAAGCTCCAGCACCGTGTCCAGGTAATTGCGCAGAAGCGCCGCCTCAGAGGAGCCGAAGGGCTGTTTTTTCAGCCGCTCCAGGTCCTTCCGAAGCTTCTCCTCCGAACCTTCCTCCAAATGAAGGGACAGGATCTTCCGCTCGTACTCAGCGAATTCCTGGTACTCGTCCCCTTCTCCCAGCTCCTCCCGGATCACCTTCATTTGCTCCCGGAGATAGTAATCCCGCTGGTTCTTATCCATGCTGGCATGGGTCTTGGACTGGATATCCGACCCCAGCCGGAGCATCTCCAGCTCCCGGCTCAGCAGCTTCATGGCATCTTCCAGCCGCTTTACAGGGTCCAGCTTGCACAGCAGTTTTGCCTTGTCCGTATAGTCCATCCCCGAGTTCTGGGCGATGGTGTCCGCCAGGAAGCCGGGATCTGAGGAGGCCATGAGCCGCAGCATCACCGCCTGGGCAGGAAACTCCGCCAGCTCGGTATAGGAGGCATAGAGGGCGGTGGCCTCCCGGCAAAGAGCACGGTTCCGGGGGCTGTCCGTGCTCACGGCATCCGGCACCGCCTGGATATGTCCTTCCAAATAAGGATCGGACTGGTAAAGCTCACCGATCCGTCCACGGCAGATCCCGGCCACCAGTACCCGGATCGTTTCCCCATTGGGGGTGAGGATCTGCTTGATCTTGGCTACCGTGCCGATCGGGTAAAGCTGATCCGCACCCGGATCGTCCACCAGGATATCCTTTTGAGGCACCAGAAAGACATACTGTCCCTCCTTCATCGCCGCCTCCAGGGCCTTGGCGGATCTGACACGGCCCACATCGAAGTGGACGCTCTGCTCCGGGAACACCGCCAGGCCCCGCAGGGCCAGGATCGGCAAACGGCCGGAGTATAACTGTTGGCTCATGGTCGCACCTTCTTTCAAAATGAGCGAAAAGGAGGTAGAAAACTACCCCCTTTTAGGAAATGTTAAGATCTCTTGGAGCCGCTTCTGCTCCGGGGGGCATCAGGCGAACGCTCGATGATCGGTCCGCCGCCATCGATCGTTTCAGGGGTAATGATGACTTTGCGGATCGTCAAGTCCGAGGGGATCTGGTACATGATCGGGATCATGGCCTTCTCCATCACGGCCCGCAGTCCTCTGGCGCCGATCTGGCGGTCGATGGCCTTCTGCGCCACTGCCTCCAGCGCTTCCGGCTGGATCTCCAGCTCCACGTCATCCAGCGCCAGCAGTTTCTCATATTGCTTGGTCAGGGCGTTCTTCGGCTCCACCAGGATCCGCACCAGATCGTCCTTTTGCAGGCTGTCCAGGCAGGTGATCACAGGAAGACGGCCTACCAGCTCCGGGATGATGCCGAATTTCAGCAGATCGTGAGGCTGGACCTGGGCTAAGATCTTACCCACGTCCCGCTTCTGCTTGCTCTCCACCGGCGCGTCGAAGCCGATGGCGGACCGGTCGGTCCGGCTCTCGATGATCTTATCCAGGCCATCGAACGCGCCGCCGCAGATGAACAAGATCTTAGAGGTATCGATGGGGATGGTCTCCTGCTGGGGATGCTTCCGCCCGCCCTGGGGCGGCACGTTGGAAACGGTGCCTTCCAGGATCTTCAGCAGCGCCTGCTGCACGCCCTCGCCGGACACGTCCCGGGTGATGGAGGTGTTCTCGCTCTTGCGGGCGATCTTATCCATCTCATCGATGTAGATGATGCCCCGCTCCGCCAGCTCCACGTCAAAGTCCGCCGCCTGGAGCAGCCGGACCAGGATGTTCTCCACATCGTCGCCTACATAGCCCGCCTCTGTCAGGGTGGTGGCATCGGCGATGGCAAAAGGCACGTTCAGGATCTTTGCCAAGGTCTGGGCGAACAGGGTCTTGCCGGAGCCGGTGGGACCGATCAGCAGGATGTTGCTCTTCTGAAGCTCCACATCCGAGTCCTCTGCCAGATAGATCCGCTTATAGTGATTGTAGACAGCCACGGACAGGGCGATCTTCGCCTCTTCCTGGCCAACGATGTAGCCGTCCATGAAGCTCTTCATCTCCATGGGCGTGGGGAGGTCCGCCAGGCTGCCCTGAGGCTGGAAGTGATGCCGGCCCTGGTCCTGCAGCAGCTCGCTGCAGGCGGCAACGCAGTCTCCGCAGATATACACACCGGGTCCGGCGATCATCTGGACCTGCCCCTCCCGCTTGCCGCAGAAGGAGCAGCGGATCGGCTGCTGTTCGTCATGATTGGCCATGAAATGGTTACCTGCCTTTCCCGATCAATGGCGTTCCAGGACCCGATCGATCAGGCCGAACTCCATGGCCTCCTGAGCGGTCATGAAATTGTCCCGCTCACAGGCTTGGGTGACCACTTCCACGCTTTTGCCGGTGTTCTCCGCCAGGATATGGTTCATCCGCTCCTTGATGGTCTGCAGGCGCTTCATGTGGATCGCCATATCGGTGATCTGGCCCTGGGTGCCGGCGCTGGGCTGGTGGATCATGATCTCAGAGTTGGGCAGCGCCATCCGCTTGCCCTTGGTGCCGGCCGCCAGCAGGAAAGCGCCCATGGAGGCAGCCATGCCCACGCAGATCGTGGCCACATCACACTTGATGTACTTCATCGTGTCATAGATGGCCATGCCCGCGGTGACGCTGCCGCCGGGGCTGTTGATATAAAACTGGATATCCTTGTCCGGGTCCTGGGCTTCCAGGTACAGCAGCTGGGCCACCACCAGGGAAGCGGTGGTATCGTTGACCTCTTCGGACAGGAAAATGATGCGGTCGTTGAGCAGTCGGGAGAAAATGTCATAGCTGCGCTCGCCCCGGCTGGTCTGCTCCACCACATAGGGAACTAAACTCATGGTGATCTCTCCTTTCAAAGGGTTCGAAACATTCTAACCATTGGAGAGGAAGCTTATTCCTCTGCCGTCTTACTCGGCCTTGGGGGCCACGGCCACGGCGCTGTCCACGATCACCTTCACGGCCTTCCGGGTCTTCAGGCTGGTGGTGATCTCGTCCGCAGGGATCATGGTCTTGATCTTCTCCAGCTCCATCTCGTACTGCGTGGCCAGGGACTGGAGCTCTTCGTCGATCTCCTCCTGGGAGATGGTGATGTTCTCCACCTCGCAGATCTTCTCCAGGGTCACATTGATCTTGGCCTGCTTCTCAGCGGCAGGACGGAAAGCCTCACGCATGGTGGACACATCGCCGCCCATCATCTTGGCATACTGCTCCATGGAGTAGCCGCTCATTTGCAGCTGATAGCCGAAGCGGTCCATCTGGGAATCCAGCTCCGCCTCGATCAGCGCCTTGGGCATATCCACGGTGGTGTTCTCGGCGGCCTTCTCCACACAGGCGTTCTCGAAGGAAGCGTCGATCTGCTTCTGCGCCTGGGTCAGCGCCTTGGAGCGGATGTCCTCCTTCAGGGCCTCCAGGGTGTCAAACTCGGAAACGTCCTTGGCAAAATCGTCATCCTGCGCCGGGACGATGGTCTCGGTGATCTTGTTGACCTTCACGTGGAAGACCACAGCCTTACCGGCCAGCTCCGCGTGATAGTTCTCGGGGAAGGTGATGTCGATGTCCTTCTCCTCGCCGGTGGTCATGCCCACGATCTGCTCCTCGAAACCGGGGACGAAGGAGCCGGAGCCCAGCTTCAGGTCGAAGTTGTCGCCCTTGCCGCCGTCAAAAGGCACGCCATTGTCAAAGCCCTCAAAGTCGATGTTGGCGGTATCGCCCATCTGCGCGGGCCGCTCCACGGTCTCCGTGGAAGCTACGTTCTGCGCCATCCGATCCAGCTCGGCCTGGACCTGCTCGTCAGAAACGGAAGCCTCGGCCTTCTCCACTTCCAGGCCCTTATAATCGCCCAAGGTGACCTCGGGGTACACATCGGTGGTGATGGTGATGGTGACGATGCCCTCGTCGCTGATGTCCATATCCGTCAGGCTGGGACGGCCTACGGCCTTCAGCTCCTGCTTCACCACGGCCTCCTCATAGACCTCGGGGAAGATCTCCTCCAGGCCGTCTTCGTAAAAAACATGAGCGCCGTACATGGACTCGATCATCTTTCTGGGGGCCTTGCCCTTCCGGAAACCGGGGATCTGGATCTGCTTGCGGGCCTTGAGATAAGCCTTGTTGATGCCGGACTCCATCAGGTCCTTGTCGATCTCCACCACGACGGTGGCCTGATTGCCGTTTCTCTCGATGTTCTTGACAGTCATTTCGGTGTTCCTCCTAAATCAGTCCGCATGGAGCGGATCATGTGTATATATTTGCAACTGGCTTATTCTAGCAGAACCAGCCGGAAATGTCCACACTTTTTTCTAAAATTCTTTATAAAATTACGGTGAACGGTTTAAAATCCAGCCGGTCCGCGGATACCAGGCGGTATTCGATCCCATCCCAAAGCCCTTCCATGGCCAGTTTATGGCTGGGGCCGTGGAGATGTCCGTAGAAGCAGCGCTTCACCTGATAACGATCCATCAGTTCCAAGATCTCAGGGCATTGATACCCTTTATATCTGGGCGGATAGTGCAGGAACACCATCTTCGGCAGATCCCCGGCAGAGCGCAAGGACGCCTCCAGCCGCAGAAGCTCCCGCTTAAAGACCTTTTCATCATGGTCATCGCTGCGCTGCTCCTCGAAAAACCACCCCCGGGTGCCGCAGATCGCCCAACCATCATACTCATAATGGTTGTTGTTCAGGATCCACTGGTCGGAAAAACCATGGTCCTGGCAGAATTTATAGAATTTAGAGGCTGTGCTCCACCAATAGTCGTGGTTTCCCTTGAGGATGATCTTCCGCCCGGGGATCTGATCGATCCAGGCAAAGTCCGGGGCCGCGCCTTCCAGGTCCAGCGCCCAGCTCAGATCTCCCAGGAGCACGGTGGTATCCTCCGGGCGGATGTGGGCCATGCCTTCCCGAAGCTTCTCCATATAGCCCACCCAGCCGCCGCCAAACACATCCATGGGCTTTTCCGCCCCCAGGCTCAGGTGCAGGTCCCCGATCGCGTACAGCGCCATTTCAGACCTCCGCGATCCGCTTTTTCAGCTCCAGCTCGGAGATGCCCATGATGGCGCAGATGGCCTGGGCCTGGCAGCGGGGGCTTTTTTCCGACATGAGCAGGGTCATGGTAGACTTGCCGGTCCGGGACCGATAATCCATCAGCGCGCCATAGGCCAGCGCGCCATACAAGTCCAGGATGTACCGATTGGTGTGGTAAACGCTGGGGATGATGGTATGCACCCGGACCTGGCTCACGACGGCGGCGAACAGTCCCTTGCGCAGAGCCTGATGGATCTCCGACGAGGGGGCATAGGTGGTTCCTTCCGTGCAGCTCCAGCCAAAGTTCACCGCTTCTTCCTGGCCGCAGGCACCGCAGACCAGCCGCTCCAGGTCCCGAGGCACCGCCTGATCCGCCTCCGGGGTAGAGGTCTTGGTCACGGACGCGCCGGCGTCCAGCTCTCCGCGATGGAGCAGGTCCCAGACCGCGCCGTTCTCATTGCAGCCGCAGATGATCGTGTCGATGGGCAGGCCCATCTCCCGGCCATACCAGGCCGCCATGGGACCGGCGAAGGAGCCGGCGCTGTAGGCCAGGTTCACCTTCTTGTCCAGGGATACCTGGCCGGACCGCATCAGTTCCCCGAAGACGCCAAACAGAAGCGCGATACGGACCGCCACCTGGGTCCAATCCGAGGGCGCGCCGATCACGTCCCCATCCGGGTGGAGCCGTTTTGCCAGAGCGCGGACGCACCGGTCCATGTCGTGGTCGATGTTGTGCCACAGCTCCACCGCCAGGACCCGAAAGTTCATGTTTTTTACCTGGAACACATACCGGCCGATGGCCATCTCCACCTCCCAGCCGGTGAGCTTGGTGGTAAAGAACAGTTCCAGGATGTCCGCCACATTTTGGCCAAAGGAGCGTTCCCGAAGACCCAGCAGCTGCTCCTTGTCGATCACCGGCAGGCGAAAAGGCACGAACAGGCCCCCATCGCCGGCTCGGTCCTGACGGAGGGTGATCGGTGCGGTAAAAACATCATTCTTGCTCCGCGTGGTCACATATAGCATTGCTCATCACTCCCATCGCATTATTCCAGAATATGTCTTGGATCTGCTCATCGGTCAGGCCCTGTTCCAAAAGTTTCCCGGCCATAGCCGGATAGCTCTCGATGCCCCGGAAGCCCTCCGGCAGGTCGGAGCATCCGTCCAGATCCCCGCCCAGCGCGATATGCTTCCCTGCCGGATCCAGCTCCAGCCAGTGGAGGATGTGACGGCACACCGTATCCAGGTCGGGCTTTTCCCCCACAAAGGGCGCGCACTGGTTGAAGCCGGCCACGCCGCCGGTGGCGCAGATCGCCCGGAACATCTCGTCCGTCAGGTTCCGGCTCACATCGCACACCCGGCGGCTGTTGGAGTGGCTGGCCACGATCGGGGCCTGGGTGATGTCCATGATGTCCCAGAACGCCTCATCGCTCAAATGGCTCACATCGATCGCCATCCCCAGCCGCTGGGCCTCTTTGACGAATTCCCGGCCCAGGTCCGTCAGACCGCCGCCGGTCTGGTGGGATCCGGCCAAGGGATTTTTCTCATTCCAGGTCAGGGTGGTCATCCGAAAGCCCATGTCCCACAGCTCTTCCAGCCGGGCCGGGTCAAAGCCAAAGCCCGCCGGGCCTTCGATGGTCAAAATGGCCGCCGCCTTGCCCTGGCTTCCCAGCGCCTGGATCTGGGCCGGAGAACAGGCGATGCCGATCCGGTCCTTGTTCCGCTCCACCTCCCGGCGGATGACAGCCAGCTCCCGCTGGAACACCGTAGCAGGACTTACGCCATACCACTGCTCCATAAAGGGGGTGGTGAAGCAGGCGAAGCACTGGGCATAGCCGGGCAGGATGGCCGCCCGGTCCAGGTCGATATGCAGCTTATTATTCCGAAGGCCCCCGGCGGTCTCCGGCTTATCCTCCACCAGCGCCAGGGCGGTGTCACAGTGCAGATCGAACACAGGATAGATCATTCAAATGCGTCCTCCAAATGACAGATCTTAGGATCTTGGGTCTGAACGCCGTTGGGGGCATAGATCTCGATCACGTCGAACCGGGGCTGGAGCTTGGTGGGGTTTTGCGACAGGTAGATCGCCGCGGTCGTCCGCAGACGCTCCTGTTTCCGCTTGTCCACATACTCCAGGGCCTGGGCAAAGGTGCCGGACTTTCGCAGCTTCACCTCCACGAAGACCAGGAACTTTCGGTCTTTCACGATCAGGTCGATCTCCCCGAACCGGCTGCGATAGCCTGCGGCTTCCAGCGTGTAGTGCTTCTTTTTCAGATACTCCATCGCCAGGGCCTCGCCCCAGGCGCCGACAAGGTTATTTCTCCCCATAAAACTTTTTCAGAAAGGTCATGCGGTGGATCGGGCTGGGGCCCAACGCCCGAAGGGCGGCATAGTGGGCCTTGGTGCCGTAGCCCTTGTGGATCTCAAAGCCGTAGCCAGGGTATTCCTCCGCCGCCCGGAGCATCCAGTCGTCCCGGGTGACCTTGGCCAATACCGAAGCGGCGGCGATGCTGGCGCTCAGGCTGTCGCCTTTGACCACCGTTTCCACCGGCAGGCCAAAGTCCTTTTCCCGGTCGCCGTCGATCAGCGCCAAATCCGGCTTGACGGACAGCTGCCCTATGGCCTGCTCCATGGCCAGGAACGTGGCCTGCAATATATTGATCTGGTCGATCGTATCATGGTGGACCAGGGCGATGCCATAGGCCACCGCCTGGTCGCAGATCAGAGGAAACAGCTCCCGCCGGCGCTTATCCGACAGCTTTTTGCTGTCGTTCAGGCCCGGGATGTCCGCGTAAGGCGGCAAGATCACCGCCGCGGCGCACACAGGCCCGGCAAGAGGCCCACGGCCGGCTTCATCCACGCCGCAGATCAGACGGGTCCCCTGTTCAAAATGGGTCCGCTCGATGCTCCACATATCCGTCTGGCTCATTTCAGGTCCTCCGGCAGCTCCAAGGTGAACCGGCCCAGCTTGCCGGCCCGGTATTCATCCAGCACCGTCTTGGCCATCCGCTCAGTGTCGATCTGGCCCCGGGAGAGCAGATACCCCCGCTTCTTCCCTGCCAGCTCCAGCAGCTCATAGCCCGGCGTGTCCGCCGGCGCGTCGATGCCGTAGCGGTCCCGGACCGCCTGGGGGTAGCGCTTCCAGAGCAGCGCCATCAGGTGGCAGGAAAGCTCCTCGATGTCCAGGATCCCTTCCTTCACCGCGCCGGTATAGGCCAGCATCATCCCCACCCGGGCATCGTCGAACTTGGGCCACAGGATGCCGGGGGTATCCAGCAGCAGGAGGCCATTGTCCACGCTTACCCACTGCTTGCCCCGGGTGACGCCAGGCCGGTTCTCTGCCTTGGCGCCTTTCCGGCCGGAGATCTGGTTGATCAGGGTGGATTTGCCCACGTTGGGGATCCCCACCACCATGACCCGCAGGGGCCGGTTCATGCCCCGGGCGGCATCCCGCTGGATCTTCTCCCGAAGCACCTGCCGCACCGCCGGGGTGAAGCCGCCGATCCCCTTCCGGCTCTTGCAGTCCGTGGGGACCGCCGCCCAGCCCTGGCCGCGGTAGTAGTCCGCCCAGCGTGCCGTGGCATTGGGATCTGCCAGGTCCATCCGATTTAAGATCATGATCCGTGGCTTGCTGCCGCAGATCGTATCGATATCCGGGTTGCGGCTGGAGATCGGGATACGGGCATCCACGATCTCACACACCGCGTCCACCTGCTTCAGATCCGCCTCGATCTGCCGCCGGGTCTTGGTCATATGCCCGGGATACCACTGTATATTCATTTTATCGTCCATGTCAGTCCACCCATCCGATCCGGCTGAAGTCCCGCTCTACCGTGCCCATGTGGTCCCCGGGGGACAGCAGGAAGATCACCTTGCCCAGGATCTCCCGCTCATCCACCAGGCCGATCGAGGGGTCCCGGCTGTCTTTGGAGTCGTTGCGATTATCGCCCAGCACGAAGACATGATCTTCCTCCACCGTCAGCGGAAAAAGCATCCCTTCCGGCCGGGTGGTCTGAGAGGAGATATAAAGCTCCTCCAACGCGATCCCGTCTACATATACAGTGCCGGTGCTGAAATCGATATCCACGGTCTGCCCCTCCGTCGCGATCACCCGCTTGACGATGCACTCGCCGCCGAAGGACTCCTTGCTGGCTACGATGATATCTCCCTGCTTGGGGTCATTGTACACAACGTTGCTCAAAAGCACCAGCCGGTCGCCATCCACCAATGTATCATACATGGAGGGTCCTACCACCACCACCACCCGGAACAGCAGCATATACACCACCATGAAGATCGCCAGCACGAACAGCACATCCCGAAGATCGCTGATCAGCGCCTGCTGCATGGTGAGCTTTTTTTCCTCGGTGGCAGGCTTTTCTCCACCAGCCTTTTTCTCGAACAGACTCAAAATGGATACCTCCAGTCAAAATGGTCATGCGCCAGAGGGCACAAATGGTCTTCTACATTATACACGAAGCCGGATGAAAAGAAAAGGGCTATTTTTACAAGACCGCCGAAGCCCAAAGCTTCGGCGGTCAGCATATTCACAGCCCCAGCATCTCGCCGGCGCTTTTAAGGGTATTGTCCGTGATGTTGGCGCCGCCGATGATCCGGGCCAGTTCCCGCTTCCTGCCCTCCATATCCAGGGGGGTCACCGTGGTGTAGGTCCTGCCGTCGCGCTCGCCTTTTTCGATCAGCAAATGGGTCTGGGCCAGGGCTGCCAGCTGAGGCAAATGAGTCACGCAAAGCACCTGCTTGTGGGCCGCCACGCTGCGCAGTTTTTCCGCCACCTTCTGGGCCGCCCGGCCGGACACGCCTGTGTCCACTTCGTCGAAGATCAGGGTATCTACCTGATCCTTCTCCGCCAGTACGTTTTTCATCGCCAGCATGATCCGGGCCAATTCACCGCCGGAGGCCACCTTGCTCATGGATTTCAGGGCCTCACCGGCGTTGGCGGACATATAAAACACCACGCCGTCAGCCCCCTCCGGGGAAAGCTCCGTTTCGGTGAAGGAGCACTCAAATCGGACCCGGGGCATATCCAGCTGGGACAGCTCGGTCAAGATCCGCCGGGCAAGCTCGGATGCGGCGCTCTTTCGCCGCTCCCGCAGCGCCAGCGCCGCAGCCCAGGCGGCCGCCTCCGCTTTTTTCAGCTTTTCCCGGAGGCGCTCCAGGTGGTCGTCGGCGAACTCGATCTCATCAAGCTCCTTCTGGGCCTGATCCAGATAGGCCAGGATGTCCTCACAGGTCGCGCCGTATTTTCGCCGCAGCCGGTGGATCACGTCCAGACGGGACTCGATCTTCTCCAGTTCATCGGCGCTGTAGCTCAGTTCATCCCGGGCATCCCGCACCGCCTCCGCCACGTCCTGGACCTGGTACATCAGGTCCGCCACCTGGTCATGCAAGGGGCTATACGCATCGGTATATCGGGCAAGCCTGGCAAGCTCCCGCTCCGCCGCGGCCAAAAGGCCGGCAGCACCGTCCGCATCGTCAGAGCCATATAAGCACTCCACCGCCATGTCCATGCCGTTGGACAGCTTCTCAGCGTTTTGCAGGAGCTTGCGCCGGTCCTCCAGAGCCGTATCCTCTCCCGGCTCCAGGGCGGCTTTGGAGATCTCCCCGATCTGGTAGCGCAAAGTTTCCATCCGGCGCAGCTTCTCACCCTCGTCCATGGTCATCTTCTGGATCTGCTGGCGAAGCTGGGCCACATCCTGATAGCGCCGGCTGTATTCCTGGCGAAGGGCCTCATCGTCCGCGAACGCGTCCAGGAAGCCTAAGTGGTTGCTCTCATCCAGCAGCGACGCGGAGTCATGCTGGCCGTGGATATTGATCAGCTGGATGCCCAGCTTCCGAAGCGTGGACACGGACACCAGGGTCCCGTTGACCCGGCATACGTTTTTGCCGTCCAGATAGATCTCCCGCCCGATCACCGTTTCCGGGTCATGCTCCACGCCGTTCTCCTGGAACCAGGGCAGGTCCGGCACATCCGTGAACACCGCCCGGACGCTGGCCTTGTTGGCCCCGGTGCGGATCATATCCCGGTAGGCCCGCTCGCCTAAGATGGCGCTGATCGCGTCGATCACGATGGACTTACCGGCGCCGGTCTCGCCGGTGAGCACGTTGAAGCCCCGGTGGAAGGAGATGTCCGAGCATTCGATCACGGCGATATTCTCGATATGAAGAAGACTCAGCATGGCGCTTCCCTCCCCTGGATCAGTTCAGCAGGCTCTTGATCTCACCGCAGAAAGCGGCGGCAGCGTTGTTGTCCCGCATGACGATCATCACCGTATCGTCCCCGGCCAGCGTGCCAAGCACGAAGCTCATGCTCATGGCATCGATGGCGGAACCGGCCGCCGCCGCCAGGCCCGGCAGCGTGTGGATCACCACGATGTTCTGGGCGTAGTCATACCCGGTGACGCACTCTCGGAAGATGGTGTTCAGGCGGCTGGAGAAGGTACCGGCCACCTCCTTGGACGACGTGGTATAGCGATAGGTGCCGAAGCTGGTCAGCTCCTTCACGATCCTCAGCTCTTTGATATCTCTGGAGATGGTGGCCTGGGTGCTGAAGAACCCGGCATCCTGCAGTTCCTGAAGGAGCTGTTCCTGGGTCTCCACATCTTTGGTGGCGACGATCTCCAGGATCTTGGCCTGTCTTTGTGTTTTCAATTCGATCCCTTCTCTCAATAACACTTGAATTTCGCGTTCAATACATCGTAGAACGTGCGCTGTTTCAGCCGGACGAGCCGGGTCTCCATGCTGGACTTATGGACGGTCGCCACATCTCCCATGTTCATCCGCACCGCCTTGCCTCCGTCCACGGACAAGAAGGCGTTCCGGCGCATATTCTTGGTCAGCCCCACGGTGACCACCCGGTCCTGGTCCACCACCAGGCCCCGGCTGACCATATCGTGAGCGCATATAGGCGTGATCAGGATGTTTTTCGCCCCCGGCTCCACGATCGGGCCGCCGGCAGACAAATTGTAGGCAGTGGACCCGGTAGGCGTCGCCAGGATCACCCCATCGCCGCCGCACTCCAGTGCCGGCTGATCGTCGCACCGAACATACAGATTTACGATCCTGGCGATGGCCCCCTTGGTCACCACCACGTCGTTCAGACAGATATCGTGGAAGATGATGTCCTTATCCCGGCGGACGGTGACATCCAGCATCATCCGCTTATCGATCGTATAATCTCCCTTGGCAAGCTGGGCCAGTTTCCCGATCTCTCCGGCCTCCAGCTCCGCCATAAAGCCCATCGTCCCGATGTTCACCCCAAGGATGGGCACCTCGTTCCGGGTGGCCGTCTTGGCCATATGCAAAATGGTCCCATCCCCGCCGAAGCAGATCACCAGATCCGTGTTCTGGATCTCCCGGTCCAGCTTGCTGAACCGCAGGTCCTTGGGCAGTTCATAGCTCCTGTCCACCTCGAAGGGCAGACAAAGTCTGGTATCCACCCCGGCGTCCCGCAAGACCTTCACCGCGCTGCGGACGGTCTGGAAGTTCTTGTCCCGGTAGGGATTGGGGGTCAATATGGCTCTTTTGATCATACCCTTACACCTTCAAGCTCTCATGGGCCTGCCGGACCAGCTGGGCTGTGTCAGGACAGATGCCCTCTTGTTCTTCCAGGGTCAGATGACCCAAAAATTCGATATTGCCCTCCGGGCCACGGACCGGGGAAAAAGTCAGCCCCAACACGGTAAAGTCCAGCCGCCGGGCCAGCGCCAAAAACTCGTCGAGCACTTCCTTATGGGTCTGAGGATCCCGGACCACGCCCTTTTTCCCCACCTTGTCCCGACCGGCCTCGAATTGGGGCTTGATCAGGCACAGCACCTGCCCGGTGGGCTTGAGCAGGGCCTTGATCGCGGGAAGGACGATGTTCAGAGAGATGAAACTCACATCCACCACCGAAAGGTCCAGCGGCTCCCCCAGGTCCTGCGGGGTCACATAGCGGATATTGGTCCGCTCCATCACCACCACCCGCTCATCCGAGCGGATCTTCCAGTCCAGCTGGCCGTAGCCCACATCGATGGCGAAGACCTTTTTCGCCCCCTGCTGGAGCAGGCAGTCGGTAAAGCCGCCGGTGGAAGCGCCGGAGTCACTGCACACGAACCCCGTTGGATCCACGCCAAAGTCCCGCAGGGCCTTTTCCAGCTTCAAGCCGCCCCGGCTCACATAGGGACAGGCGTCCCCCCGGACTTCGATGGACACCGCCTCATCATAGGCGATGCCGGGCTTGTCCGCCTTCTGCCCATCTACATAGACCTGCCCGGCCATGATGACCGCCTGGGCCTTGGCTCTGGATGGAGCCAGGCCCCGGTCTGTCAGGAGCACATCCAGTCTTTTTTTGATCTTCACGCCTGGAGCACCTCCTGTACAAAGGCCGCGATCGACTGACCGTCCAGCCCATAATGGTGATACAGCGACTGCATATCCCCATGGGTGATAAACCGGCACCCCAGATCCACGCCGTCTACCAAGATCCGCGGACGGCGATGCCGCAGTTCCCAGGCCAGGGCCTCCCGGATCCCGCACCGGCCCGCCGCCTCTTCCACGATCACCACCGGCTTGTCCTTCGCCATGGAAGAGAGGATCTGCTCCACCGGCAGAGGCTCCACCGTCAGCAGCCGCAGGACCGTTGCCTCGATCCCCTGCCGGGACAGAAGCTGCGCCGCCTGCATGGTATTTTCCAGCATGGTGCCATAGGTGACCAGGGTCACATCCTCGCCGGTGCGGTGGCACGCAAGCCCACCGGCCTTAGCCACATCAGGGCCGGGCGCCCACATGGACGCGGAATACCCCCGGTCGCCGCCTCTGGGATAACGGATGGCTACCGGGCCGTCACAATCCTTTACCGCCCACCGAAGCATATCCCGCTGTTCGGCCATACTGGCCGGACACAGGATCTTCATCCCAGGGGCGTGACGCAAAAAGCCGATATCATAGATGCCATGATGGGTCTCCCCATCCTCGCCGACCATGCCTGCCCGGTCGATCGCCAGGACCACATGGAGCCCCAGCATGGCCACATCCTGAAGGATCTGGTCATAGGAGCGCTGAAGGAAGGTAGAATACAGCGCCACCACCGGGATCATGCCCTGCTTAGCCAAACCGCCGGCCATAGACACCGCGTGTTCCTCGGCGATGCCCACGTCGAAGGTCCGCTCCGGGTAGCGCTGTTTGAATGAGAGCAAGCCGGTCCCGCCGGGCATAGCGGCGGTGATCGCGCAAACCCGCTTGTCCGAGGCCGCCAGCTCCAGCATGGTATCTCCAAAACTGCTGGAGAAGGACCTGCCGCCGCTCACAGTTTTACCGGTGGCCGGGTCGAACTTTCCGATGCCATGGAACGCAGACGGGTCCTGCTCCGCAGGCTCATAGCCTTTTCCCTTTTTGGTCAGCACATGGATCAGTACCGGCCGCTTCATCTCCTTGGCCAGGTGGAGCAGGCTCACCAGGGCGTTCACATCGTTTCCGTCCACCGGGCCAAGATAGGTCAGGCCCATGTTTTCAAAGATGGTGGCAGGCAGGATCATCCGCTTGATCCGGTCCTTTACAGACCGGGTCCCCCGGTAGATCACCCTGCCTACAGCGCTCTTGCTCATGGTACTGCGGTAGTGGGCCTTCATGCCCAGGTAGCTCTCCTTGGTGCGGAGCCTGGACAGGTGCTTGGCCACACCGCCTACGTTCTGGTCGATGGACATCTCATTATCGTTGAGGATGATCACCATCGGCTCCCGGCTCTCCGCGACGTCATTGAGCCCTTCATAGGCCATGCCGCCGGTCACGGCGCCGTCGCCGATCACCGCCACTACATGATAGCTCGCGCCTAAAAGGGTCCTGGCCCGGGCCATGCCCAGGGCGATCGACACCGAGCTGGAAGCGTGACCGGCCACGAAAGCGTCGGTGATGCTCTCACCGGGCTTGGGGAAGCCTGCCATGCCGCCAAACTGACGCAGACTGCAAAAATCCGCCTGGCGTCCGGTCAGCATCTTATGGACATAAGACTGATGACCAACATCCAAAACCAGGCGGTCGTTTTTGGTATCATAGACGGTCTCCAACGCCACCGAAAGCTCCACCGTGCCCAGATTGGAGGCAAGGTGTCCGCCGGTACGGGAGACCCGGTCAACGAGGAACTGACGGATCTGCTGGCACAGCCGCAGCCGCTCTTCTTTATTCAAGCGGATCAGATCCTCGTGACCTTGGATATTCTCTAAAAGCTCCACGATGCACACGACCTAACGTTCATTTTTTTCTTCTCTTCTTAAATGCATGAGGTATCCGGCGAAATGTATACAGCAGCCGTCCCACAGAGGACACGATGGTGGTGCTGGAATTGACGGCAAAGGATTTGCCAATGGCCTTACCGCCTACGGTCGATCCAGCCACCAGCGCCGACATGAGCAGCGTCACCACCTGGGGCCAGGAGAACTGGGTCTTGGTCAGGATCTGGGCGGCGATGGTGGCAGAGGCAGAGCCGGAGACCACGCCGCAGATGTCGCCTACCACGTCGTTGCAGATGGAGCTGACCTTCTCGGCGTTGCGAAGGAGCTTGATCGCGTCCTGAGCGCCGGGGACCTTTCTGGCCGCCATGGAGTGGAAGGGCTTCTCATCCGCCGAGGTCACCGCCACGCCCACCACATCAAATATGATGCCCACAAAGATGATCACCAACAATATGGCAAACGCGACAACGATGCCGCTGACAGACATGACCGCATCAGAGATGAGGGATATGGTGCCGGAAACAAAGATGGTAACAAAAAAAATAGTGACGACCCAGCGGATCGTCTTGTTCCGCTCCTTTTTCGCAGCGGCTGGGTCAGGTTTGGCCACGTTATTCTCCTCACATTTGTTTAGAAGTTCGGTTTTTTTAAAACGGCAGCAGGCAGGATAAATCTTACGGCTTAGGTCGGGTTGGTTTTCCCCGGACAGAACCCACCGTTGCCGCGTGGGCCGTTTCCATTTGATCCGTCCGCACAGGTGTTACCAAACCTGAGTACCCGATTGCCACTTAGTCCGTACTGTAATCCCCTGCCTGCCCAGTTACGACAGCCTAGGTGATTTCCACGACAGAATGATCCATGATCTTAGCCTCTTTTGCAAGGATGGTTTCCGGGAGCAATGACCGAAAGCGTTATGGCCATAACGCCGTCCGGCCTGTTCTCCCTTCCCCGCATACTCACTCAAGGCAGGCTACGCTGCACGCAGCACACGATTCTGTGCACCGCCTTGCAGGTTCTTACTTGATTCGTACGCGAAAGCGGCTTCCAACATGGGAGTTCGCACTTTCGTCGCACAAGTTTCAAGTCTCCGCGGAAACCGGGTCGTATGCCCCATGCCGTTGGAGCGCGCCCGAGATCCTTAACCCCCAGCATCCACCCTAAACTGGGCGTAAAAAGCAGACACCAGGGACTTCATCGATGTGCCCTTCAAAGGATTTTTAGGCCCTTCCTGGAAAATAGCCATCCTGACTAGGATACTGCACCGTTGGAATGTATATTATCATAAATATTTTGTATATTCAAGGGGTCTGAAAAGAATTTGTATAATTTTTCAGTTTGTTTACGATCTGTTCGCCGCAAGAAAACAGCGTCTGCCGGTCCCTCTTTCAGGACCGGCAGACGCCGCGGCTCACTTGTTCAGGAATTGCTCCTCCACGATGTCCGAATGGGTGATCACCACCTGGATGTGGGCCAGTTCCTCCTTGGTAAAAAATCGCAGCTGTCTGGATTCGCTGCTGATCCGCAGCGGAGGCTCCTCTTCCAGATCCAGGCCGAACACCACGATCACCATCCGCCACACGCTGCCATCCCGGTAAGCGGCCACCCGGCCCGGTTCCCCATAGACCTTCAGCTTTCTGAACCGCTCCTTGGAGATCCGCAGGCCCAGCTCTTCATAGACCTCCCGGGCCATGGCCTGGACCTCGCTCTCGTGGTCTTTGACCCCGCCGCCGATCAGGCCCCACACATCGCTGTCCCGCCGCTTCTCCAGCAGGAGCCTTCCTTTGCAGGTGATGATCGCGTTGGCCCCCAGATGGGCGCCCATGGTGGTCTTGGGGGCGTTCGCCGGATCGCCCCGGTAGAATGTTACGATCGACATAGCCGGTCCTCCCTTGATGATCTTGCAGTACCATCTTACCACACAGATCCCCGGATCTCCAGCACAAATTCAGTCGATCAGGCGCTGGATCTTCCAAATGTGGCGGCGCAGATCGTACTTCAGCTCCAACAGCCGTTCCCGGCCCCAGAGCCTGGCCCGGCACAAAAAAACCTGGGCCTCGACCCCCACATAGTCGGTGGTCCGCACGCTGACCACCTCCTCGATATCCACCCGCACCATCTGCTGATATTCATCCTCCATACGCAGCCGCAAGGGGCGGATCTGCCCCTGCCTGGAGCACACCGAGATCACATCCACCGGGCAGCTTTGGCCGTCCATCATACCACCTCCTACGGACTTATTATAGCACATTCGTTCGTATATGCAACAGGATATTTTTGGTTGCGGATCCGGGGCTTTTCTGCTATACTACAGAATAACAACGACCGGCCTGTCAGAGCCAAAGGAGCGCGCCTATGCTGAGATATCCCTGCCTGGTCCTGGACCACGACGATACGGTGGTCCAAAGCGAGACCACTGTGAATTACCCCTTTTTCTGCCAGATCCTGGAACGATTTCGGCCCGGCGCCACGATCACCCTGGAAAAATATGTGGACGGCTGCTGCCACCTGGGCTTCGCTGAAATGTGCCGCCAGTGGTACGGCTTCACCGACCAGGAGCTGTTGGACGAGTATCTGAGCTGGCAGGAATATATCAAAGACCACATCCCCGCCCCCTTCCCCCACATCGGGGACATCATCCGGCGGCAGAAAGAAGAAGGCGGCCTGGTCTGCGTGGTATCCCACTCCTGCATCCAGAACATCACCCGGGATTATGACCTGCACTTTGGTATGCGGCCCGACGCGATTTACGGCTGGGACCTGCCGGAACAGCTGCGAAAGCCCAGCACCTACCCTCTGGAGGACATCATGGCCAAATACCATCTGGCCCCGGACCAGCTTCTGGTGGTGGATGATATGAAGCCCGCCTGGGAGATGGCCAGCAAGGCCGGCGTGCCGATCGCCTTTGCCGGCTGGGGCAGGAAGGAGTATCCCCAGATCGTGGAGCAGATGACCAGATTGTGCGACTTTTCCTTTGAAGACTCCCAGGACCTGGCACGGTTCCTGTTTGACGGATAAGATCCGACATGTTCCGCCCCTTGACGATCGAGGTATAATAATATAGCATAATATAGCAAACACTAGGGAGGTGACACATCTGGAAAAGGAGAGCATCAAGGTCCTGGCCCGGAACCGGGAGGCCTATCACGAATACTTCGTGGAGGAAGAGATGGAAGCAGGGATCGAGCTGGTAGGCACGGAAGTCAAATCCACCCGCCAGGGAAACCTGAACCTGAAAGACGCCTGGTGCGGCATCAAAGACGGCGAGCTGATCCTGAACCAGATGCACATCTCCCCCTACGACCATGGCAATCGATTCAACGCCGACGCCCGCCGCCCCCGGCGGCTGCTGATGCACAAGCGGGAGATCATGCGTCTGCTTGGCAAGGTCAAGCAGGACGGCTATTCCCTGATCCCCCTGTCCGTATACCTGAAGGGCAGCCGGGTGAAGGTGAAGGTGGGCCTGTGTAAAGGCAAAAAGCTGTACGATAAAAGACAAGCCGCGGCCGAGCGGGACGCCAAGCGTCAGATCGACCGGGCCATGAAGGAGAGATTTTAAACAATGGCAAATCCCACATTCAAGATCACCATGGAAAACGGCGGCGTCATTGAAGGCGAGCTATATCCCGACAAGGCCCCCCAGAGCGTGTACAACTTCATCGACCTGGCCGGTCACAACTACTATGACGGTCTGATCTTCCACCGGGTGATCCCGGGCTTCATGATCCAGGGCGGCTGCCCGGACGGCACCGGCATGGGCGGCCCCGGCTACTGTATCAAGGGGGAATTCTTCTATAATGGCTTCAAGAACGAGATCCGTCACAAGCGGGGCGTGCTGAGCATGGCCCGGTCCTCCTCCCCCAACTCCGCCGGTTCCCAGTTCTTCATCATGCACGAAGACGCCAAGCACCTGGACGGTCAGTACGCCGCCTTCGGCAAGGTGACCTCCGGCATGGAGGTGGTGGACGCCATCGCCTCCACCAGGACCGGCCCCGGCGACCGGCCTTTGGTGGAGCAGAAGATCGCCTCCATCACCGTGGATACCCATGGGGAAACTTATCCGCAGCCCAACAAGCTGCCGGACCCCTACGGTCGTTTCTGATCAAACGGCGGTCCCCTTCGGGGGACCCCCTCCCACCCTTCCATACGGGGCCGTACTGGTTTCGACGGGGGTAGTGAGGCTGGAATAGCGGGCCGTGGCGCCTGACCACGATAAAACGGGTAAATTTTAAAATCAACTGACAACAAGACTGTTGCTCTGGCTGCCTAATTAGGCGCCCATCCGCCCCGGAAGGTCCACGAGCCGGGCTCGGGTGTGATCTTAGTGGAGACCGTGCGTACGCAAAGCTTTGAGCGTACCATGCATCATGAAGCTACCAAGTCCCGTAGGGTGTTCGTTCCCGCCGGGATAAGGGAATCTAAATAACGAACTGCGCCCGGAGAAGTTCCCTCCAAATTGCTTTCGGACAGGGGTTCGACTCCCCTCGGCTCCACCATAAAGAAAAGTTCCCGAACCTATTTAGTTCGGGAATAATTCTTAATTTTTATATAATTCTGGGTATATTTGAAACTATTCTGCATTATTTTTTTGACACTGTTTTCGGAAATTGAACAACAAAAAGGAAAAACAAGCTTGAATTTGCTAATGGAAATGCTAACGAATTTTCAGAGGGCAATAGGAAGAAACAGTATCTATCACCTGTGGCACGATTTGCCTGATCGCCTCATGAGATATTTCTCACAAGTAATTATTTCAAGTAATTATTTTTTTAATTATCGCAAAAATTTATCGCAAAAATAGGGGCAGAGCCGTTATAGCCCTGCCCTCTTCTCATGCCCCTTCCTTGGTTTCCGTCCGCTTCATGCTCTGGGTGCCGAAATAGAAGCCTACGATCACCGTAAAGATGGTGACGAACTGGTCTGCCGAAACCTTCTGCGTCAGCGCCAGCACGCAGAAGACCACGGTGAGCATCAGGGTCATGATCGACTTCACATCGATCAGCTTCTTGAGCTTTTCCGCCATATGTATCTCACCTCCCTATCGATTGATCAGGTGGCTTTGGAGCTCTTCCTTCGCCGCCTGCATTTGCGTGATGTTGTTGCCGTCGATGCCGTGATCCAGCAGCGCCAGCAGCGCCCGCTG
>CALXFQ010000018.1 GCA_944387625.1 uncultured Oscillospiraceae bacterium
CCGACCAAAAAACTGCCGGTCCTTTTTGGGACCGGCAGTTTTTTGTGGCTCTATATAGTAAATGTTCGGACCTACTGGTCTATTTTCCGATCCTCTGCCAGATCGGAAGGATGGACCGTGCTTCGTGTTCTTAAACTTGCACATCCAGTTCCAAACCCACCGGGCAGTGGTCTGAGCCGAAGATCTCCGGGTGGATCGTGGCGTCTCGGATCTTGTCTTCCAGCGATTTGGATACCAGAAAATAGTCGATCCGCCATCCGGCGTTGTTTTGGCGGGCGTTGAACATATAGCTCCACCAGCTGTAAGCCCCGGTCCTGTCCGGGTAGAGGTAACGGAAGGTGTCCGTAAAGCCGCTGTCCAGAAGCTGGCTGAAGGCGGCCCGCTCCTCATCGGAAAAGCCAGCGTTCCCCCGGTTGGAGCCGGGGTTTTTCAGGTCGATCGGCTGGTGGGCAACGTTCAGATCTCCGCAGACCACCACGCCTTTGCGCCGGGCAAGGCCCTGCAGATAGTCCCGGAAAGCCGCCTCCCATTGAAGCCGGTGATCGATCCGAGCCAGGCCCCGCTGGGCATTGGGGGTGTAGCAGGTCACAAGGCAAAGGTCCTCATATTCCAGGCAGATCACCCGGCCTTCGGTGTCCAGCTCCGGCTGGCCCAGGCCGTAGGTCACCGCCAGAGGCTCCTTCTTTGTGAAGACAGCCGTGCCGGAGTAGCCCTTCTTCTCCGCATAGCACCAATACTGGCGGTATCCAGGCAGATCCAGTTGGAGCTGTCCGGGCTGGAGTTTTGTTTCCTGAAGGCAGAATACATCCGCGGCCAAAGCGTTGAAGGACTCCAGGAAACCCTTTCCCATACAGGCCCGCAGGCCGTTGACGTTCCAAGAGATGGCTTTCATACAGTTTCTCCTTTTTCTTCCGATGGGTCGGGGAATGTAACGGTAAAGGTGGTGCCGACCCCTAAGGTGCTGGCCACCTGGATGGAACCGTGATTGCGCTGGACCATGCTGTGAACGATGGAAAGGCCCAGACCGCTTCCGCCGGAGGCCCGGCTCCTGGCCTTGTCCACCCGATAAAAGCGCTCAAAGATATGGGGCAATGACTCTTCCGGGATGCCGCAGCCGGTATCTTGTACGGTCAACACCGATAGATCTTGGCGGCGGCCCAGCCGGAGGGTGAGCATACCGCCGGGGGCATTGTATTTGATCCCGTTTTCCGCCAGATTGAAAACGATCTGGTACAGATCGTCCTCCTGGATCAGCGCCTGAACACCCTGGTCCAGCTCAGTCTGGATCGTTACGCCGTGGGACCGGGCCAGGGGAGAGAGCATATTCACCACACGCTCGATGGTGCTTGCCATATCCACCACGGCGCTGATCTGGGGACCGGGGTCGTCCCCTCTGGAAAGGGCCAGAAGCTTTTCCGACATCCGATTCAGCCGTTCCGCCTCGTTGCCGATGTCCTGGGCAAATTCTCTTGTGGTCTGAAGGTCCATATCGTTTTGAACGATCGAATCGGCCAGCAGTTTGATGGAGGCCAGGGGCGTTTTCAATTCGTGAGAGGCATCGGACACGAACTGCCGCCGGGTCTGCTCCGAAGAATGGAGCCGGGCGGTCAGGTCGTTGAACTCGCTGGCCAGGACGGTGTATTCATCATGGCCGTCGATGGCTAGCTTGTGGGTAAAATCTCCCTCCTGTACGATGCGGATAGAGTCCATGATCGACTGCATCCGCCCGGAGGCGATCTTGGCAAACATCAAGGAAAAGGCGATGACCACCAGTTCCAGCACGCAGGTGATGATCATGATGGTGCTTTGCAAGGACGCGATCAACGCGCCTTGGGCGGTGTCCGTTTCCATAGAATAGACGCATCCAACGGTCACGCCGTTGGAGATCACCGGCACGGCGGCCTCGGTCCGGATCACACCGCCGCCGTAAGACCAGGCAAATACATCGTATCCTTCCATGGCCTGGAACAAGTAGGAAGAGCCTACCGCCTCGTCCACCACAAAACAGCCATCTGAGCAGAAGATCACGGTGCCGTCCTGGTCCGTTACGGTGATGCAGTTGATGTTCAAACTGCTGATCGACTCCACGGCATCGGAGACCGAAGACACCGACAGGCTGTCCAGCTTGCCAAGCTCTTCCGCCACGAACAGCAGTTTGCTGATGGTGGTGGTCTCCTTGCCTTGAAAAATGATCCGCTGGCACACCTGGGCGCAGTATACATTCAAGATCACCAAAAAGACCAGGGTGATGATGATATAGATGACGGCGTAACGGTACTGGGTCCGCCCAAACCGCCAGCGGCTCTTAATCTTTTCTAAAATAATAACCAACGCCCCATTTCGTCATGATATGGTCGGGCTTTGCCGGGTCCTCTTCCAGTTTTTCCCGAAGACGGCGGATGTGTACGTCTAAAGTTCGGATGTCACTGCGGTAATCGTAGGCCCAGATCGAGTCCAGCAGGGCCTCCCGGGAAAAGACCCGGTTGGCGTTGCGCATCAGAAATTCGATCACATCGAATTCCTTGGCGGTCAAAGTCACCGGCACGCCGGATCGGTAGGCGTTCCGGGCGTCCAGATCCAGGGAGATGGTGCCGATGGTCAGCACGTTGCGCTCAGGCTCTTGTTTCCCGGCTGAGCGGCGGAGAAGCGCTTTGATCCGGGCTTTCAGCTCCAGGATGTTAAAGGGCTTGGTCATATAGTCGTCGGCGCCGTTGTCGAAGCCGATCAGCTTGTCCATGTCGTCCGATTTGGCGGTGAGCAGGATGATCGGCACATCGGAAAAGGAGCGGATCTTGGAACAGGCAGTCAGGCCGTCCATCTGCGGCATCATCACATCCAGGATGATCAGTCCCACCTCCGGATCGCGGGCCAGCTCCACCGCCTCCAGGCCGTTGGAGCCGTCGATCACTTCATAACCGTCTTTCATCAGATTGAAGCGGATGCCCTTGACCAGCAACGCTTCATCATCCACTACCAAGATCTTCATATCCTCACCCCACTGTGATCAGTCCCAATATTTTTTCCATAGTCTTCTCGCCGATCCCGTCCACTTGGAGCAGCTCGTCAACAGAAGAGAACTCGCCATGGGCAATGCGGTAGCTGACGATCCGCCCGGCCAGCACTTCCCCGATACCAGGCAGCGCCATCAGCTCCTCGGCGGTGGCGGTGTTGATGTTGATGGGGAAAGACTGCTGGGGCTCCTGTGTAGACTCCTCCGACCAAGACGCGGTGGTGTCCGGCGAAGAGGCGGATGTGCTCAGGCTAAGATCGGCGCCGGACATGGCGGGCTGCCCCCGGTCGATGTTTCGGCCCACCAGGATGCCCACCAAGAACGAGGTGAACACCGCGGTAATGAACATCAGCACAAGACTGGATCTTTTCATTGGCTTATGACCTCCTCTGCGATTGACTACCACCGTGAAAGCTGGTATAATAACGAACATAACAACTTCCAACAGTGTTGGTCGATCCGGGAAAAAACAAGGTTTTTCACCATTATACACGATATTTTTCCATTGGACAAGTCCGGCATTGGATATAGAGGTCATTTTCCATGAAATTAAGATCTGTTTTTTCCTGCATATTGATCGCGGCGCTGCTGGCTGCGGCCATGGTCGTGCCGGCAGGCGCTGTGGATGGCTCTTCCCAAAGCGCCGACCCCCTGGACGCCCAGACGTCGATCCACGGCTCCGGCCAGCTTCTGGATACGGCCAAGTCGGTGATCCTCTACGAGATGGAAACGGACACCTTGGTCTATTCCTGGAACCCGGATCAGCGGCTGGACCCCTCGGGCATGAATAAGATCATGACGGCCTTGCTGGCCATCGAGCTGGCCGATCCCGACGCCATGGTCACCGTGAGCCGGAAGGCCCTGGACTCGGTGCAGATCGGTTCGGTGTCTGCCGGATTGAAGGCGGGGGAGGAGATCTCCGTAAAAGATCTGCTGTACTGCATGATGGTCGGCTCCGCCAACGACGCGACGGCGGTGATCGCGGAGCATATCGCCGGGAGCCAGGAGGACTTTGTCGATCTGATGAACCAGCGGGCCAAGGACCTTGGTTGTACGGATACCAATTTCATGAATTCCAATGGTCTGAGCCACGATCAGCAGTATTCCACCGCCAGGGACCTGGCCAAGATCACTCTGGCGGCTTTGGAAGATCTTTTTTTCCGGGAGCTGTTCAGTGCCGTGTCCTATACAGTACCGGCCACCAACAAGTCCGAGCCACGGGAACTGGTGACCACCAATTTTCTCATGAGCAAAGACACCGTGCGGGACCAGTATGACGAACGGGTGACCGGGGGCAAGACCGGCGCGCTGAGCACCACGGACCGCAGTCTGATCGCCACCGCGGAAGTGGATGGTGTGCGGTATCTGTCTGTAGTCATGAGCGCCCAAGGAACGGTGACGGCTGACGGCCTGTCGGTCAAGACCTTTGGCAGTTTTGAAGAAACTCGGGCTTTGCTGGACCATGGATTTGAGGACTACGCGCCCAGACAGTTGCTCTATCCCGAGCAGGTCATGGACCAGGTGCCTGTGACGGATGGGGAGAACGATGTGATCGTCTGTCCCGCGGCGGAACTGACGGTGATGCTGCCGGTGGACATGGCCGGCGTGGATGTTTCCTATAAGCTCCAACTGCCGGAAGGCGGCCTGACCGCCCCCCTGGAGCAGGGAGCGACCGTGGGGACCATCCAAGTCTGGTTCCGGGGCCAATGTGTGGGCCAAAGTGATATGGTGGCCACGTACCAGGTGCCGCTGGCCGGGACCCGGAACATCCCGTTGACGCCCACAGGCGAAGAAGAGGCAAAATACGCCTGGACCACCTGGCTGCTGATCGGCGGGATCGTGGTACTGGGACTGCTGCTGGGCGCCGGCCTTGTGCTGGTGATCCGGCACAAGATCCGGGAAGCAAAGATCCGGCGGCGGCACAAACTGATCCGGGGAAATGTCAGAAGGGGAGAGCGCCATGGAGTGGAATGAGTTGGAAGCGATCTGCGGCCAGTGTACACGATGCCCCCTTTGCCAAACCAGGCACAATGTGGTGTTCGGTGTAGGCCCCAGGGACGCGGATGTGATGTTCATTGGAGAAGGGCCGGGGGAGCAGGAGGATCTGCAGGGAGAGCCATTCGTAGGCCCGGCAGGCAAGCTGTTGGATGATATGCTCTCCATCATCGACCTGAGCCGGGAGAATGTCTACATCGCCAACATCGTCAAATGCCGTCCGCCCCGGAACCGGGATCCTGAGCCTGCGGAGCAGGAGGCCTGCATCCCCTTCCTGCGGCATCAGGTCCGGCTGATCCGGCCGAAGATCATCGTCTGCCTGGGCCGGATCGCAGCGACCCGGCTGATCCATCCCGAGTTTCTGATCACCCAGGAGCATGGGAAATGGATCTATCGAAACGGTGTATGGATGAGCGCCATGTTCCATCCCTCCGCGCTGCTGCGGGACGTGAACAAGCGGCCGGAGACCTTTGACGATCTGATGTCGATTCGGGAAAAGATCCGGGAGACGGGCGCCAAGGTCTGAGCCAACACCAAAGGGTACACCCTCACCAGAAAAGAGCACATCCGTTTTTTGCGGATGTGCTCTTTTTCGCAGGCATGATCTGCCGCCGCTCACGCATAGGATGATGGCGGACAAGGCTTGTCACACCGGTGAGTATTTGACGATCACACTTTGATTCTGACTGGTCAGCGGGGATACATCGGTCACGTTGGTATCCAGGACGCTGACTTCCACCAACGCGGGACATTTGGCCAGGGGAGCCACCGAGCTCAGGCCAGCGTTCTTATCCATGATCACAAAGTTCAGGTTCGGAAGGTCCCGAAGAGGCTCCAGAGAGGTGATCTGATTGCTGGTACCGTCGATCCTGACCAGACCATGGGTCTTGGCAAAGGCGGGAAGGCTCGTCACCTGATTGTAAGACAGGTCCAGCATCAGCAGACCTTCCAGTTTGCTCAGGGCCTGGATATCCGTAAGGGCGTTATGAGAGATGTTCAGGTCCCCCAGGACGGGGAGGTCCACCAGGGAAGACACCTCGGTGAGCTGATTGTAGGACAGGTCCAATGTCCGCAGGGCCTGGAACTGCCCAAGGCCCTCCGTGGTAGTCAGTTGATTATGGCCCAGCTCCAGCACCATCAGCTCCGAGCATCCGGCCAGAGGGGCGGCGCTGGTCAGTGCGTTATAAGAGAGGTAAAGCTCTGTCAGCTTGGACAAGCCGCCCAGGATCGTGGCATCGTCCACGGTGTTGTGGCGAAGGTCCAGGTAGGTCAGCAAGGTCATCGGCTCCAAAGCGCTCAGATCCCGAATAGCGTTGTCGCTCAGATCCAGATACGTCAGCTTTGTCAACGTGGACAACGGCTTGATCCCGGACAAGGAACAGTCACTAAGGGTCAGGGCCGTCAGCTCCGTCAGTCCGGCGATGGTCTCCACATCGCTGGCGGACACCGGGCAGTCCGCGATCACCAGCTCCTGGAGCTGAGTCAGCTCGGCCAGGGGGGAGAGGGTCTGGAAGCCTTCATGACCACGGATGACCAGCTGTTCCAGGAAGGGCATCCACTTCAAGTCCTCCAGGGTCTGCGCGTCGGCGGGGATCATCAAGGTGGTGATGCTCCACAGTTCGTTGGAGTAGAGCACATGGTCGCTGCTGACCTGGAGGGTCTCCCGGACCACCCGATCGATGGCCGGGTCTGTCAGGGTGACTTCCTCGATCACACCGGCGATGGTGTAGCTGTAGACCTGCAGAGGACTTACCAGCCCGTTTTCACCCACCGTCAGGGCCATGATGGTGGTCTCACCGCCGGACAAGGAGATGGGGGCGGAATAAGGTTCGTCCTTTGTGGAGGGATAGTTGCCGTCGGTGGTGTAGTAGATGGTGCCGCTGTCGGCCTGGAGGGACACCTGGATATACTGGTCGTAGTACCCTGCGTCAGGGGTGGCGGTGGGGGCCTCCGGGCGCAGCTGGTCCAACTGCTCGCCGATCACGGGATCGGATACACGGTCCAGCATGGTCACCGCGTCCAAAAGCTTGTTCTGCTCCAAATAAGTCTGGCACAGGGCGATATACAGCTCCACGCTGCCGCCGTTGGCGATGGCGTTGGAGAGGGTGTACTCCGCCTTGGTGTAGTTGCCGGCGGCCTTGTACTGCTCCGCCATCTCCAGGGCTACCTGGGAATCGTTGCCGGCATGGCGGTAAGCCAGGTCATACAGCCAGGCAGACAGAGAGTGATCGCCTCGCTCTTCCGCCTTCCTGGCTTGATGTACCAGAAGATCTCGGGTGAAGTCAGGGTCATATTCTAAGAAATACCAGCCGGTGCTCAGGATGATCGCAACGATCAGAAGCACTGGTACGAAGATCTTTAAAAACCGTTTCATTGTATCGCTCCAATCCGTTTCTGTGGATAATTATAGCTTTGGACATGGAGCGTGTCAAGGACTGACAAAAAATTCAACTTGAAAGCAACTGGACATATCCTTAATGAGGTGAACTTATGAAAACCATTATCAAGCAAGCCCTCCAATCTGTAGCCGCCACCATGGTCCTGCCCGGACTGCTGATCGCGCCTTCGGACGCGCAGCTGAAAGAGCCTGTCCGGCAGCAAATCCAGCAAGATCGGCAGACCTGGATCCCGGTGATCCGGAAAGACGGTCGGATCGTTGCCATGGAGCTGGAATCGTACATCTGCCGGGTGGTCCTTGGAGAGATGCCCGCCTCCTTTGATGAGGAGGCGCTGAAAGCGCAGGCGGTGGCCGCCCGGACCTACACCTTACAGCAGGTAGAGCTTGGGGACCGGCATCATGGGGCGATCTGCACGGACTACACCTGCTGCCAGGAGTATCTGGAGCCAGAGGACTACATCGGCGACCGGGGGACCCAGGCCCATGTGGACAAGGTCTTCCAGGCGGTGCTCGACACGGCCGGGCAGGTACTGCGCTACGATGGTGAGCTGATCAGCGCCACCTATTTTGCCAGCGCCGGCGGCCAGACGGAGTCGGCGGAGGCGGTGTGGGGGAGCCATTACCCATACTTGGTGCCGGTGAGCAGCCCGGAGACCAGTTCTTATGATGGGGAGCAGAAGCGGTTCACCCTGGAGCAGTTCCAGGATCTGCTGGGGGCCTGTCTGGATGGAGCGCCGGAGGACTGGTTCGGCCCGGTGACATACACCGTAGGCGACGGTGTGGAGACCATGTGGATCGGTCAGCACGCTTATCGAGGCACCACCTTGCGGTCGATCTTTGGCCTTCGTTCCACGATCTTTGATGTATGGGTGGAAGAGGACCAGATCGTGTTCCAGACCATGGGCTACGGCCACCGGGTGGGCATGAGCCAATACGGCGCCGATCACATGGCCGACAATGGGTATAACTATCGCCAGATCCTGGCACACTACTATCAGGGAACGGACTTGGAGTATTACAAGGATAACGATTGACAAAGTCAGGCACATGGGGTAAAATGACCAAAAAGCTGATCCTCGGAGGGAATAGATGTGCCGATCCGGATACCCAATGACCTGCCTGCCGCCGGTGTGCTGCAGCGCGAGAATATCTTCGTTATGACCCAGGACCGGGCGTTGACCCAGGACATCCGTCCTTTGGAGATCGTGCTGCTGAACCTCATGCCCACCAAGGTGGCGACGGAGACCCAATTTTCCCGATTGCTGGGCAACACATCTCTTCAGGTGAACCTGGAGCTGATGCACACCGCCACTCACCGGCCCAAAAACGTATCGAAGGAGCATCTGATCACTTTCTACAAGGAATTTGGGGATCTGAAAGACCGAAAGTTCGATGGCATGGTGATCACCGGCGCGCCGGTGGAGAACATGGCCTTTGAGGAAGTGGACTACTGGGATGAGCTGAAGCAGATCATGGAGTGGAGCAAGACCCACGTCCACAGCACCATGCACATCTGCTGGGGCGCTCAGGCCGGGCTGTACTACCACTATGGCATCGACAAGCACCCTCTGCCGGAGAAGCTGTTTGGCGTGTTCCGCCACAAAGCGGACCATAAGCGTGCCATCCTGATGCGGGGCTTTGATGATGAGTTCTGGATCCCCCACTCCCGGCACACCACGGTGCTGCGGGAGGATATCCAGGCGGTGCCTGGGCTGAAGATCCTGGCCTCCTCGGAGGAAGCGGGGGTCTGCGCCGTGATGAGCAAGGGCGGCCGCCAGATCTTCATCACGGGACACGCCGAATATGACGCCCTGACGCTGAAAGCGGAGTATGACCGGGACAAGCGGCTGGGCCTGCCGATCCGTGTGCCTAAGAATTATTTCCCTGACGATGACGACACCCGGGAACCGGTGGTCCGCTGGCGCAGCAGCGCGAACCTGCTGTTTTCCAACTGGCTCAACTATTTCCTCTATCAGACTACGCCCTACGATATCATGTCCATCGGGCAAAATGAATGATCTGTACATCCCGGCATCGTCTGCCGGGATGTATTTTTCCGAAACTTGAAATAGCGCATGATCTGTGATATGATACGTTCAAAAGATCTGTCATGATCGACCAGGGAGGGACGGATATGCAACTGTGGATCGACGGCACCCAGATCCAGGCGGAGCCTGGCAGCAGCTTAAAAGAGCTGGTAACGCAGCTGGGCATGGACCGGCCGGCGCTTTCTGCGCGGCCTCTTGCGGCCAGGATCGCCGGGGAAGTCTTTACCTTGAACTATATCCCTGTCCGGCAGGACCAGCCGGAAGGGGAGAGCGCCGTCCGTCGAGCCATGGCAGCTTCCAAAGGACAGGTCCATTTGCTGCGCTACAGCGACCCGGCAGGGAAGGATGCCTATGTCCGTACCGCCCAGTTCGTGATCTTCCTGGCGCTCCACCGGCTCTGCCCTCAGGCCAGAGCCAAGATGACCTGCACCCTTGGTCCGGGGCTGTATATCGAGGTCCAGAACGTGGACAGCTTTTCCGTCCAGGCGCTGAAAGAGCAGATCCAGGCCATCGTGGACCGGGACATCCCTCTGCTTCGCCGCCGGGTGCCGACCCGGGACGCGATCGAATATTTTGAGCGCCGTGGGAGCCATGACAAGGCCCGCCTGCTGCGGTGGCGTACTGTGGAATGGTTCGATGAGTATCTCTACGAGGGCTTTCGGGACTACTACTACGGGGAGATGGCGCCATCCACCGGCTATATGACGGTATGGGATATCCGCCCGGCGGAGGGTGGGTTCCTGTTTATGTTCCCTGACGACCACGACCCGGACCGGGTGGGCAGTTATCAGCATATGCCTCACTTCCTCAGCGTTTTTACTCAGGGAGAGCGGTGGTGCGAGCTGATGGAATGTGAAACGGTGGCGGATCTGAACGATCTGGTATCCAGCGGCCGTATCAGGGAACTGATCCGGGTCAACGAAGCCCTCCACGAAAAGCACTTCTCCCAGGTGGCGGACCAGGTCTGCCAGCGAGGCGTCAAGGCGGTGATGCTGGCAGGTCCCAGTTCCTCCGGCAAGACCACCTCGGCCAATCGTCTGGCTACCCAGCTCCGGGTCCATGGGAAGAGGCCGATCCTCATGAGCATGGATGACTACTATATCGACCGGGACAAGCTGACGCCTGGGCCAGACGGAAAGCTGGATCTGGAGCATATCGACACCCTGGATACGGCCCTGTTCCGGGAGCAGATGGGCGCACTGCTTCGGGGCCAGGAGGTAGAACAGCCTTACTTCAACTTCAAGACCGGCCGCCGGGAATGGCTGGGCCACAAGGTCCGCTTGCATGAGGACTCGGTGATCATCGTGGAGGGGCTCCACGCCCTGAACACGGTGCTCCGGCCGGAGGGGATCGACGAGGCCATGATCTTCAAGCTCTATGTCAGCCCGTTGCTTCCCTTGAATTTGGATGATCACAACCGGATCCCCACCAGCTATCTGCGTCTGCTGCGGCGGATCGTCCGGGACTATGAGAACCGTGGCTCTTCGGTGCAGAACACCCTTTCCATGTGGGACTCGGTGCGTCGGGGGGAAAAGCGGTGGATCTTCCCGTTCCAGGAGCAGGCGGATGTGATCTTCAACAGCTCCACGCTCTATGAGTTGGCGGTGCTGAAAAAGCATATCTACCCACTGCTTCTGGCGGTAGAGCCGGAGGACCCCTGGTATGACGAGGTCCGGGGCGTGGTGAAGATCCTCAACTATGTACTGGAGGCGGATGTGGACGATGAGATCCCGCCCACCAGCCTGGTCCGGGAATTTATCGGCGGAAATTCGTTCTACAGGACCTGATATAAGGGCGGCGATCAGCCGCCCTTTCATATGTTTCCGCCGGGAAATGGTCAAAATGCTTGCATAAAGCGCTGTTCGATGATATAATGCCAAGAAGAGTGAGTAATGATCTGCAAGGAGTCGTTGATTTGGAGCCGCAATACCATTTGGAGGGTATCGTCAGGACCCGAAGCGAGGAGATGGAGGACTTTGAAGGGCCTCTGGATGTGATCTTCACGCTGTTGAGCAAAAATAAGATCGAGATCCAGGACGTGTCCATTACCGCGATCTTGGAGCAGTATCTGGCATATCTGGATGAGATGAAGCGGCTGGACATGGAGATCGCCAGCGAATTCATCACCATGGCCTCCCATTTGATGCTGATCAAGACCAAGATGCTGCTGTCCGCCGCGGAACAGGCGGAGGCGGAGTCGGAGCTGGATGTACTGCGCCAGAGTCTGGTGGAGCGCCAGCGCCGGGAGGCGATCGAGCAGATCCGGGTGGCTATCGGCTACTTAGAGCCTCGAAACGAGATCGGACGGTGCCTGTTCACCAAGGACCCGGAACCGATCCGCCGGGAGCAGGGCTACCGCTACCGCCACGAGCCGGCAGACCTTCTCCGGGCGCTGGAGGGCATCGCCGAGCGCAATGCCCGGGTCCTGCCGCCGCCTACCATGAATTTCAGAGGCATCGTGGGCAAGGAGCCGTACCCGGTCTCCCGGAAAGCCGGAGAGGTGCTGCGCCAGCTCCTTCTGCGGGGCATCGAGCGGCTGAAAGATCTGTTCCGGGGCAACCGGTCCCGGTCTGAGATCGTGGCTACCTTCCTGGCGGTGCTGGATCTGTGCAAGACCAATTCCGTCCTGCTTGAGGACGATATCACCGGGGAAGATCCCAATGTTCGACTGATCGATATGGACAGAGCCAAGGAGGTGGTCTGATGGAGCAAACACGATTGCAGCGTGCCATCGAGGCGATCTTGTTCGCGGCCGGAGAGCGTATCGAAACAGCCCGGCTGTCCATGGCGCTGGAGGTGGATGAGGATGAGGTCCGGGCGGCGGCGGATGCTTTGGCGGACCAGTATTCCTTTGAACGCCGGGGCATCCGGATCCTTCGTCTGGAAAACGGCTACCAGATGGTGTCCAGCGGAGAAATGGCGGACTATGTGACCAAAGCCTTGGAGACCCGGAAGCCGCCCAGGCTGTCTGCCTCCCAGTTGGAGGCATTGACGATCGTTGCCTACTATCAGCCGGCCACCAAAGCCATGGTGGAGCAGATCCGGGGCGTGGACAGCTCCTACTCCGTATCTGCCCTGATGAATAAAAAGCTGATCGAAGAGGCAGGCCGGCTGAACGTTCCCGGCCGCCCGATCCAATACCGTACCACCCCTGACTTTTTGCGGACCTTTGGCCTGTCCTCTTTGGAGGAACTGCCGCCGATCGAAAAAGTCGCTTTTGGAGAACCGATCCAAGCATCCGGGCCGGACACGCCCCAGGAGCCTTCGCCTGCCAGGGAGGAGGGCACCTGATGGGCTGGATCATTGCCCTGGCTGTTTTGACCGCGATCGCCCTGATCCCTCTGGGCGTCAGTGTGGTATACGACGCGGACGGTCTGGTGGTAAAGGTGATCGGCGGCCCGATAAAGATCCGGGTCTACCCCGCCAGGAAGGCTCCCAAAGATGCGCCTTCTGAAGAGAACGTTCCCGCTAAAGAAGCGGCGGCTTCCCCGGCGACGCGCCAGCCTGACAAGAAGACCGGCCAAGACGAAGCGCCTCCAAAGGAAAATAGCGGCAGTGTGAACGACTTCCTGTCTTTGGCACGCACGGGCCTGGCGTTTTTGAACGACCTGCGCAGAAAACTGCGGGTGGACCGTCTGGAACTGAAGGTGATCATGGCGGGAAGCGATCCCTGCGACCTGGCGGTCAACTATGGTCGGGCTTGGGCCGGGGTGGGGAACTTATGGCCCCAACTGGAACGGTCTTTGAAGATCCGTAAACGGGATGTCCAGATCGAGTGCGATTTTACAGCCGACGAGCCACGGTTGTGGCTTCGTTTGGACATTACGATCACCTTTGGCAGGCTTTTGGCCTTGGCGGCGCGCTACGGCTTTAAGGCTATGCCCCAACTGCTCAAACTTATGAAATCTAAAAAAGGCGGTGTATGATCGATGAGCAACTCCCTTCCCAATATGCTGGAAAGCGCCATCCTGAAGATCCGTGAGATGGTGGACGTGAATTCCGTGATCGGCGATCCTATCACCACCCCGGATGGGGTGACCATCATCCCGGTGTCCAAGGTCAGTGTGGGCTTTGGCGGCGGCGGATCCGATTTCGTTTCCAAAAACGTGAACAAGCAGGAAAATCCCTTCGGCGGCGGTGTCGGCGGCGGGGTAAAGGTCACCCCGGTGGCATTCCTGATCGTGAAGGATGGCACCGTGCGGATGATGCCGGTGGCCACCCCGGCCAACACCACCGCCGACCGGGTGGTGGAGATGGTGCCGGACGTGCTGGATAAGATCAGCGCCTTTTTGGACGCCCGCATCGAGAAGAAGGGCGAATAATTCTTCCTTTCCGGCAAAGAATACTGTCGGGTGAGGAAGTATGAGAAAATGTTTGACCCGGACGGCGGCTGCCTTGCTGGCTGCCGTCCTGCTTTATCCAGGGTCCGCCGGAGCCATGTCTGCCAGAAAGGCGATCTTAGTGGATGCCACCACCGGCCGGGTGCTTTATGAGAAAGCGGCGGACGAACAAAGCCTGATCGCCAGCACCACCAAGATCATGACGGCGCTGGTGGTCTGCGAGCGGTGCAATGTGCTGGACCGTATGCGGATCCCAAAAGAAGCGGTGGGGATCGAAGGCTCCTCCATGTATCTGCGGGAGGGGGAAGTGCTGACCCTCCAGGACCTTCTGTACGGGCTTATGCTCCACAGCGGCAACGACGCGGCTGTCGCCCTGGCGATCTACTGCGGCGGCACGGTGGAGGGCTTCGTGGAGCTGATGAATGAAAAGGCCCGGCTCCTGGGGCTTACCGGGACCAATTTTGAAAACCCCAACGGTCTGGACAGTCCCCACCATTACTCCACTGCCCGGGACCTGGCGGTGCTGGCGTCCTATGCCATGGAGGACCCGATCTTTCAGAAGATCGTATCCACCAAAAGCGTCACCGCCGCCGGAAGATCCCTGCGCAACCATAACAAACTGCTATGGCGGGTAGAAGGGGCGGATGGGGTGAAGACCGGGTATACCAGGGCCGCCGGCCGGATCTTGGTATCCTCCGCGGTGCGTCAAGGCCGGCGCTTGGTGGCGGTGACCATCGACGACGGAGATGACTGGGTGGACCACGCGGCCATGCTGGAAGATGGCTTCTCCGGCTACGCTCTGCAGAAGATCGTGGATAAGGGCGCGTCCTTAGGGACCGTCGCCGTTTTTGGCGGTCAAAAATCCAAGGCAGAGGTGCTGGCGGCGGAGGACTTTACCTATGCGCTGGCCCCGGGGGAGGAGCCGTCCGTCATCCTGTCCGGGCCGGGCTTTGCTTATGCCCCGGTGGTCCAGGGGGAGGAGGCTGGCTTTGCTTATATCTGCCTGGGAGACCGGGTGGTGGGAAAGGTCCCGCTGGTATACCGGGAAACGGTGGAACAGAAGGTCCCGGAAAAGAAACACTTTTGGGACGGTTGGTTCGGAGGATCAAAATGAAGGAACGATTACAAAAGATCCTGTCCGCCCGGGGCGTGTGCTCCCGGCGGCAAGCCGAGGCATGGATCCGGGCGGGGCGGGTGACGGTCAATGGTCAGACCGCCGCCCTGGGCGCTTCCGTGGACCCGGAAGTGGATACGATCTTGCTGGATGGGAGGGCGCTCCCATCCGGCGGTGGATCTGTGTACATCATGCTCCATAAGCCCAGAGGATACGTGACGACCCTCTCTGACGAACGGGGCCGCCCTACCGTGGTCCAGCTGGTGGACTGCGGTACCCGGGTGTACCCGGTAGGGCGGCTGGATATGGACTCCGAGGGCCTGCTCCTGCTGACCAATGACGGCGCTTTGGCAGACCATTTGACCCACCCCAAGGCAGAAGTGGATAAGATCTATGAGGTCTGGGTCACAGGCTTTTTCCAGGGTGCGCTGGAACGGCTGGCCCGGCCGATCCGGCTGGATGGGTATACGATCCGTCCGCCGAAGATCCGGCTCCTGGGCCTCAGAGATGATCAGGCCCATCTGCTGATCACGATCCACGAAGGCCGGAACCGCCAGATCCGCCGGATGTGTCAGGCGGCAGGTCTGAACGTCACCCGTCTGCGGCGGATCGGGGAGGGGGCGGTCCGGCTGGGAGACCTGAAAAAGGGGACCTGGCGGTATCTTACGGTGGAAGAGATCGCGCATCTGAAAAAATAATATTTGCAGCCCAGACAGCCTGCACTTGCAAAAATGCAGGCTGTCTGCTATGATGGTGCAAAAGACTTTCGTCAAGGAGCATCGCCATGGGAAACGATATTTTCTCCGCTTTGCAGGCCGGCGCGCCATCTTTTTCCAAAGGCCAGCGCCGGATCGCCCAATACATCACGGAAGAATACGACAAGGCCGCGTTCATGACCGCCGCCAAGCTGGGCCAGACCGTAGGCGTTTCGGAATCCACGGTGGTCCGCTTCGCGGTGATCTTGGGCTTTGACGGCTATCCCAGTATGCAGAAGGCCATGCAGGAAACGATCCTCAACCGGCTGACCTCTGTACAGCGGCTGGAGGTCACCACGGAACGGATCGGGGACCGGGACATCGTTTCCATGGTCCTCCAGTCCGACGCGGAGATGCTCCACCGAACAGACGCCGCGCTGGACCGCAAAGCCTTTGAAAGCGCTGTGGAGGCCATCGTGGCCGCCAAGCGGGTGTATATCCTGGGCGTTCGGTCCACCGCGCCCCTGGCCAATTTCCTCGGGTATTACCTGCGGTATCTGTCCGACAATGTCCATATCGTCACCGCTTCCGGCTCCAGCGAGATGTTCGAGCATATCGTTGGGGTAGGCGAGGGGGACGCGGTGGTCGCCTTTAGCTTCCCACGGTATTCTACCACCGTGGCAAAGGGCTCTAAATACTGCGCCGGCGCCGGGGCCACGGTGATCGGCCTGACCGACTCCGAGCTGTCGCCTTTGGCCCAATGCAGCAGCTATGTGCTCCTGGCAAAAAGCGGCATGGTCTCCCTGGTGGATTCTCTGGCAGCGCCTCTGAGCCTGGTCAACGCCCTGATCGTGGCGATCAGCGCACGGAAAAGCGAAGAGCTGTCCCGGCGGCTGGACGCCCTGGAGCACATCTGGTCGGATCACGATGTTTATGAAAAGAGAGTAGAGGAAAAATGAAGGCAGATGGTATCGTCATCGGCGGCGGCCCGGCAGGGATGTTCGCCGCGATCACGGCGGCACGAAGAGGCCAGAAGGTGGTGCTGCTGGAACGTAACGGCCGTCTTGGAAAGAAATTGCTGATCACCGGGAAGGGCCGGTGCAACGTGACCAACGACTGCGACGCCGGAAAAGTCCTGGAAAATGTCCCACGGAACAGCCGCTTTCTATTCAGCGCCATGAACGCCTGTCCGCCGGAGAAGGTGAAGCGCTTTTTTGAAGAGGCAGGATGCCCTCTCAAGACCGAACGGGGCGGCCGGGTGTTCCCGGTGAGCGACAAGAGCTTCACCGTTTTGGAGGCCCTGGAGCGGGCGCTGAAAAGCAGCGGCGTCACCATCCGTACCGGCCGGGCCAGCCGCATCCTGACCCAGGACGGACGGGTGGTGGCTGTGGAGGCCGGGGGACAGCGGATCGACTGCGGCTGGGCCATCCTGGCCACCGGCGGCGTATCCTATCCCGCCACCGGATCGACCGGTGACGGCTACGCGCTGGCGGAAAGCCTGGGCCATACGATCGTACCGCCGGAAGGCTCTCTGGTGCCGCTGGAGGCAGATGAGGACTGCGCCAAAATGCAGGGGCTGAGCCTGCGAAATGTGGCGGTAAATCTGGTGGATGCCAAGGGCAAGACGCTTTATTCGGATTTTGGTGAACTGCTTTTCACCCACTTCGGCGTTTCCGGCCCTACGGTCCTCAGCGCCAGCGCCCACCTGAAAGGGACGGGATGCCGTCTGCTGATCGATCTGAAACCGGCTCTGGACGAAGGGAAGCTCAACGACCGGATCTTGCGGGACCTGCAGATGTATAAAAACAGGTCCATGGAAAATGCTATGACAGATCTTCTGCCCCGGTCCATGATCCCGGTGGTGCTGGAAAAAGCCCAGATCCCGCCGGAGCTCCAGGCCAACGCCCTGAACAAGCAGCAGCGCCGGAAGCTCATAGAGCTGCTGAAAGCCTTCCCGGTGCAGATCCGTGGAAAGCGGCCGGTGGAGGAGGCGATCATCACCTCCGGCGGAGTGAAGGTCTCCCAGATCGACCCAAAGACCATGGCCTCCAAGCTCGTGGAGGGGCTGTACTTCGCCGGTGAGATCATCGACTGCGATGCCTATACCGGCGGCTTCAATCTCCAGATCGCCTGGGCCACGGGCTACGCCGCCGGATCGTCCGTAGGAAACGACGGATAAAACGACCATTGACAAATGGTCCGTCATGCTATAAAATACTAGGAGTTTAGACCATACCTTTTGGAGGGAATACATCATGTACGATAAACTGGTCGCTTACGCTTCCAAGCAGCTGGACATCGATGCTTCTCAGATCACGCCCGACAGCACCTTCGAGAGCCTGGGTATCGACTCTCTGGATGTGGTGGAGATGGTCATGGATCTGGAGTCCGAGTTGGGCATCGAGCTGGATCTGGAGGATCAGGACATCACCACGTTCCAGGAGCTGGCTGACTTTATCGACAGCAAGCTGGGCTGAGCAGCCAATAATCAAATAGCCTTGTTAGGTCGGACCGGCTTATAACAAGGTCGCACTAGTCGGGGAGATAGCGGTGCCCTGTGACCCGCGATCCGCTACAGCGGGGATGAATTCCCACACCCGGGCTTGTTTGAGTATCGTCTGCGTTTCGTATGCAGTGTTGAGGGAACGGTCTTACGCAACGAAGACCTGTGAACCATGTCAGGCGGGGAACCGAGCAGCATTAAGCAGACCGCTTCGTGTGCCGTGAGTTTGCCGTTCCTGAGCTGACTGCGTTACTTCCGGGTATTCATCAGGTTCAAATGTGGGTGTGCGATCTTGTTATGAGTCGGTCCAAATTCTATCCATCGATCAAAGAAAGGAGGGGCAGGATGTCCGCGTATCAAGCGTTATATCGAAAATACCGGCCCCAGACCTTTGACGATGTGTCCGGGCAGATGCCCGTCACCCAGACGCTGAAGACCCAGCTCCAGACCGGCCACCTGAGCCACGCCTACCTGTTCACCGGGTCCCGTGGCACCGGCAAGACCAGCTGTGCCAAGATCCTGGCAAAGGCGGTCAACTGCCTGGACCTTCAGGATGGCAACCCCTGCAACCGGTGCGCCGCCTGCAAAGCCATCGATGCCGGATCGTGCATGGATGTTCTGGAGATCGATGCCGCCTCCAATAATGGCGTGGACAATGTCCGGGACCTGCGGGAGGACGCGGTGTATACCCCATCTCAGGTGAAGATGCGGGTGTATATCATCGACGAGGTCCATATGCTCTCTATACCCGCCTTCAACGCCCTGCTGAAGATCATTGAAGAGCCGCCGGAACATCTGCTGTTCATCCTGGCCACCACGGAACTGCACAAAGTCCCGGCCACGATCCTCTCTCGGTGCCAGCGGTTCTCCTTCCGGCGGATATCCCAGGAGGATATCGCCGCCCGGCTCCAGTATGTAGCCTATGAGGAAGGGATCGACCTGGACGAAGGCGCCGCCCGGCTCCTGGCCCGGCTGGCCGACGGCGGCCTCCGAGATGCCCTGAGCCTGCTGGACCAGTGCGCCTCCGCTGCCACGGGAGAATTGAATGTCGGGCAGGTCTATTCCTGCCTGGGGATCGCGGGAGAACAGCAATGCGCCCAGATGATGCGCTATATCGCCGATCGTGACACCGGCAAGGCTTTGGCGCTGTTCGACCGGCTGTACGCCGAAGGCAAGGATCTGCGGGCCATGCTCGATGAACTGGTCTGCCTTGCCAGAGATCTGATGGTCCTTAAGACCGCCGGGGACAGCGGCATCGCCATGCTCTCTGGTGTGGCTGAGAATAAGGAAGTCAAGGCGCTTTCCGGCCGGTTCTCCAGCGGAGAACTGGTGCGGATGATGAGCGTCCTTCAGCAGACCATGGCAGGCTTCGTCCGAAGCGGCAGCCGCCGGATGGACGGCGAGCTTTGCATCCTTTCCCTGTGTCAGCCGGAACTGTCCCTGGACCCGGAGAGCATCAACGCCCGTCTTACCCGGCTGGAAGAGCAGGTCAAGACCGGGCAGATCGTCTTATCCGCCGCCCCAGCGCCGGCCCCGGCGGCAGGACCTCCTGCCATGGAAATGCCGGAAGAGGAGCTTCCGCCTCCGCCGGAGGACCGGGATGCCCCGCCGCCGCCGGAGGAGGAGCCTCCTTCCGATCAGATCGGCTTCTGGACGGATCTGGCGTCGTCGATCCGGAAGGAGCTTCGCCCGCCGGTGTCCGGCTTTTTCGCGCCTACGCCCAGCGCCCCGGTCCAGGGCGTTCTGCGGGGAGATCTGCTGGTGCTCCAATGCGCTAACGCCTTCACCAAGGAGATGGTGGACAAGCCCATGGTCATCGAACTGGTGACCCGCAAGGCAACGGCTCAGCTGGGCCGCCGGATCGGGGTGAAGGTGGTGGACAAGACCAACAACCTACAAGATGACCGGCAGCTGGAGCGGCTGATCAGCTTCGGCCGGGAACATCCGGATATCATCAAGATCAAAGAATGATTTTAAAGAATGGAGATCGAACACAATGGCTAAAGGTGGATTTCGGGGCGGTATGCCCGGCGGCATGAATCAGGCCCAGATGATGAAGCAGGCCCAGAAGATGCAGCAGGAGCTGCTTCGGATGCAGGAGGAGCAGGAGAAGAAGACCTATACCGCCAAGTCCGGCGGCGGCATGGTGGAGGCCACCGTCAACGGCAAGCACGAGCTGGTGGGCTTGACCATCGACCCGGAGGCTGTGGACCCGGAAGACGTGGAGATGCTCCAGGATATGGTGATCGCCGCCGTCAACGAGGCCATGCGTACCGCTGATGGGGACGCGGCCCAGAATATGTCCCGGCTCACCGGCGGCATGAACCTGGGCGGGCTGTTCTAAGGAGGCGCCATGCAGTATTTCCCCGCGGCGCTGCAGGAGCTGGCAGACCGATTTGCCCGGCTGCCCGGCATTGGCGGCAAGACCGCCCAGCGGCTGGCCTTCCATGTGCTGGAGCTGCCTCTGGAGGAGGCGGAGGGCTTTGCCAATGCCATCCTGGCGGCCAAAAAGGAGATCCACACCTGCCCGGTGTGCCAGAACCTGACGGACCGGGCGGTCTGCCCGATCTGTGAAGACGATATGCGGGACCACAGCCTGATCTGCGTGGTGGCCGAGCCTCGGGATGTGATCGCCATGGAGCGCAGCCGGGAGTTCAACGGAGTCTACCATGTTTTGCATGGTGTGATCTCCCCGCTGAACCATGTGACCCAGGAGGACATCAAGATCCGGGAGCTGCTACAGCGGGTAGCCGCCGGACAGGTCCGGGAAGTGATCATGGCCACCGACCCGGATGTGGAAGGGGAGGCCACGGCCATGTACATCTCCCGGCTCCTGCGGCCCATGGAGATCAAAGTGACCCGTCTGGCCTACGGGATGCCTGTGGGCAGCCAGCTGGAATACACCGACGAGGTGACCCTCTCCCGGGCTTTGGAGGGCAGACAGGAGATCTGAAAAAGAAAACAGCACACAGCCGTTCCTTTACCGGCGTGTGCTGTTTTTGATCTGTCAGAGCTTGGCGTAGGTCTTGTCCAGGAACCGCTGGGAAGAAACGACGCACCGCTTGTGGGTACCTTCACCGATCACACCGGCCTCGTCGTATGCGGTGAGCTTGAAGGTGACGATCTTACCGTCCACCTCGGTGACCTCCGCCTCGGCCCGGACCTCCATGCCCACCGGGGTGGCGGACACATGGTCGATGCTCAGCTGGATGCCCACGCTGGTCTTATCCTCCGGCAGAGCCGGGGCAATGGCTTCGCAGGCGGCGCCCTCCATCAGTGCCACCATGCAGGGGGTGGCATACACCAGCAGCGACCCGGAGCCAACGGTGGCGGCGGTATCCTCTTTTTCCACCAGGGATGTGACCTGGCCCTTCATTCCGACAGTGATATCCATATCTTGCGTTCCTCCTGTTTCGTTTGGGTCCAATATAGCCCAGCCGCCGGGAGAAGTCAATAAAAAGGATTGAAATTTTCTGTGAAATGGTCTATGATGGACGCAAACCAACGGAAAGAGGGCTATCTATGAAAGTCTATGATAAGATCAATCTGACCATGCTGTGCGATTTTTACGAGCTGACCATGGGCAACGGTTATTTTGAACAAGGCTACAAAGACAAGATCACCTATTTTGACCTGTTCTACCGCCGTTGTCCCGATGGCGGCGGTTTTGCCATCGCCGCCGGGTTGGAGCAGATCATCGAGTATATCCAGGAGCTTCGGTTTGAGCCGGAGGATATCGAATACCTTCGCGGCCGGAACATTTTCAGCGAAGCCTTCCTGGACTATCTGGCAAATTTTAAGTTCACCGGGGACATTTGGGCCGTGCCGGAAGGCACGCCGGTGTTCCCCCGGGAGCCGATCATCACCGTTCGAGCCCCGGCCATCCAGGCCCAGCTGATCGAAACCTTCCTTCTGCTGTCGGTGAACCACCAGAGCCTGATCGCCACCAAGGCAAACCGGATCGTCCGGGCGGCTGAGGGGCGCACCGTGCTGGAATTTGGCTCCCGCCGTGCCCAGGGGGCGGACGCGGCCATCCTGGGGGCCAGAGCGGCTTATATCGGCGGCTGCAACGGCACCGCCTGCACCATCTCCGACCAGCTTTTCGGCGTGAAGGCCGGCGGCACCATGGCCCACGCCTGGGTGCAGATGTTCGACAGCGAGTATGAGGCATTCAAAGCCTATTGCCAGATGTACCCCAACGAGCCGACCTTGCTGGTGGACACCTACAATACCTTGAAGTCCGGCGTGCCTAACGCGATCCGGGTGTTCAACGAGGTCCTCAAGCCCCTGGGCCTGACCAAGTGCGGCATCCGCCTGGACTCCGGCGACATGGCTTACCTGAGCCGGAAGGCCCGCAAGATGCTCGACGAGGCCGGCTGGACCGAGTGCAAGATCTCCGTGTCCAATTCCCTGGATGAATACATCATCCAGGACCTGCTGCGCCAGGGGGCGAAGATCGATATGTTCGGCGTAGGCGAGCGGCTGATCACCGCTAGCAGCGAACCGGTATTCGGCGGCGTGTACAAGCTCACCGCCATCGAGCATGAGGACGGTACCGTAGAGCCTAAGATCAAGATCTCCGAAAACGTGGGCAAGATCACCAACCCCCACTACAAGAAGCTCTACCGCTTCTTCGGTAAAGACACCGGCAAGGCGATCGCCGACTACCTGTGCGTCCACGATGAGGTGGTGGACGACAGCCAGGACATCGAGATCTTCGATCCTGAGGCCACCTGGAAGACCAAACGGGTGTACAATTATGAGGCTAAGGAGCTGCAGGTCCCCATATTCAAAAACGGCGAGCTGGTCTATCGCTGTCCCAGCCTGGAGCAGGTCCGGCAGTACTGTATGGAGCAGGTGGACACCCTGTGGGACGAGGTCAAGCGCTTTGATAACCCCCACACCTACTATGTGGACCTGTCCCAGAAGCTGTGGGATATCAAGTATAGTCTGCTGAAGCAGAACAGTCAGGCATGAAGCGAGGCGCCGCGAAGAAGATCGCCTTTGGCGGCGTGATGGCGGCGCTGGCGGTGGTGGTCATGTGCCTGGGCACCATGATCCCGGTGGCCACCTTCGTCTGCCCCATGATCTGCGCTATGATCTTGGCGCTGGTCCACGGCCTTACCGGGACCCGGGTGGCCTGGGCCTGGTATGGCGCGGTGTCCATTTTGTCCTTGCTGCTGGCGCCGGAGAAGGAGGCCGCCGCTGTCTTTGTATTCCTTGGGTACTATCCCATCGTCAAGCCCTGGATCGACCGCAGAAGGCTTCCCGTGGTTTGGAAGCTGGCGCTGTTCAACATCTCGATCTTCGCCATGTATTCTTTGCTGATCCGCCTGTTTGGTATGGACCAGATCCTGGCAGAATTTCAGGAGCTGGGGACGGTGATGACCGTGGTGACCCTGGCGCTGGGGAACGTGACGCTGTTCATGCTGGATGTACTGCTGGGAAGGCTCGGCCAGAAAATGAGCCGCCGCAAAGGATAAGACACGCAAA
>CALXFQ010000019.1 GCA_944387625.1 uncultured Oscillospiraceae bacterium
CGTTGGGGGTGACGGTGATGGTCAGGCTCTCTCCGTCGGTGACGGTCACACTGCCGGAAGGCGTTGCCGTGCCGCCTGCGCCGGCTTCGACGGTGACGGTGTGCTGTTCCACCACCGGGGCGCCGATCAGGGCGTCGATGGCGGCCCGGAGGGCGGCCACGGCGGCGTCATTGGCTTCCTTGTCCTGGCTGCCCGCGGCGTACAGCTCCTGCACATCGATCAGGCAGTTGATCATGGTGTTTACCAGGTCCACGTCCTTGCCGGTGATGTCCAGACCGTTGGCTTCCTTGATGATGTCGGCCATGGTGCTGTCCGCCTCCGGCAGGGTGTAGGTGAAGATCACTTCCGAGATCTGGTACCAGTTTTTCTTCGTGGCGGTGAGCTCGATCCGAACGTAACGGACAGGAGTTTCATCGAACTCTACGGTGGTATCCAGCTCGTCAGGCGTCAGTTCGCCTACCTTGGTCCAGGTCTGTTTGTCGGTGGAGATCTGGATGTCCGCCCCGTCGATCACGTCATTGCCCACGTTGGAGGGCTGGACGATCCGGATGGCGGTCATGTTCACGGTGGTGGGCAGGGTGAAGATCACTTCCTTGCCGGCCTCCTGGTCTTTGTTGAACCAGCACTTGGTGTTCAGGTCGCCGTCGAACATATTGGTGTAGGGATAGCCGCCGTCGTAGGCATACCAGCTGTCGGTGGCCTCTACGCTGATGGTGCCGGACACCGGCAGCGCCAGATCGTCGATGGCTTCCATGATCGCCGCCAGCGCGGCTTCCTTGCCGCCGGTGCCGTACAGGGCCTCTTCACCGGCCTCCACGGCGGTCAGGTACTCGCTGTAGCCGGTGCTGTAGCCGATGTCCTCCATGGGATAGGTCACCTGGACATACAGGGCGTAGTCCTCCAGGGCCACGGCCTGGGCCTTGGCCTCCAGCAGGGCCTCCAGCACCCCGTCCACCTCGCTCTGGTGGGCGCCGGCCTTGTCGTTGACGATCTTGGCGGCTTCCAGGGCGGTCTTGTAGGCGGCGTAGGTCTCGGGGATGTAGTCGGCCTCGGTCAGAGGCGCGTTCAGCTCCGCCTGGAGGGCGGTCTTGTCGGTGTAGAGCTGGAAGGTGAAGGTGTAGATGTCGCCCTCGGCGGTGTAGGTGCCGGAAACGGTGCCTTCGCCCACCAGTTTATAGCCGTAGACGGCCTCGGCGGTGAAGGTGTAGCTGTCGCCTACATTGCCGTACTTGACCACATCGGCGCGGATGGCGTTGCCTTCCTCGTCCACATACTTCATAGTCACCTTGCCCAGGCTCTCGGCGTTCTGGAACTGGCCGGCGTCGGGAAGCTCGGAGCCCTTCTCAAAGCCCGCCACATTGCCCAGGACGGTGTAGTTTGCCTTGAACTCCTCGAAGGTGAAGCCGTCGCTGCTGCTGACGTTCCAGGACTTGCTGGCCAGAGAGCGCAGCTCGTCGGCGATGTCGGAGGTGATGGTGTCCTCGTCGCACAGGTCCGGGTTGTCACACCAGATGCCCATGGCCGCACCCTTGATGTAGGGATGGTCGTCGTCGATGGTGTTGGACTGGAACTGACCGGGGGTCCAGTTCTCAAAGATGTTCTTGTCCTGGTCCAGCACGTCGAAGGAGTGCTGCTCCCGGCCGTCGGTGGGCATATCGTTACGCAGCACATAGTAGAAGTAGCTGGCGTTGATGTTGTAGATGGTCTCATGGCCCTTGTCGATGAAGGTCTGGAGATTGGCGATGGAGGGGTTCCAGCTCATCTGGGACCAGAAGTCGATGCCGATGTACTTGTGCATCTCCACGGTCTGCTTGGCTTCCCAGCTGGAGTTCTCGCCATAGTAGATGCCGTCGTTCCAGATCCGGGGGATGAAGCCCTGCTCATAGACGTGGGCGGCCAGGTCATTGATGTAGCCGGCGATGGCGTCCTTCCAGGTGGCGCCGGCGCCGTACTTTTCCACGGCGTACTCGTTGAGCACGCTCTTATACTCGGTGGTGAAGGGCGCGCGGTCGAACTCCATATACTCGTCGCCGCCGATGTGGAAGTCGGTGCATCCTTCAAACAGCTCCATGTACTCATCGTACAGGCTGTAGATGTAGGCCACCGCTTCCGGGTTGGTCACGTCCAGGCCGGAGGCGTAGTGCTCGCCGGAGCTGTTGACCTGGCCGTATTCCGGGTGGGCCTTCAGGATCTGGTCCACATGGCCGGGGCTGTCGAAGGAGGGGATCACCTTCACGCCGTACTTCTCGGCCTCGGCCAGGATCTCCCGGATCTCCGCCTTGGTCAGATACTCATCAGACACGATCGCCGGGTCCGTTTCGCACTCGATCCGGAAGCCCAGGTTCTCGGAGAAGTGGATCTGGATGGCGTTCATCTTCAGGAAGGACATCTCCCGGATCTGGCGGATGAACCAGTCCTTGGAGATATACTTTCTGGCGCAGTCCACATGGAGCCGCCGCTCGGCCACGTCAGGGTAGTCCACGATGGTGCCGTAGGGCAGGTAGCCCAGGGCCACCATGTAGTGCTGGATGGTCCGCAGGGCGTACATGACGGCGTTCTCGCTGGCGCCGTCGATCACCACGCCGTTTTCGCTGATGGTGATGGTGTAGGCTTCCGCGCTGTCGGAGTCAGCGGTGGGAGCCTGGCTCATTTTGATCAGCACGTCGGCAGAGGTCTGATCCTCGGCGTTGCCGTAGACCATGGCGAAGGGATCGGCGGAGACCACTTCCTTCTCCATGAACTCGGCGTTGACCAGCTCCACCACTTCGGCCAGCCGCGCATTTTCCAGGTTCTCCTGGGTGGCCAGGACCATCAGCCGGGTCCCGGTGGTCATGGTCCATGTTCCCGAGGTCTGCGCCAGGGTGTACTCCTGGACCACCGGCACGATCAGCCGGGCCAGTTCCTCGCCGGTCAGGTCCGTGCCTTCCGCCCGGGCGGGGATGCCGCCGCCGATCAGGCCCAGGACCAGCACCAGCGACAGCATCAGAGCCAAGACTCTAAAAGATCTGGTTTTGGTTCTCATCTTTTCAGTTCCTTTCTGGTTTTTCCTGCCGCCGGGGCCATGCGGCCCCGGCGGGTCGTTCATCTTACACCAGGGAGCGCTTCTTCACCACCAGCACCAGGCAGGTGGCCGCCAGGGCGAGCCAGATCCACAGCATGGACAGCATCTGATCGCCGGTGGGCGGGGTCTGGTCATCGGCCGGCTCCGTGCTCTCGGCCGGCTCCGTGCTCTCGGAAGGCTCCGTGCTCTCCGAAGGCTCGCTGGACACCGTCGGCTCAGAAGACTCGGAAGGCTCAGAAGGCTCGGAAGACTCGGAAGGCTTGGTGGTCTGGCTGGGCTCGGAAGGCTCGCTGGGGTCGGTAGGATCGGTGGGATCGGTGGGGTCGGGGGGATCGGGGGGATCCACCGGCTCGCCGATCTTCTCAAACTCGGCGGTGATCACCACGTCCTCTCCGGGCATCAGGAAGAAGGTGCCGTCGATCGGGGTGCCGTTGTACTTCAGGGACCCTTCTTTCAGCTGATAGCCTTCTTCGGGGGTGATGTACAGGTTGACCTTGGCCCCTTCCTCGTAGTTCCCGGCATCGCTGGTGACGGTGCCGTTGGTGATCTCATCGGAGATCGTCAGGGAGTGGGTCCGGGCCACGGTGGCGGTGTCCACGCCGAAGAGCCGGCATTCATAGATCCGGGTGGCGGGGTACCACACGCCGCTCTGGCAGCCGTCGTTGATGTAGAGCCGGAAGTACCGGGCGGTCACCGGCTCGTCAAAGGTGTGGGTCACCTTGTCTTCGGTGTTGTTGGTGTACTCGGCCACGATCACCCAGTTGTCGTTGTCGGACAGGTAGCTCATGTCCGCCAACTGCTCGGCGGTGGCGTTGGGATCTTTCAGGATCTGCAGGGAGAAGTGGCTGGAGATGTCCAGATAGTGCTCCACGCCGGCGTTCACCAGCTGCCAGGAGTAGATGGTCTTCTCCGCGCCCAGGTCGAAGGCCGCCCACTGGTTGTAGCGGGTGTTGTCGCCGGGGCACCACTTGGAGCCGTCTTCGCTTTCGTCGAACATGTTGTCCGGCTGGCCGCCGTCACCGGGGTTGCCGGAGCCGCCCAGCACATGGGCGCCGTAGGCCACGTTGGTGGGGATGGTGGGATCGATGTAGATCCGGTCCAGCACGGTGACTTCCACGGTGGCGGACTTGGTGGCGTCATAGGCGGAGGTGGCCCGGACGGTGACGGTGGGGGACAGCTCGTTGTTGTCCAGGGTCAGCACGCCGTTGTAAGACATCCGGGTGCCCGCGCCGGTGTTGCCCTCCACGGACCAGATCACATCCTCCAGGTCTTCGCCCACGGCGGTGACGATGGCGGTGAACGTACAGCTCTCGCCCTGGTGGACCTGCACATCCTGATCAGGATCGATCTTCACCAGGGTCACTTCAGCGGCGCTGGTGTCCAGAGCGGTCACGTCAAAGTCCGCGATGGCGTCCATGGCGGTCTCCACGAAGGCCACCATCTTCCGATTGGAGGGCTCGGCCTGCCAGGTGCTGTAGTAGATGTTGGTGCCCTGGCCTTCCATGGCGGTGATGGTGTAGCGGGGGTTGCGGTAGACGCTCAGCCGCTCGTAGGCGGCCATGGCCAAATAGTAGCCGTGGGTCTGGACCAGCGGATCGTCGGAGGACACCACAGCCATGGCTCCGCCGATGGCGGCGGCCATGTCATAGAGCTTGTTGAAAGCGGGCTGGGCCTCTTCCACCAGCAGCCGCTCCACCGGATCGTCGCTGTCTTTCAGGGTCTCCAGCAGCTCGATGGCCTCCACGATGGCATACATCTCCTCGTGGAGCTGGGCGGCGGCGGTGTCGCTGCCGCTGCCGTACTGGGCGTAGAGCCGGGTCAGGTACTGGGGCTCATATTCGTAGTTCAGGCTGCCGTAGGCCAGCTTCAGGGCCTGGGCCAGCGCCGGATCGTCGGGGAAGATCCCGTCGAAGCAGTTCTCCCAGTTGGTCTGGGCGTTGAAGGCGCCAGGGTTCCAGGCGTAGTCGGCGATGCCGAAGAAGGCCACCTTGGAAGCCTCGGAATAGTTCATGGGGTTGGAGAGCACGCCTTCCAGGCTGGAGGGGTTGGGATCCAGGCTGTAGAAGTGGTCCAGGGGGTTGGTGTAGAACACGTTGTCCAGGTTGTCGTTCACCGGGTAGTTCCACCACAGCACCGGCTCCCGGCCGATCCAGTTTTTGAAGGTGGTGGCGGAGGTGTTGCTGATGTTGGAGAACACGTCGCTGCCGGTGAAGCAAATTTCAATATCCTCATGGAGGGCCTGGAATTTGGGCATATAGGTGGAAGCGCCGGAGCTGCCGGTGGTGTACCAGGCGGGGGTGAAGAACAGGCCCTTGACCTGGTCCTCGGCGGCGGCGCCTTCCGTATTGTAGGTTTCGTAGAGCTTAGCCTGGACCTGGTTGAGCAGGTAGATCTGCATATCGCAGCTGGCGGCGGCTTCGCTCATGGTGATGTCGTCCACGAAGATGCCGAACTGCCGGACGCCCAGGTCATACATATGCTCGAACTTGGTCATCAGACGCTCCACGCCCTCGTCCACGGTGGCTTCGTTGGTAAAGTCGATGGGCTTTTCCATGGCCGGGTGGGCCACCCATACGAAGTCCACGTTGCAGGCGGCCGCCTTCTCGGCGATCTGGCGCATCTCATCGGCGGTGCGGATGCCCTGCTTGGACTCCTCCTCCGTGGCGGTCTGGGGATAATCCACATCCCACAGTCCCAGGTGGTAGGGGTCGGACTTGGGGCCGTAGAGGAAGGTGTTCATCTTGTAGCGCTTGGCAAAGTCGAACCAGCTCAGGGTCCCTTCCACGCTCCAGGGGTAGCCGTAGTAGCCTTCCACGCAGCCACGGTACTTCTGGAACGCGTAGTCCTCGATGGTGGACACCTTCATCACGCCGTCGGCGGACTGCTCCAGCATCAGGTCCAGGGTGGCCAGGGCGAAGTAGGCGGCGTCGGAGTCCTCGCCCAGGATCACGATGTCCCCGTTCTCGAAGATCTTCACCACATGGGCGTCGTACCGATCCTCGGCGGCGGTGAACACGTCCCGGGGGACGCCGGCGTAAGCGTCGGCGGCGTCAGAAGAGCCGTTGATGCCTACATACAGGTTGGTCACGCCTTCCACCCGGGCGTCGGACCAGGTGTAAGTCAGGCCGTTGTCGGAGAGCACTTCCTCGATACGGCTGGTGGTCAGCGCGTCGATGCCGTCGCCCTTCACCACGTTCACCGAGCCGGTAAGGGGGATGGTGGCCTCGGAGTCGGTGACCTTCTGGGGGATGGGGTAGATCAGATAGTTGCCGGTCTGCTCCTGGCCGCCCTCGATGGCGGAGTTGTACACCGCCAGCTCGAAGATGGAAACGGACTTCCAGTCCGCGGCGCTGTAATCGGTCACATACACCCGCAGGTAGCGGCCGGTGGCCGGGGTGGTCAGGGTCACGCTCTCGTCCGTGGTGGTGGGCTGAGAGTTGCGCTGATACACCGTCACCCAGTCGCTGGCATCGTCGGACACCTGGAGCTGGTAGGCAACGATGTTATCCTGCTCCCAGGAGATGTCCACGATGTCGAAGGTGGTGGCGCTGCCAAAGTCCACATAGATCCACTTGGGATCCGTGCCGGTGCTGCTGGCGTTGGTGGCCCACCGGGTGGAGAGGTTGCCGTCCACTGCCTTGTCCGCTGTGAAGGTGGTGGTATCCTCGTACTCACAAGCGGTGGCGGTCTTGTTCAGGGCCAGGTTGGCGGAGATGGCGTTGGCCGTCCCGCTCAAGCCGGGCAGTCCGGCGCCGATCAGGCCGAAGATCAGGCACAGGGCCAGAGCCATGCATACGGCGCGCTTGCTCGAAAGTTTCATATTTTTCTCCCTTCTGGTCAAAAATCGTTCAGATACGCTGCGTAAATGGTGTCGCCGGACAGGACCTCCTTTCTGTGGATCTTTGCTCATGGCGCGGTTTCTCTTATACCAAAGATTATAAAGGAATATTTATGGGAAATCAACAAGTTTTTTCCGAACAGGACGGAGAAGTTTCGTCAAATACACAACAGATCCGGGGAGGGTGTCCAACAAAAAAGGGTCTGCCGCAAAATGTGTATTTTGCGGCAGACCCAGGTCAGACAGTCAAAAAGGCTTTTTTGCCCGGATGGATCGCCGCCTCCGCCCTTGTGGTTCTTTACAAAACTAAAGTGCCTTTCCAACGGTCCTGTCTGTGCGCTCCGCCGAAAATAAAAAAAATATGGATCTTCCTCTTTACTTCTTTATCGAACTAAAGTATAATGCGGCCATCGACCAACACTCCCACAGAAAGGACGATATGTTATGAAAAAAATGACTGCTCTGGTACTGGCCGCGCTTCTGCTGGCATCCGTCTTCGCCGGCTGCGGCGACGCCAGATCCGGCTCCGACCTGGCCTATGTCCGGGAAAAAGGCAAACTTGTGGTCGGCATCACCGACTACGCCCCCATGGACTATAAGGACGAAAACGGCGAATGGACCGGCTTTGACGCCGAGTTTGCCCAGGCCTTCGCCGAAGAACTGGGCGTGGAATGTGAATTCTTCGTCCTGGCGGACTGGAGCAAAAAATTCTACGAACTGGACACCAAGAACATCGATGTGATCTGGAACGGCATGACCATCACCGATGAAGTCAAGCTGAACACCAACTGCTCCGAACCCTACGTCATCAACGCCCAGGTCCTGGTCATGAAGGCCGATGTAGTGGGCGATCACACCGACATCGAGAGCCTGAAGGGCCTGTCCTTCGCCGTGGAGAACGGCTCCGCCGGTCAGGATGCCCTGGACGCGGCCGGCATCACCGACTACGTCACCTTGCAGGACCAGGCCGCTGCCCTGATGGAAGTGGCCGCCGGCACCTCCGACGCCTGCGTCATCGACATCACCATGGCCAACGCCATGACCGGCGAAGGCACCAGCTACGCCGACCTGGCGCCGGGCCTGCGGCTGACGGAAGAGATGTACGGCGTGGGGTTCCGGAAGGACTCGGATCTGACCGCCAAGTTCAACGACTTTATGGCAGAACTGATGGAGGACGGTACCCTGGCCGCCCTGGCCGAAAAGTACGGCCTGGCCCTGGTTGAATGACCCCTGCCGCCCACGGCGGGACCCGCCGTGGGCGTTTCCCCGGCAAGGCTGCCGCTCCAGCTTTTGACAGGAAAAGAGGTACCGCCCCATGTTCATCCCCGTTACGATGCAGCTGCTCAGCGGCTTTGCGGAAACGCTGAAAGTATTTTGCCTGACCCTGGTGTTTTCCATCCCCCTGGGCCTGGTGATCTGCTTCGGATCCATGAGCAGATTTACGCCCCTGCGCTGGCTCACCCGGGGCTTCGTCTGGATCATCCGGGGCTCACCGCTGATGCTCCAGATGATCATCATCTTCTACGGTCCGGGCCTGATGTTCGGGCTGCCCTCCATGCCCCGGATCACCGCCACCTTGCTGGCCTTCTCCATCAACTACGCCTGCTATTTCTCTGAGATCTACCGGGGCGGCATCGAGTCCATCCCCCAGGGCCAGTACGAGGCGGGGCAGGTGCTGGGCATGACCAAGGGCCAGATCTTCTTTAAGGTGGTGCTGCTGCAGGTCATCAAGCGGATCACGGCCCCCATGAGCAACGAGATCATCACGCTGGTCAAGGACACCTCTCTGGCCCGGATCATCGGCATCTACGAGATCATCTGGGCCGGCGAGAGCTTCATTAAGGAAGGGCTGATCTGGCCCCTGTTCTACACCGGGGCGTTCTATCTGGCCTTCAGCGGTCTGCTGACGCTGCTCTTCGGCAAGCTGGAGCGGAAACTATCCTATTTCAGAGGTTAAGACCATGGAACTGCTGCGCGTGCAAAACTTAAAAAAGGGCTTTGGAAGCACTGACGTCCTCAAGGGCGTGTGCTTCAGCCTGGAGCGGGGCCAGGTGCTGGCCATCATCGGCTCCTCCGGCAGCGGCAAGACCACGCTGCTGCGGTGTCTGAATTTCCTGGAGACCGCCGACGAGGGAGAGATCCTGGTCAACGGCCAGGTCCTTCGGACCGTCACCGAGGCGCAGATCCGGAAAAACCGGCTCCATTTCGGTCTGGTGTTCCAGAATTTCAACCTCTTCCCCCAGTACACCGCCCTGGAAAATGTGACCCTGGCCCCCACCATGCTCAAGCGGGACGCCCCGGAGGCTATCCGGGCCCGGGGGCTGGCCCTGCTGGACAAGGTGGGGCTCTCCCACAAGGTCAACGCCTACCCTTACCAGCTCTCCGGCGGCCAGCAGCAACGGGTGGCCATTGCCCGGGCCATGGCCCTGGATCCGGAGGTGCTGTGCTTCGACGAACCCACCTCCGCCCTGGACCCGGAACTCACCGGCGAGGTGCTGCGGGTCATCCGCAGCCTGAAAACCGGCGGCAATACCATGATCGTGGTCACGCACGAAATGGAGTTTGCAAAATCGGTGGCGGATGTGGTAATATATATGTCGGATGGGGTCATCGAAGAGATGGGCACCCCGGAGGAAGTATTTGACTGCCCCCGCAGCCACAAGACCCGGGCGTTTCTGCGAGGGGCCCAGGAACCGTTTTAGGAGGCATACCATGGACCATTGTCCCAAACAGGAACGAATTGAGGCGCTGTTTCAGCTCATCGCGTCCATCGACGACCCAGCGGACTGCCGGGACCTGTTCGGCGACCTTTGCACCGTCAAGGAGATCGAAAACATGGCCGAGCGGTGTTTCGCCGCCAAGCTGCTGCTGGAGGGATACACCTACGCCCAAGTCATGGCCCAGGCGGACATTTCCTCCGCCACGCTGAGCCGTGTCTCCCGCTGCGTCCAGTATGGGACCGGGTATTCCAAATTCCTGAAGTCCGAATAACACAAGGGCCTGCCGCAAAACGCGTATTCGCGGCAGGCCCTTGCGGCGATCTAAAGTGGTTTTTCCATGATGAAATTGGTGAGCGTTTGGCCTTTCCGGGCCACCTGCTGGCGAGCCCTTACCACATAGCCCCGTTTTTCAAAGAAGGGCCGGGCGGTGATCGAGGCGTGGGTCACGATCGGTCCGGGGACGGCGGCCTCCAGCAGATCGCAAAGGGCGGTGCCGATCCCCTTTCCCTGGAAGCCGGCGTGGACATAGAGCCGGTCCAGGTAGCCGGAGGGGTCCATGTCCCCGAAGCCCACCAGGGTATCTCCCTCCAGCGCCACCAGGCTGTGGTGGGCAAGCAGAGAGCGGTCCCAGGCGGCAAGATCCGGGGCGCCGTCCGCCCAGGCGTCCAGCTGGGCTTTGGGATAGTCCCGGGCGTTGACGGTGTGGACCGTGTGGTAAAACAGCCGGACCACCGCCGGAAGATCCGAAGAACGATAGGCACGGATCTGCATATCAGCGCCTCTTTCGGTCGTAGATCCGGGCCAGTCCCCCTTCGCTGGTCTCCCGGAAGCGGCGGTTCAGGTTCACGCCGGTCTCGTGCATGGCCCGGCAGACCATGTCATAGCTGATGTTCCGGGAGCCGGTGAGGAAGTAGCTCAGATCGCAGGCGTTCATGGCCCGCATGGCGGCCACGGCGTTGCGCTCGATGCAGGGGATCTGGACCAGGCCGCAGATCGGGTCGCAGGTCAGGCCCAGATGGTGCTCCATGGCCACCTCCGCGGCGTACTCCACCTGGTTCAGGTCCTGGCCGTACAGCTCCGCCAGGGCGGCGGCGGCCATGGAGCAGGCGGTGCCGATCTCCGCCTGGCACCCGGCCTCCGCCCCGGAGATCGAGGCGTTGCGCTTGGTCAGGTTGCCGATGATCCCGGCGGCGGCCAGGCCCCGGCAGATCTGCAGATCCGTCAGGCCCCGGGTGTTCTGGACGTATTTGAGCACGGCAGGGACCACGCCGCAGGCTCCGCAGGTGGGGGCGGTGACGATGGTGCCGTTGTCCGCGTTCTGCTCCGCCACCGCGTAGGCGTAGGCGGCGATCTGCTTGAACTGCGCCATGGCCGGGGCGTTTTCCGGCACCGCCTGCTCCATCAGGAACTTGGCCTTGCGCTGGACGTTCAGCCCTCCGGGAAGGACCCCCTCGGCGGCAAGGCCGTCGGCGATGGACTGCTTCATCACCTGCCACACTTCCAGCAGGAACGGCCAGATCTCCGGCCCTTCGTTCAGCTCCACATAGTCGCTGAGCCGGTCGATATAGCGCCAGTTGCAAAAGTCCGCGATCTCGGCGAAGGAGTGCTCGATGTAGACCTCCTCCTCCCGCTCCTCCGGCTGGCCGGGGAAGCGGATGTCCCCGCCGCCGATCGACTCCACCCGAAGACTGCCCAGCTCCCGGCCGTCCTTCAGGGCGGTCAGGTCCATGGTGTTGGGATGGGCGCCGGGCAGTTCCCGGTCGGAGAAGACCACCTCCGCGGGCAGGGGGGACAGGACCTGGCGGATCACCCGGTCCGTGCCGTGGCCCACGCCGGTCTTGCTCAGAGAGCCGTAGAGGATCACCCGGAAGCCGTCAGCCTGGGGGTATTGTTCCTTGAACAGGGCGCACGCCCGCTCCGGGCCCATGGTATGGGAGGAGGAGGGGCCTTTGCCGATCTTGTAGATCTGTCGGATCGAACGCATGGCAGTTACCTCTTTTCTCTTTATGGTTCTCAGTATACCAAACTTATATGCCGATCGCAAGGCTGTTTCCATATACAGCCCTTGACAAATGTGGTACAATGTAGTGAGCGAATGTATCACCTGAGAGGATGAAATATCATGGCAAAAGACAAGAAAGTAGAACAGATCACGGACATGGAGGTGGACTTTGCCCAGTGGTTCACGGATGTGTGCACCAAGGCCCAGCTGATCGACTATTCCTCGGTCAAGGGCGTGTTCATCTACCGGCCCTATGGCTACGCCATTTGGGAGAACATCCAGCATATCCTGGATAAGGAGTTCAAGAAACAGGGCGTGGAGAACGTGTATATGCCCCTGCTGATCCCTGAGAGCCTGCTCCAGAAGGAGAAGGACCATGTGGAGGGCTTCGCCCCGGAGTGCGCCTGGGTCACCCACGGCGGCAACGAGAAGCTGGAGGAGCGCTACGCCATCCGGCCCACCTCGGAGACCCTCTTTTGTGAGCACTTCGCCCATGTGCTCCAGTCCCACCGGGATCTGCCTATGAAGTATAACCAGTGGTGCAGCGTGATCCGCTGGGAGAAGACCTCCCGGCCCTTCCTGCGCCACCGGGAGTTTTTGTGGCAGGAGGGCCACACCATCCATGCCACCGCCCAGGAGGCCCAGGACTTCACCGAGACCATGCTGGGGGTCTACGCCGACTTCTGCGAGAACGTGCTTGCCATGCCTGTGACCCGGGGCCGGAAGACCGACAAGGAGAAGTTCAACGGCGCGGAGGCCACCTACACCATCGAATGTATGATGCACGACCGAAAGGCCCTGCAGGCCGGTACCTCCCACTACTTCGGCGACGGCTTCGCCAAGGCTTTCGGCATCGAGTTCACTGATAAGAACAACCAGCGGGTCAACCCCCATGAAACCTCCTGGGGCGTGTCCACCCGGCTGATCGGCGGCATCATCATGACCCACGGCGACAACAACGGCTTGGTGCTGCCCCCCAAGGTGGCCCCGATCCAGGTGGTGATCTTGCCGGTGGCCCAGCACAAGCCCGGCGTTCTGGAAGCGGCCCAGGGCCTGAAGGACCGGCTGATCCATGCCGGACTGCGGGTGAAGCTGGACGACTCGGACAACTCCATGGGCTGGAAGTGCGCCGAGTATGAGATGAAGGGCGTGCCGGTGCGGGTGGAGTGCGGCCCCCGGGATCTGGAGAACGGCCAGTGCGTGCTGGTCCGGCGGACGGACCGGGAAAAGGTGGTCTGCAAGCTGGAGGACCTGGAGCAGGCGGTGCAGGAGCAGCTGGCCCTGGTCCAGCAGCAGATGTTCCAGCGGGCCAAGAAGAACCTGGACGAGCACATCTACGAGGCCCAGTCTTTGGAGGAGGCCAAGCAGCTCCAGCAGGCCAACGGCGGCTATATCAAGACCATGTGGTGCGGCGATCTGGCGTGCGAGCTGAAGATGAAAGAAGTGGCCGGGATGTCCTCCCGGTGCATCCCCTTTGCCCAGGAGCGCCTGGGCGACAAATGCGCCTGCTGCGGCAAGCCGGCGGATAAGATGGTCCTTTGGGGCGTGGCTTACTGATACGCCTTGGAAATACAGGAAAGGCAGAACAAGAAAGGGGAAGTGGAAATGGTTTGTACACGTTGTGGAAGGGTCCTGCCGGAAGATGTCCGGGTCTGCCCGGAGTGCGGCAATGCCCTTGATCCCCGGGCCGCGTATGGCCCGCAGGCGGACGGCCCCCGACAGGCGGCTCTGAAAAAGCTGGTCCGTTCGCCCCTGACCCTGGCGGCGCTGCTGGCGTACACCATCAGCCTGGTGCTGGACCTGGTGCTGGGCATGGACACGCCTATGGATACGTTGCTTGGAGCCGTCCTCCCTACGCTGATCGCCGTGGGTCTGTGGATCACCTATGCCGGGGCGTACCGTGAGAAGGGGATGCCCACCGCCGGTCTGACCATGATCAAGGTGGTCCAGCTGATCGAGCTGGTGGCGGTGTGCGTCGCCGGGGCGTTCCTGGTCCTGGCCATCGTCCTTGCCATGGCGGCGATCCGGGCGCAGGGGGCCATCTTGTCGGAGGTGGAGATGAGTTTGCTGACCACCACCTTCGGCATTACTGCCGGTGTGATCGTGGCGGTGCTGGCCCTGGTGATCGTCTTCCTGGCCCGGGTGATCGGCTCGATCAACGCGGCAAAGCAGGTGATCGCCACCGACCGGGTGACGGGGAAGGTGTCCATCCTGGTGGCGGTGCTGCTGATCATCGGCGCGGTAGGCTCGCTGATCGGCGCGCTGGCTTCTGAGGCGTTTGCCGCGCTGATCTGGTCTTCCGTGGAGGAACTGGAGGCCGCTGATGTGTCAGGCGATCTTACAGGTCTGATCCGCTTTTCCCAGATCCAGACCGGGCCGATCGCCGGCGTGGTGGGCGCGGTGAGCAACATCCTGTTCGCCGCGGTGATCTTCTCCTACCAGTCCAGGGTCCAGAGCCTTCCGGCGGAACCGATCGTCCCGGGCTACGGCTATCAGCCTGTGGCCCCGGCGGCCCAGCCGGTGTGGCAGCAGGCCCCTGCCCAGCCGGAGGAAGCGGAGCCTTTCGCGCTGGTGGTGCCTCAGGAGGCGGAAGCCCCTGGGGAGCAGGAAGCGGTGTACTGTGCCAACTGCGGCCGGAAGATGCCGCCGAACTGCCGGTTCTGCACCAACTGCGGCGCGCCACGCTGATATCCCATCCATAAAAATACGGCAGGAGCAAAAGCTCCTGCCGGTATTTTTTACTTCATCACACGATGCCCTGGGCATTCATGGCATCGGCAACCTTCAGGAAACCGGCGATGTTGGCGCCGGCCACATAGTCGCCGTCCAGGCCGTATTCCTTGGCCGCCTTGTCCAGCTGGTGGAAGATGTTGACCATGATGGCCTTGAGCTTGCTGTCCACTTCCTCAAAGGTCCAGCTCAGCCGCTCGGAGTTCTGGCTCATCTCCAGGGCGGAGGTGGCTACGCCGCCGGCGTTGGCGGCCTTGCCCGGGCAGAACAGCACGCCCTGCTCCTGGAAATACCGGGTGGCCTCCAGGGTGGTGGGCATATTGGCGCCCTCGGCCACGGCGAAGCATCCGTTGGCGACCAGGGCCTTGGCGTCTTCCAGGTCCAGCTCGTTCTGGGTGGCGCAGGGCAGGGCCACGTCGCACTTCACGCTCCACACGCCCTTGCCCTGGTGATACACGGAATTGGGCCGGGCCTTGGCGTACTCGGTGAGCCTGGCCCGCCGGACCTGCTTGACCTCGATCAGGGTGGCTACGTCGATGCCGTCAGGATCGTAGATCCAGCCGGTGGAGTCGGAACAGGTCACCGGCTTGCCGCCCAGCTCCCAGGTCTTCTCGATGGCGTAGGTGGCCACGTTGCCCGCGCCGGAGACCACCACGGTCTTGCCTTCCAGGGACTTGCCGTTGCACCGAAGCATCTCGTCGGTCAGGTACAGCAGGCCGTAGCCGGTGGCCTGGGTCCGGGCCAGGGAGCCGCCGTAGCTCAGGCCCTTGCCGGTGAGCACGCCGGTGTATTCGTTGCGGATCCGCTTGTACTGGCCGTACAGGTAGCCGATCTCCCGGCCGCCTACGCCGATATCACCGGCAGGCACGTCGGTGTCCGCGCCGATGTGCTTGCACAGCTCGGTCATGAAGCTCTGGCAGAAGGCCATGATCTCCCGGTCGGACTTGCCCTTGGGGTCAAAGTCCGCGCCGCCCTTGCCGCCGCCGATCGGCAGGCCCGTCAGACTGTTCTTGAAGGTCTGCTCAAAGCCCAGGAACTTGATGATGCCCAGATCCACGGAAGGATGGAACCGCAGGCCGCCCTTGTACGGGCCGATGGCGCTGTTGAACTGGACACGCAGGCCGTTGTTCACCTGGACCTGGCCGTTGTCGTCCACCCAAGGCACCCGGAACATGATCACCCGCTCCGGGGTGGTCAGCCGCTCCAGCAGGGCGTTGCGGCGATACTGGGCCTCGTTGCGCTCGATCACCACCCGAAGCGATTCCAGCACTTCCTCCACCGCCTGGTGGAACTCGGGCTGAGCCGGGTTCTGGGCCTTCACCCTGGTCAGGATCTCGTCTACATAACTCATAAACAAATGTCCTCCTCTGGAAGTTTCTTACCGGGGGTATTGTAGCAGATATGGCCTGGGAATACAATGATTTTTTTCTTGCATCAGGGCCTGGCCCGGGGGAGAGCCTGGTCCCGGAGCGCCCGGATCAGGGCGTTTACGTCTTCCTGGGTGGTGTGGCGGCTGAGAGATACCCGGAAAGACCCGTCGATCCGGGCCGGGCTCAGGCCCATGGCCGAAAGCACATGGCTTCGGTGGCCCTTGGCGCAGGCGGACCCGGCGGACACGCAGATCCCGGCGTCTTGCAGGATGTTGATCGTGTTCTGGGTGGGCAGGCCGGGGATCGACAGCGACAGGATGTGGGGGGCCTCATGAGCGCCGTTGACCAAGATCCCCTCCACGGCGGACAGCTCCTCCACCGCCCGGTCCAGCAGCGCCTTCTCCCGGGCGGCATCCTCCCGGAAGGTGGCGCTGAGCGCCTGACAGGCGGCGGCAAAGCCCCGGATCGCCGGGGTGGCTTCCGTGCCGCTGCGGTAGCCCCCCTCCTGGCCGCCGCCGAAGAGCAGGGGCGGGAAGGAGCGGAGCCGGGGGCTGATGTACAGCGCCCCCGCCCCCTTGGGGCCGTGGACCTTGTGGGAGGAGATGCTGATCAGGTCCGCGCCTAAAGTTTTGGCGGCAAAAGGCACCTTCAAAAAGCCCTGGACCGCGTCGGTGTGGAAGATGGCCTCCGGGCAGACCTTGTGGGTCAGCCGGGCCATCTGGCCCACCGGCATCACCGCCCCGCTCTCGTTGTTCACCATCATCACCGATACCAAGATCGTGTCCTTCCGCAGGGCGGCTTTCAAGTCCCCCAGGGACACCCGGCCCAGGTCATCCGGGGGCAGGTAGGTGACCTCGAACCCCTGGGCTTCCAGCTCCTTCATGCAGTTGAGCACCGCGTGGTGCTCCACGGCGGTGGTGATGATGTGCTTGTTTTTCTTGCCGAAGCGGCGGGCGGTGCCGAAGATCGCCCAGTTGTCCGCCTCCGTGCCGCCGGAGGTGAAGAACACCCGGTCCGGCTCCGCCCCCAGGGCGGCGGCCACCTGGCCCCGGGCGGCCCGAAGCTCCCGGGCGACGTCGATCCCAAAGCCGTACAGCGCGCTGGGATTGCCCCAGCCCTCGGTAAGCGCCCGGGTCATGGCCGCCACCGCCTCCGGGCAGGGCTGGGTGGTGGCAGAGTTGTCCAAATAGATCATCGTATTACTTTCCTACACAAAATCGTTCAAAGATCCGGGCGGTGATATCCTCCCGGACGGTGCCGCCGGTGACCTCGCCCATGGCCTCCATGGCGGTCTCCACATCGGTGAGCACCGCATCCGGGGTCTGGCCCAGCCGAAGCCCCTGAAGGGCGGAGAGCATGGCCTCATATGCCCGGCGGATGGCGTCGTACTGCCGGGGATTGGACAGGATCGACCCGTCACAGGGCGCGCTGCCCCGGAACAGCTCGTCCACCACATCCGCCAGCTGGTCCAGTCCCTGGCCGGTCTTGGCGCAGACCCGGATCACCGTGGTGAAGGGCAGATCTGCCGGGGATACCTGGGGCGTTAGGTCTGACTTGTTGATCAGGGCGATGGCGTTGTCGTGGTCCATGCATAGATCCAGGATCTGCCGGTCCTCTTGCGTCAAAGGCGCGGAGCCGTCGCACACATACAGCAGAAGGTCCGCTTCCTCCGCGGCCTTCCGGGACCGCTCCACCCCCAGGGCCTCCACAGCGTCCGCCGTGTCCCGGATCCCGGCGGTGTCGATCAGCCGCAGCCGGGTGGACCCCAGCAGGACCTGCTCCTCCACCGTGTCCCGGGTGGTGCCGGGGATGTCGGTGACGATCGCCCGATCGAACCCGGCCAGGGCGTTCAGAAGGCTGGACTTGCCCACATTGGGCCGGCCCACGATCGCCGCCGCCACGCCCTGGCGGAGGATCCGGCCCTGGCCGTAGGTCCGGGACAGGTCGTAGAGCGCCTTGGCGTCCTTGCGCAGGGTGCTTTCATAGGCGTCCAGGCCGAAATCCTGGATATCCTCGTCCGGGTAGTCCAGCACCGCGTGGAAATGACTGCACAGGTCCACCAGGTCCTGGTACACCGGCTCCAACCGGCGGCGCAGAGCGCCCCCCACCTGTCCGGCGGCGTTGGCGGCGGCGTCGGCGGTGTCCGCTTCGATCAGGTCGATCACCGCCTCCGCCTGGGTCAGGTCCAGCTGGCCGTTGAGGAAGGCCCGCTTGGTAAACTCCCCCCGCTGGGCAGGCCGCGCGCCGGCCTGATACAACGCGTCCAGTCCGGCGGCCAGCACCGCCGGGGAGCCGTGGCAGTGCAGTTCCACCGTGTCCTCCCCGGTGTAGCTGTGGGGCGCACGGGAATAGACCGCCATGCACTGGTCGATCGCCCGGCCCTGCCGGTCGTACAAGGTCCCCAGACACAGCTTTCGGTCCGGGGCCTGGGACAGTCCGCCCTTACATTTGAATACTTTTTCCGCCACCTGGGCGCACCCGGCCCCGGAGAGGCGGATGATCCCGATGGCGGATATCTGGCTGCCGGTGGATACGGCGGCAATGATCTGGGACATATGGGTCCTCCTGTTTCTTAGGTGGCGGCGTCCAAAAACGCCAGAGGGTCGCCGGGGGTGGCGATGAAGTGCATGAGCATATAGGCGCACATGATCGCCACGTGCTCCTCCCGCAAGATCCGGCGGCACTCCGCCCGGTCCGCCAGCACCACCTGGATGTCTTCGCTTAGCTCCTGGTGGATGTTGGTGGGAGTGCCGGTGCAGTAGCCGTATACCGTGGCACAGCTCTCATCGGTCATGCCCACGGTGGTGTAGAAGGGCCGGCCGTAACTGCCCCCTTCTTTGGGGACGAAGGTCAGACCCGTTTCCTCAAAGATCTCCCGGGCGCCAGCCTGAGCCGGATCTTCCCCCGGCTCCAGCAGTCCGGCAGGGAACTCGTAGACATAGCCCCCGATCGGGTAACGGTACTGCCGGATCAGGACCACCCGGTCCTTCCGCTCTCCATACACCCCGTAGATGATCACCCCGTCGGGCCTGTTTTGGCCGGTGAGCACCTGCAGGTCCCGAGGCTCCGGCACCCGGGAGGCCATATAATAGGTGGACACCCGGCCGCCGCGGTGCTGGACCTCCAGCTCATAATAGCTGAGGAACTTGGTCTTTACCCGCTGGTCGATCTTTCGGATCCTCTGCATATCGCACCTCCTGGTCAAGATAGATCCACTATACCACCCTTTCATGAAAAAAGCAAATATAAACCGTCCCTTTGGGGCAAGCTACCGGGGAGGTGATGGTATGGACGGAAGAAAGACCGCCGATAAGCTCACAGACGAAGACATCCGCCGGGCCTTCCCCAACGCGGCGGACCTGGTGGCCCGGGCGCTGTGGTGCGGACCGTGGACGCTGTACTGCTATGCCATCGACGGCCTGGTGGCGGCGGCCAATGCTTCGGACTATGTGGTCAAGCCGATCGCCCAGGGCCTGACCGGGGAAACGATGCTGGAGCTGTACCACCGGGCGGCTCGGGGGACGGTATATAATGTAGTGGCGGACCCCTGCCTGGACCTGGACACGGTGGCAAGGAAGCTGGTCAACGGTTTTTGCGTGGTCCTCTTCCCGGGGGCCGGGGCGGTGGCCTATGAGGTCAAGACCCCGGAAAAGCGGAGCGTGTCCGCGCCGGAGGTGGAGAACACGGTCAAAGGGCCCAAGGACGCCTTCGTGGAGACCAGCCGCTCCAATACCAGCCTGATCCGCCGCCACCTCCGATCCCCGGACCTGGGGATCTGGGAAACGGTGGTGGGGACCCGGAGCCTGACCAATGTGTCCGTGCTCTGGCTGGAAGGGGTGGCGGACCCGGCCCTGGTCCGGCGGCTGAAGGACCGGCTGGATAAGATCCAGATCGACGGCCTGATCAGTCCTTCGGCGGTGGAGGAGTATGTCACCGGCTCCCGGGCCACCGCGTTTCCACTGCTGCAGTATACCCAGCGGACGGATCGGTTCTGCCAGGGACTGCTGGACGGCCGGTTGGGTTTGCTGGTGGATGGCCTGCCTTTGGGGTATCTTCTGCCGGTGGACCTGGGGGCCTTGCTGGACAGCCCGGAGGACCGAAGCCGGGACCATGTATCCGCCACCTGCATCCGCTTCCTTCGGTGCGCCGCCCTGGCGGTCAGTTTGCTGCTGCCGGGCTTCTTTATCGCCATGGCCACCTTCCACCAGGAGATGATCCCGCTGCCGTTGCTGCGGGCGATCATCCAGAGCAAGCAGGACGTGCCATTTTCCACGGCGGTGGAGGTGCTGGGCCTGCTGATCGCCTTTGAACTGCTCCAGGAGTCGGGGATCCAGCTCCCCCAGGCGGTGGGCCAGTCCGTGTCGATCATCGGCGGCATCGTGGTGGGCACCGCGGCGGTGGAGGCCCGGATCATCTCCCCGGCGGCGCTGATCATCGTCAGCGTGGCGGGGGTCTGCGGATTTGTCCAGCCCAGCCGGGACCTGGCCGAGGCGGTGCGGGTGTGGCGGACCGCCATCGCCGCTTTAGGCGCGGTGGGCGGCCTGTTCGGGGTGACGGTAGGGGCGCTGGCCTTGCTGATCCACCTGTCCGGCCTGACCAGCCTGGGGGTGGCGTTCCTGGCGCCCTTCTCCGAAGGGACCGTGCCGGACCTTGCCCGAAAGCGGCTGAAATTCCAAAGGAGGGACCGGGCATGAAGCGGTGGCTGTATCTGGCGGCGCTGGCGGCGGCGGTGCTGGTCCTGGGGGACCGAAGCACTGGTGTGGATATAGGAAAGCTCCAGCCGGTGCAGGTGGTGGCGATGTCTTACCGGGACGGGCAGATCTGCTTGCGGACCGACACCGGCGACATGGGTCTGGGCCGGGACCTGGACAGCGCCCTGGCGGATATGAAAGAGCGAGCCGCCGCTCAGATCTTCCTGGATACGGCGGAGCACGTGATCGTGGCCCCGGCGTGTGAGGATCTGATCGGGGGGTTAGCCGGCATCCTCCGGCCCTCGTGTGCGATCTGCATGGGCCAAGGGGTGGACCTGCCCCAGGCGGCGGCCTATCTCCAGGTCCATAAGCCCCAGACCACCCTGATGGAATACCGGGCGGGGGACCGCGCCCTGCCCACGCTGATACAAATGGAGGAGGGGATGGTCCTTGTTTCAGGATAAGATCCCGTCCCGGCAGCTGGGGGCATGGCTGGGGGCCGGGCTGATCCCAGTGGCGATCGCCCTGGGATCCAAGGCCGGCTGGGCGCTGGCGGGACTGATCGCCCTGGCCTGCGCCGCGGGCACATGGGCGGTTTGGCGCTGGGGCCGGCTCCAGGGCCGGGGCCGCTGTGGAGCGGTCTATATCACGGTGGCGCTGACCGCCGGGATGGTGGCGGCCCGGGCGGAGGGCGCCTGGCCTGGGGGAGAAGGCCCCTGGGTGCCGGCGATCTTGCTGGCCCTGGCGGCCTGGTCCGCCGGGAAGGGACCTTCGGCGGCGGCCAGAGTGGGCTGTGTGCTGTTCTGGGTGGTGCTGCTGCTGTACCTGGCGATCTTTGGGGTGGCGGCGGAGGATGTCCGCCTGGAGTGGATGGCCCCCAGCGGCGGCGTCGGCTGGGATCTGCCCATGCTCCTGCTGGCCCCGGCGGTGGCCAAGGTACTGCTGAGGCGGGGAGATAATTGGCTGGCCCGGCTGGCCCTGCCTGGGGCCTTTGCCGTCGGGGGAGCCGCGCTGGCGGCAGGGATCTTGTCCCCGGCGGTGGCCTGCCAGCTGGCGGACCCGTTTTTTGAGATGACCAAGAGCCTGGAGCTGCTGGGCATGACCAAACGGTTCGAGGCCCTGGTCTGCGCCGGGGTGAGCGTCGGGTGGTTCGCCCTGCTGAGCCTGTATCTGTCCGTCTGCGGCGCGCTGGCCGAGCAGGTCCTGGAAGGAGCGGGCCGGTATGGCGTATGGGCGGCGGCCGCGGCGGCAGGGATCTGGGTACTGTGCGATCTGACCATTTCCGCCGGTGTGTTCGCCATGATCGCCCCCATATTTTGGGTCATCCTCCCACTTTTGGGACAAGTTATGGACCGGGAAAAAAAGTCGTAAAAATGGGGAAATTATGCTTGACTTTTTCGGGAGCGTCTGGTAAGATATGCAAGCGCTCCGGTAAGGAGTCAAAACACCAAAACAAATAAGTCCCACAAAAAAGCCCGAAAAGAAATGAAAAAAGTTCTTGACAAAGGGGCTTGATTGTGGTAGACTTAACAAGCTGTTC
>CALXFQ010000020.1 GCA_944387625.1 uncultured Oscillospiraceae bacterium
GGCGCAGGGTTTTTTCGGACTTTTTTGGATCCGGGCGCCATTATCCGCCCTGCGCCGGGGCGGAGGAAACTGCGCCCCGGCATTTTCCGCGGCTTATCCCAGGCGCTCCAATTTTTCCAGGACCTGCTGAAAATACGCCGGTAAGGGGGAGAAGACCATCACCGGGCGGCCGTCTTTGGGGTGGCGGAAGCACAGCTGTCCCGCGTGGAGGACCTGGGAGGTCTGGCCCAGCTCCGCCTTTTTATGGCCGTAGACCATGTCCCCCAGGATCGGGTGGCCGATGTAGGCCATGTGGACCCGGATCTGGTGGGTCCGGCCGGTTTCCAGCCGACAGCGGATGTGGGTATAGCCCCGATACCGGCGGACCACCTCCCAATGGGTCACCGCGGGCTTGGAATTGCGCTGAGTGACCGCCATCTTCTTTCGGTCCGTAGGATGGCGGCCAATGGGCGCGTCCACCGTGCCGGTGTCCTCCCGGAAAGAGCCGCAGACCACCGCCTCATAGGTCCGGGCCATGGTATGGTCTTTCAGCTGGCTGGCCAGGAAAATATGCGCCCGGTCGTTTTTCGCCACCGCCAGAAGGCCCGAGGTGTCCTTGTCGATCCGGTGGACGATCCCCGGCCGCAGTTCTCCATTGATCCCGGAGAGCCGATCCCCCAGGGCGTGGAGCAGGCCGTTGACCAGGGTATCGTCGGTATGGCCCGCCGCCGGGTGGACCACCAGGCCCTTGGGCTTGTCGATCACCAGCACGTCCTCGTCCTCGTAGACGATCTTCAGGTCCATGGGGGTGGGGGCGATGTCCACCGCCTTCGGCGCGGGCAGGGCATATTCCACCGCGTCCCCCAGGTCCAGCTTCTCATTTTTCTTCCCCGGGCGGCCGTTGCGGGTCACCAGGCCCTCCCCGATCAGCCGCTGGGCGGCACTGCGGGTCAGGTCCGGGGCCTGCCGGGCCAGGAACGCGTCCAGCCGCTCCCCGGGGATATCCGCATAGAGGATCATTTCTTCTCATCCTTCCAAAAGGCCTTGTTGAAAAATACCAGGCTCACCATCAGCGCGATACAGCCGCAGGTGATGAAGCAGTCGGCCACGTTGAACACCGGGAAATCGATGAATTCCACCTCGATCATATCCACCACGTAGCCCAGCCGGACCCGGTCGATGATGTTGCCCAGGCCGCCGCCGTAGACCGCGGCGATGCACCACCGCTCAAAGGTGGTGAACGGCATGGGCCGCTTGAAATACTCCCACAGCAGCGCCGCCGTCAGCAGGACGAACACCGCCACGAACAGCCAGCGCATCCCCTGCATAGAGGAGAAGGCGGCGCCGTAATTGCGGACATAGGTCAGGTGGAACAGCCCCGGCACCGCCTCCACCTGGCTGTGCAAAGGGATATGGGCCAGGGTCAGCAGCTTGGTGATCTGGTCCGCCGCCACGATCCCCGCCGCGAACAAGCCGTAATACAATGCTCTCATGGCAAAACCTCCGTAAAAGGGTCAAAGATATAGTACCATCGGCGGCCCCGATCGTCAAACCATAAAAAACCGCCCCAGGTATTCCCGGGACGGTGCCGCTAGAGCCGTATTCAGATCAGGAACCGGGCAAGGGACTCCTGAAACAGGCGGCACTGCTCATCCGAGCAGTCCACCCGCACATGGACCGGCCACTGGTGATCCAGGCTGAACAGGCCCATGAAACTTTTGGCGTTGACCAGGATCCGGCCGTTGCCCACCAACACCTGGAAGGGCTGGAGCGAGGCGATCTGCACAAAATCCTGAACATCGGAGAAGGAACTGAGCTTGATGTCAAATTGCTGCCAGGTCATGTTCCCCCCCTATACAAACCATGAAAAATCTTGTATAATATGTGAACTTGAATGTATTATACCAGAGCGGCGTGGTTTTGCAAGATGTCAGGTCGCCTGAACTTTTAAGTGAAATATTTTTCGATTTGGTGGATCTGTCATGAGATTTGCGTTTTACACCCTGGGCTGCAAGACCAACCAGTATGAGAGCCAGGCCATGGAGCAGCTTCTGGCGGCCCAGGGCCATGAGATCGGCTCCTTCGACGAGGAATGTGACGGCTACATCATCAACACCTGCGCCGTCACCGCCATGGCGGAGAAGAAGGGCCGGGCGGTGATCCGCCGGTGCCGCCGGACAGCCCCGGGGGCGGTGATCGGCGTGTGCGGCTGCTACAGCCAGCACGACCCGGCGGCGGCGGAGAAGCTGGGGGTGGACGTGATCGGCGGCAGCGGCCAGCGCCAACAGTTCCTGGACATGATGATCGCCACCCTGGAAGACCGGCAGGCCCGGCAGGCGGTGGACGCGGCCCTGCGCCGCCGGGACTTTGAGATCCTCCCCGCCGGTGGGCTGGAGGGCCGGACCAGGGCCATGGTGAAGGTCCAGGACGGGTGCGTCAATTTCTGCGCCTACTGCATCATCCCCTACACCCGGGGGCCGGTGCGGTCCGTGCCATTGGACGTGGCGGTGGAGCAATGCCGGGCCTTGGCGGACCAGGGCTACCGGGAGATCGTGATCACCGGCATCGAGATCGCCAGCTGGGGCATGGACCTGCCAGGCCGCCCCGGCCCGGAGCGCCTGATCGGGGCGGTGTGTCAGGCGGTGCCTGGGTGCCGGATCCGGCTGGGGAGTTTGGAGCCCCGGATCGTCACCGACGCGTTTTGCCAGGTCCTGGCAGGACTGCCTAATTTGTGCGACCACTTCCACCTGTCCATGCAGTCCGGCTGTGACACGGTACTGCGCCGGATGGGCCGGAAGTATGACACCGCCCGCTACTACGAAAGCGTGGAGCGCCTGCGCCGCTTCTTCCCCGGCTGCGCCATCACCACGGACATGATCGTGGCCTTTCCCGGGGAGACCGGGGAGGAATTTGCCCAGAGCCTGGCCTTCATCCGCAAATGCGGCTTTGCCGATATGCACATCTTCCCCTACTCCCGGCGGCCCGGGACCCCGGCGGATAAGATGCCCGGCCAGCTTCCGAACCTGGTGAAGGAGGAGCGGAGCCGGGCGGCGATCGCCGTGGCGGAGGAGCTGGCCGCCGCCTACCGGCAAACGCTGGCCGGCACGGTCCAGCCGGTGCTTTTCGAGGAACCGGCCCAGGGACGGTGCGTGGGCCACGCCCCCAACTATGTCAAGGTCTACGTCCCCGGCGAGGGCCTCCAGGGCCAGGTCCGGCCGGTGCGGATCGGGGGGCTGTATCTGGACGGCGTGGAAGGAAAGCTGGCCCATCCGTAAAATATACCTTGCATTTTTTGTGCAGAGTGCTATAATGGATAAAAAGTCGGAAAAAGGAGGTGTTTTCTCATGGAAATGTTGCAGAAGGTCTTCCCCTATTCCCTGAACGTGAAAGAAAAAGATGTGGCCAGCCTGGTGGTGAGCATCATCATCTATCTGGTGCTGGCCCTGGTGGTCGGTATCGCGATCTGGATCGTGGGCCTGATCCCGATCGTGAACATCCTGGGCGGCATCCTGGGCACCATCGTGGAACTGTACTGTCTGGTGGGCATCATCCTTGCGGTATTGAAATACCTGAATGTTTTAAAGTAACGCCGAAAAAACAGAGCCGGTGGTATATCCCGGCTCTGTTTTTTGCTTTGGAGGTCCTATGAAGAAACCGCTCTGGTACTGCCTGGCCGTTTTGGCGCTGGCTTTGATATACGCGATCGGCGCGCTGGCGATCCTCCCGGCCATCCGGCCCCAGGGGGAAGCGGCCCTGCCGGAGATGGCCGCCGGAGAGCGGGTGGCCTGTATGGAGGATAACGATGAGGCCCTTGTCTGGCGGATCCGGACCATCGAGGCGGCGCAGGAGGAGATCATCCTCTCCACCTTCGGCTTCGGTTCCGGCGGTGCCGGACGGGACATGGCGGCGGCCCTGCTGGCGGCGGCGGACCGGGGCGTCCAGGTGAAGATCCTGCTGGACGGCTACAGCGGGGAAAAAGCCATGAAAAAGGACCATCTGATGGCCCTGGCCGCCCATGAGCAGGTGGAGGTCCGGATCTACAACCCCTTCGATCTGCTCCGGCTGTGGCAGGTCAACTATCGGATGCACGACAAGTATCTGATCGCCGACGACCACACCTACATCTTAGGCGGCCGGAACACCAACGACCTGTTTTTAGGCCACTATTCCGACACCCCCAACCAGGACCGGGACATTTTGGTGTACGGCACCGGGATGGACGGCTCCATGGGCCAGCTGAGGGCCTACTTTGCCCAGGTGTGGGACCTTTGTGAGGTGTACCACGGCGGGGACCCGGCAGGACAGGCCGCGCTTCGGGCAAGGTACGATGACATGAAGACCGTATGGCCCACCGCCTTCGGCTTCACCGACTGGCAGGAGCAGACCCTGGCGGCGGAGGGGGTGGCGGTGATCGCCGGACAGATCCAGGCGGCCACCAAAGCGCCTTTGGTGTGGCAGCAGCTGTGCGCCCTGATGGGCCAGGGGGACCAGGTGTGGATCCAGACCCCCTATGTGATCTGCGGCAGGAAGATGTACCAGGACCTTTCCGACCTGATCGACGGCGGGACTCAGGTGCGGATCTTGACCAATTCCCCCCAGACCGGGGCCAACCCCTTCGGGTGTACGGACCTGATGGCCCAGCGGCGGAAGATCCTGGACACCGGGGCCACCCTTTTGGGATTTGCCGGGGACCATTCCCTCCACGGCAAGACCATCTTGATCGATGACAACATCTCCATCGTCGGCTCGTTCAACATGGATATGCGCTCGGCCTATCTGGACACGGAGACCATGCTGGTGGTGGACTGCCCCGCCCTGAACGCCCAGCTCCGGGCCGGGATGGAGGACCTGGCAAGCCAGAGCCTGGAAACGGCCCCCGACGGCACCCAGACCCCTGGGGCGGACTATCAGGCCCCCTCCTTCGGCTTCTGGAAGGGGCTGGCCTATTTCCTTCTGGGGCTGGTACTGCCCCCCTTCCGGCATCTGCTGTGATCCTTGCGCCGGGAGAAATACTGTGATATAATTGAATTTAGAAGTTTTTTCGGAGGTTTTCCCATGAAAACACTGCTCCATATCTGCTGTGCTCCCTGCGCCAACCAGCCGGTCCGGGTACTGCGGGAGGAGGGGATCGAGGTCACGGGCTTTTGGTACAACCCCAACATCCACCCCTTCACCGAGTACCGCGCCCGGCGGAACACGGTCCGGGCGTTTGCCCAGGACGTGGGGCTTCCCCTGATCGAGCGCAACGACTACGGCCTGCGGCCCTTCCTCCGGGAAGTGATCGGGGATCTGGACCATCGCTGCGCCCGGTGCTACGCCCTGCGGCTTTTTGACACCGCCCGCCAGGCGGCGGAGGGAGGCTTTGACAGCTTTACCTCCAGCCTGTTCATCAGCCCCTACCAAAACCAGGAGCTGATGGCCCAGGTGGCCCAGCAGGCGGCGGCGGAATACGGGGTGGCGTTTTTGTACCGGGACTTCCGGCCCTGGTTCCGGGCGGGCCAGGACTATGCCAGGGACCATGGGTTTTATATGCAGAAATACTGCGGCTGCGTCTTCTCCGAGGAGGAGCGCTATTTGAAGAAGAACAAGATCGTTCCCTAAGGGAGGAAATATGCGGAATTTTGAATGTACGGTCCCCTGCCTGTTCGGCCTGGAGGGCATCGCCGGGGACGAACTGCGGCGGCTGGGGATGGAGAACGTCCGGGTGGAGAACGGCCGGGTGCTGTTCTCCGGGGACGAATACGCCTTGGCCCGGGCCAATATCGGCCTGCGAACCGGCGAACGGGTGCTGATCTGTCTGGCGGACTTCCCGGCCCGGACCTTTGAGGAGCTGTTCCAGGGGGTGTATGCCGCCGCCCTGGAAGACTACATCCCCAAAAACGGCGCCTTCCCGGTGAAGGGCCACTGCCTGAACAGCACCCTGATGTCCGTGCCGGACTGCCAGGCCATCGTAAAGAAGGCCGCTTCCCGGCGGCTGGGCGAGAAATACGGCTTGAGCTGGCTGCCGGAGGACGGTGCCAAGTATCAGCTCCAATTCTCCCTGATGCACGACCGGTTCCAGCTTTATCTGGATACCTCCGGCCCGGGGCTTCACAAGCGGGGCTACCGGGCGGTGGGCAACGACGCGCCCCTTCGGGAGACCCTGGCGGCGGCCATGACGATCCTTGCCCGCTATCGGGGCCGGGAAGTGGTGTGGGACCCCTTCTGCGGCTCCGGCACGATCCCGATCGAGGCGGCGCTGATCGCCAGGGGCCGCGCCCCGGGCCTGAGCCGCCGGTTCGCCGCCCAGGACTTTTCCTGGATGGACGAGCAAATTTGGCGGCAGGTCCGGCAGGAGGCCCGGGACCGGGAGTTCCGGGGGAAGTATCAGATCATCGGCTCGGACAACGACCCCAAATGCGTCAGAGTGGCCATGGCCAACGCCCGGAAAGCCGGGGTGGCGGACTGCATCGACTTCCGGGACGGGGACGCCACGAAAATGGACCTGCCTGCCCCTGCCGGCATCCTGATCTGCAACCCGCCCTACGGCCAGCGGATGATGGAGCAGCAGTCCGCCCAGCGGCTCTACGCCGCCCTGGGCCGCCACCTGCGCTATGCCGACGGCTGGCGCAAGTACATCATCACCTCCGAGCCGGAGTTCGAGCATTACTTCGGCCGCCGGGCGGATAAAAAGCGGAAGCTGTACAACGGCATGATCAAATGCGACTACTATATGTACAACGAAGGACGGACTGGGGGCAAACGGAAATGATCCACCTGTTCATCATCAACCCTGCCGCCGGCAGCCGGGATCGGACCGGGGAGTATTCCCAGGCGATCCACCGGCTGTGCAGGGAGCGGGGGCTGGAATACGATATCCGGGTATCCACCGCCCCGGGAGAGTGCCGCCGGTTCGCCCGGGAAGCCGCCAAGTCCGGCAAGGAGTACCGGCTCTACGCCTGCGGCGGGGACGGCACCCTTAACGAGGTGGTCCAGGGGGCGGCCGGGTATGATAATGTGGCCGTCACCGTGTTCTCCGGGGGCAGCGGCAACGATTTTGTGAAGATCTTCAACGATCCGGCCGCCTTTTTCGACCTGGAGCGGCTCCTGGATCCTCAGGAGGCGGTGTTCGACCTGATCCGGGTGAACGACGACCTCTCTTTGAACATCTGCTCCGTGGGCCTGGACGCCCGGATCGGTACGGATGTATCCAACTACAAGCGGCTGCCCCTGCTCCACGGCTTCCGGGCCTATGTGCTGAGCACCCTGGTCAACGTGATCCGGGGGGTGTCGGAGCATTATGTGGTGGAGCTGGAAGGCCAGCGGCTGGACGGCACCTTCACCTTCGTGTGCGTGTGCAACGGACGGTTCTACGGCGGTGGGTTCAACCCGGTGCCGGAGGCGGACCCGGCGGACGGCAAGCTGGACGTGCTGCTGGTGGACAAAGTGACCCGGCTCCAGATCCCGGGGATCATCGGCAGGTACAAGTCCGGCCGGTACAAGGAGCTGCCCAAGCTGGTGCGCCACTTCCGAACGGATGCCGTGAAGATCCGGTGCGACAAGCTCACCGCGGTGAACGTGGACGGAGAGCTTCGCCAGGCTGTCCAGGTGGACATCCGGGTGGACCGGCGGAAGATCCGGTTCTTCTACCCCCGGGGCCTTCAATGGCAGGTCCCGGCGGCGGTGCGATAAAGGCGGTGGTGCCATGGCAAGCTGTGTGATCGTGTGCGCCGGAGCGTTCCGGGGCCTGGCAGAGCCGTTGGAACGGGAGGATCTGCTGATCGCCGCCGACGGCGGCTATCGCCACTGTATCCAGGCGGGCCTGGATCCTCAGGTGGTGCTGGGGGACTTTGATTCCCTGGGCTTCGTGCCGGAGGGGGCGGAGGTCTACCCGGTGGAAAAGGACGACACGGATACCATGCTGGCGGTGCGCCAGGGGCTGAGCCGGGGCTATCGCCGGTTTTTGATCTACGGCGGCATGGAAGGTCCCCGGATCGACCACGCCCTGGCCAATTTCCAGACCCTGCTGTTCCTGGCGGAATACCAGGCCCAGGGCTTTCTGATCGGCCAGGACCAGATCGCCACGGTGGTAAAAAACGGCGCTTTGCGCCTTCCAGCCCGAAGGGAGGGTACCGTTTCCGTGTTCTGCCTGGGAGAGGATGCCCGGGGGGTGTGCCTTCGGGGGCTGAGATACGGCCTGGAAGACGGGACCCTCACCGCGTCCTACCCTATGGGGGTGAGCAACGGCTTCGTTGGTCAGGCGGCCCAGATCTCGGTGCGGAACGGCAGACTGCTGGTGCTCTACCCCCGGGAGGTGGGGCCATGCTGACCTACGACCTGAAAAAAGCCCCGGGCCTGCCCCTGTATGAGAGCCTGTACCGGCACATCCGGGAGGATATCCGTTCAGGCCGCCTGCGGCCTGGGGAGAAACTGCCCTCCAAGCGGTCCCTGGCGGTCCATTTGGAGGTGAGCCGGGTCACGGTGGAGTCGGCCTACGACCAGCTGGCGGCGGAAGGATATATTTCCGCCCAACAGCGCCGGGGCTATTTCGTGGAAGAAGTGTCCACCCGCCCCACGTCGCCTCCGGCACCGCCGCCGCCCGAGCCGGAGGCCCCTGCCGGGGTGGACCTGACCGGCGGCGGCGGTGGGGATTTCCCCTTCTCCGTGTGGAGCCGCTTACAGCGGGGGGTGATGCTGGACTATGGCCCCCAGCTCCTTCGGCGGATGCCCAACCAGGGCCTGCTCTCCCTGCGCCAGGCGATCGCCGGCCATTTGGCGGCTTTCCGGGGGATGGCCGTGGACCCGGCGGACATCCTGATCGGCGCGGGGACGGACTTTTTATACAACCTGCTGATCCAGCTCCTGGGCCGGGAGAAGTGCTACGGCGTGGAAGATCCGGGCTACGGCAAGATCTGGAAGATCTACCGCGCCGGCGGCGCCCGGTGCGTGCCGGTGTCCATGGACCGCCAGGGGGCGGATCCGGCGGCTCTTGGTCCGGCCCAGGTCCTGCACATCACCCCCAGCCACCACTTCCCCACCGGCCGGGTCATGCCCCTGGACCGGCGGCTGGAACTGCTTCGCTGGGCGGCGGAGAGCGACCGCTGGATCATTGAAGACGACTACGACTCCGAGTTTCGCTTCCACGCCCGGCCTCTGCCGGCCATGCACACCCTGGACCGGGCAGGGCAGGTGATCTACATGAACACCTTCTCCAAGACCCTGGCCCCCTCGATCCGGATCGGTTATATGGTGCTGCCCCGGCCGCTTATGGAGCAGTTCCGGCGGCGGCTGGGCTTTTACAGCTGCACCGTGCCTTCCTTCGAGCAGTACACCCTGGAGCGGTTTTTGAGCCAGGGCCATTTTGAAAAGCACATCGACCGGATGCGCCGGTCTTACAAAAGCCGCCGGAACCGGCTGCTGGACCTGCTCCAGACCAGTCCCATCCGGAACAAGATCGCCATCTCCGAGGAGGACGCGGGACTGCACTTCCTGGTGCGGGTGGACACTGCCCTGGACGACCAGGCGTTGGCGGACCGCTGGGCGGCGGCAGGGATCTGGGTGCGGAGCCTTTCCAGCTACTTTCACGGCCCGGTGCCGGAGAGCGCCCGGCACACCCTGGTGGTCAATTACGACCGGCTGACGGACCGGGATCTTCAGGAGCTGGCGCGGCGCCTCCCGGCTCTGGAACAGGAGGAGCGCCATGACCAATGAGATCGTCGGGCGCTTTGCCCCCACCCCCTCCGGGCGGATGCACCTGGGCAACGTGTTCGCCGCCCTGATCGCCTGGCTGTCCGTTCGGTCCCAGGGGGGCCAGATGGTCCTGCGGATGGAGGACCTGGACACCCAGCGCACCAGCGATGAATACGCCCGGCTCCTGCGCCAGGACCTGCAATGGCTGGGCCTGACCTGGGACCGGGAGACCCTGCCTCAGAGACGGCGGACGGCGGTGTATGATGGTTATTTCGAAAAACTTCGGGAGCTGGGGCTGCTGTACCCCTGCTACTGCACCCGCAGTCAGCTCCACAGCGTCAACGCCCCCCACCAGTCCGACGGCACCTATGTCTACCCCGGCACCTGCCGCCATCGGGCCGATCCGCCCCCGGACCGGCCGCCCAGCTATCGGGTGATGGTCCCCCAGGAGCGGATCTGCCTGGTGGACCTGTGCCAGGGACCCTACGCCCAGGACCTGTCTGCGGCCTGCGGAGATTTTGTGGTCCGCCGGGCGGATGGATGTTATGTCTACCAACTGGCGGTGGTGGTGGACGATGGAGAGGCCGGGGTCACGGAAGTGGTCCGGGGCATGGACCTGCTGGGGTCCGCCCCCCGGCAGATGTATCTGCAGCGGCTCTTTGGCTTCCCCCATCCCGCCTACGGCCATGTGCCTATGCTCCTGGCCCCGGATGGGCGGCGGCTGAGCAAGCGGGACCGGGACCTGGACCTGGGCCAGCTCCGCCAGCGGATGACCGCCCAGGAGCTGATCGGCCGGCTGGCCCACGCCGCCGGACTGATCGACCGGTACGAGCCGGTATCGGCGGCGGAATTGGCCGCCGGATTTTCCTGGAACAAGATCCGGGGCCAGGCGATCTTCCTGGACCGGCTGTGATAAGAAAGAAAGGGAGAGGATGAACATGAAAAAGGCCCCTGTTTTGGTGGTGATGGCCGCCGGGATGGGCAGCCGCTTCGGCGGCCTGAAGCAGATCGCCCCGGTGGGCAGTCAGGGCGAGGCGATCTTGGATTATTCCCTGTATGACGCCGCCCGGGCAGGCTTTCGGAAAGCGGTGATCATCATCAAGGAGGAGATCCGGGGGGACTTTATGTCCACCGTAGGCCGCCGGCTGGAAAAATGCCCACTGCAGATCGAATATGTGTTCCAGGAGCTGGATAAACTCCCTGAGGGCTACACCGTCCCTGAAGGTCGGACCAAGCCCTGGGGCACCTGCCACGCGGTGCTGTGCGCCGCCGAAGCGATCGGGGAGGCCCCCTTCGCCGTGGTCAACGCCGACGACTACTACGGCCGGGACGGCTACCGGCAGATCTTTGACTACCTGTGCCGCGCGCCGGAGGGGGACTACTGCATGGTGGGCTACCGGCTGGGCAACACCGTCACCGAGCACGGCAGTGTTGCCAGAGGGGTGTGCCAGGTGGACGAGGCCGGGTTCCTCACCGCCATCCGGGAACGGACCCGGATCGAGGTCCGGGACGGCGGCATCGCCTACACCGAGGACGGGACGCATTGGGTGGACTTACCGGCGGACACGATCGTGTCCATGAACCTGTGGGGCTTCCAGCCCGGATTTTTGGCCCACGCCAAAGAGAAGTTCCGGATCTTCCTGGACACCGCCGCCAAGGAAACGCCTTTGAAGGCGGAGTTTTTCCTGCCCTTTGTGGTGGCGGACCTGCTGGAAGAGGGCAAGGCCCGCGCCCGGGTCCTGTCCTCCCATGACAAGTGGTACGGCGTGACCTACGCCGCCGACAAGCCCCAGGTGGTGGCCGCCCTGGCCGCCCTCACCGCCCAGGGCCAATACCCTGACGGCCTGTGGGACTGAGAAAGGTCTGCAGATACTGCCGGGACCAGGCGAAAAGCCTGGTCCCGGCATTTATGCCCACCCACTTGCCTCTCCCTATGGGAGAGGCAAGTGGGTGGTACAAAGTCGGAAGACATACCGGCGGCGTAGCCGCCCTTGCCGCTTCGCCCAATGGGCGCGCCAAGTGGGCGTTTCTACAGTTAAGGACCTCCCGGTGGGGAGGTCCTTTTTTGCGTTTAGCCTTTGAAGTATGCCACCGCCGAGCGGAACAGGCCCAGGTCGTAGCGGCCGGGGACGTTTTTGTACAGTCCCTTGCCGATCCGTTCGCTGTGGCCCATCTTGCCCAGGACCCGGCCATCAGGGGAGGTGATGCCCTCGATGGCGCACAAAGACCCGTTGGGGTTGAAGGCGGTGTCCATGGTGGGCAAGCCTTCCAGATCCACATACTGGGTGGCGATCTGTCCGGCGGCGGCCAGGCGGTGGATCTCCTCCCGGGAGGCCAGGAACCGGCCCTCGCCGTGGGAGATCGGCACGCTGACCACGTCCCCTACCTTGGCCTGCCGGAGCCAGGGGCTCATGGTGGAGGCCACCCGGGTGCGGACGATCTTGGACTGGTGCCGGGCGATGGTGTTGAAGGTCAGCGTGGGGCTGTTCTCCTGGGCATCCACGATCTTGCCGTGAGGCACCAGCCCCAGCTTGATCAGGGCCTGGAAGCCGTTGCAGATGCCCAGCATCAGGCCGTCCCTCTGCTCCAGCAGCCGGGTGACCTGCTCCTTCACCGCCGGGTTGCGGAAGAAGGCGGTGATGAACTTGGCGGAACCGTCCGGCTCGTCGCCGCCGGAGAAGCCGCCGGGGAGGAACAGGATCTGGCTCTGGGCGATCGCCGCCGCCGCCTCTTCCACACTGCGGGCCACATCGTCGGCAGTCAGGTTGCGGACCACCAGGATCTGGCCCTCGGCCCCTGCCTCCTCCACCGCCCGGGCGGAGTCGTACTCACAGTTGGTGCCGGGAAACACCGGGATCAGCACCTTGGGCCGGGCGGTCTTCACCGCCGGGGCCGGGGCGGACGCTCCCTCATAGGAGAAGCAGGGGACTTCCCCGTCCTCCACGCTGGTCCGGGTGGGATACACCTGCTCCAGCACCCCCTCGTGAAGCGCCAACAGCTCCTGGATGGAGGCCCGGTCGCCGTCCAGGTCGATCGCCGCTTCCGCCGTGGTCCGGCCCAGGCAGATCACGCCAGGCAGGTCCACCTCTTCGGTAAGCTCGGCGATGATAAAGCCGTACAGCCCGGCATCGTGCCATCTGCCTTCGGCACTGCCGGTAAAGCCGATACGGTTGCCGAAGGACATCTTCATCACCGCCTCGGCCATGCCGTTTTCAACGGCCCAGGCGGCTTTGACCTTTCCTTCCTGATGGAGCCGGGAGAAGCGTTCCCAGGAGGCCTTCAGGCTCTCCGGGGACTGGTCCGCCGCCCCGAACAGGTACACCGGGTGTCCGGCCTCCTTAAATTCCGGGGTGATCACCTGGCCTGCCAGGATCGGGGCGATGGCAAAGCAGATCAGCGTAGGCGGCACGTCCAGGTCCAGGAAGGATCCGGACATGGAATCCTTTCCGCCGATGGCGGCGGCCCCCAGCTCCAGCTGGGCATCCAGCGCCCCCAGCAGGGCGGCAAAGGGCTTGCCCCACCGCTTGGGATCCGTACGGAGCTTCTCGAAAAACTCCTGGAGGGTCAGATACACCTTCTTATAGTCCGCGCCGGCGGCCACCAGCTTGGCTACGGCGGTGTACACCGCCGCGTAAGCCCCCCGGTAGGGATCGGCGGAGAGCAGGTCCGGGTCACAGCCCCAGGCCATCACGCTGGCCTGGTCCGTTTCCTGCCCGGGAAGCACCGGCAGCAGCGCCGCCATGGCCTGGGCCGGGGTGGCCTGGTACTTGCCGCCGAAAGGCACCAGCACAGATCCGGCGCCAATGGTAGAGTCGAACCGCTCCACCAAGCCCCGCTGACTGCCGGTCTTCAGCGCCCCGGCCATCTCCCGCAGGGAACCGTACAGGCTCTTAGAGAAGGCGGACAGGTCCTTTTCCTCCACAGCCACCTGGGTGTGCTTGTCCGCGCCGTTGGTGTCCAGGAAGGCTCTGGACAGGTCCGCGATCGTTTCGCCCTGCCAGGTCATGACCATCCGGGGCTCTTCGGTGACCACCGCCACCTGGTAGGCTTCCAGATTTTCCTTCCCGGCGGCCTGGATGAACGCCGCCGCGTCGGCGGCGGCGACCACCACCGCCATCCGCTCCTGGGACTCGGAGATCGCGATCTCCGTGCCGTCCAGACCTTCATACTTCTTGCGCACCGCGTCCAGGTCGATCCGCAGGCCCGGGGCCAGCTCGCCGATGGCCACGGACACGCCGCCGGCGCCGAAATCGTTGCACCGCTTGATCAGCCGGGTGACCTGGGGATCCCGGAACAGCCGCTGGAGCTTCCGCTCCTCTGGGGCGTTGCCTTTCTGGACCTCGGAGGCCATGGTGGTCAGGGATTTCTTGTCGTGGCTCTTGGAAGAGCCGGTGGCGCCGCCGATGCCGTCCCGGCCGGTGCGGCCGCCCAGCAAGATCACCACGTCGCCGGGGGCAGGCCGCTCCCGGCGGACATTCCCGGCAGGGGCCGCCGCCACCACCGCGCCGCATTCCAGCCGCTTGGCAACGAAGCCCTCATGATACACTTCCGCCACATGGCCGGTAGCCAGGCCGATCTGGTTGCCGTAGGAGGAATAGCCTGCCGCGGCGGTCTGGCAGATCTTGCGCTGGGGAAGCTTCCCCTCCAGGGTCTGGTCCAGCGGCGTCCGGGGATCGCCCGCGCCGGTAAGACGCATGGCCTGGTGGACATAGGCCCGGCCGGACAGCGGGTCCCGGATGCATCCGCCGATGCAGGTGGCCGCGCCGCCGAAGGGCTCGATCTCCGTGGGATGGTTGTGCGTTTCGTTTTTGAACATCAGGAGCCAGTCCTGGTCCTCGCCGTTGACCCGGGCGCCGACATGGATGGAGCAGGCGTTGATCTCCTCGCTCTCGTCCAGCTCCGGCAGAAGCCCCCGCTTTTTCAGGGTCTTGGCGCCGATGGTGGCAATATCCATCAGGGTCTGGGGGCGCTTAGCCGCCTTTTCCGGCCCGTAGACCTCCACCCGGGCGTCCAGATAGCGCCCATACGCCTCCCGGACCGCCGGATCGGCGATCTGGGCCTGGTCGATGATGGTGGAGAAGGTGGTGTGGCGGCAGTGGTCGGACCAGTAGGTGTCCACCACCCGGATCTCGGTGATGGTGGGATCCCGGCGCTCCTGGTCCCGGAAATACGACTGCAGGAAGGCCAGATCGTCCAGGTCCATAGCCAGGCCCAGCTCCTCCAGGAGCCGGCCCAGGCCCGCCCGGTCCAGGCCGATGAAGCCGTCCACGGTCTTGACCTTCGCCGGGGCCTCATGATGGACCGCCAGGGTCTGGGGCAGATCCAGGGACGCCTCCCGGCACTCCACCGGGTTGATCACATAGTCCTTGAACTTCCGCACGTCCTCCCCGGTCAGGTCGCCGTACAGGGCGTAGACCTTGGCGGTGCGGATCGTAGGCCGGTCCCCCTGGGAGATGATCTGGATGCACTGGGCGGCAGAGTCCGCCCGCTGGTCAAACTGGCCGGGCAAAGGCTCCACGGCGAAGACCGCCGCCCCGGTCAGGTCCACGGTCCGGGCCGCCAGGTCCACCTGCGGCTCGGAGAACACGGTACGCACCGCGTCGTCGAACAGCGCCGGGGAGATGTCCTCCGCGTCGTAGCGGTTGACGATCCTCAGGCCCTCCAGCCGCTTCAGGCCCAGCAAGGTCCGGGCCTCGGACAGCAGGCTCCTGGCCTCATGATCCAGGCCCTGCTTTTTCTCTACAAAAATACGATAGACCATGCTCTCTCCTTTACTTTTCCGCCTCCAAGGCCCGGCGGCCGATGTCGGCGCGGCAGTAGGCATTGGCGAACTTCACGCCGGCGCTGAGCCGGTAGGCGGCGGCTACCGCCTCCGCCAGGGTGGACCGAACGGCGGTGGTGCCGGTGACCCGTCCGCCGGAAGTGACCAGCTTGCCGTCCACCAGCTTGGCCCCTGCCACATAGGTGGCGGCGGCGGCCCGGGGGGACATGGTCAGCCGGTAGCCCTTCTTATAGTGTTCCGGGTAGCCCTTGGATGCCTTGATCACACAGCAGGCGTGCTTTTTGGAGAAGCGGACCGGGGTCTTGGCAAGGGTGCCGTTGGTGCAGGCCAGCATCACCGTGAGCAGGTCGCTTTTCATCAGCGGCAGGACCACCTGGGTCTCCGGGTCGCCGAAGCGGCAGTTGTACTCGATCACCTTCGGGCCGTCCTTGGTGAGCATCAGGCCGAAGTACAGACAGCCCTGGAAAGGGCGGCCTTCCTTCTTCATGGCCCGGATCGTCGGCAGGAAGATCTCCTCCCGGCACCGCCTGGCCACCTCTTCCGTGTAGAAGGGGTTGGGGGCGATGGCGCCCATGCCGCCGGTGTTCAGGCCGGTGTCGCCGTCCCCGGCTCGCTTGTGGTCCATGGAGGAGACCATGGGCCGGATCACCTTCCCGTCGGTGAAGGCCAGCACGCTGACCTCCGGCCCTTCCAGGAACTCCTCGATCACCACCGTAGCCCCGGAAGCGCCGAACTTGCCCCCGGACATCATATCGGTCACCGCGTCCCTGGCCTCCTGGCGGGTCCGGGCGATGATCACGCCCTTGCCCAGGGCCAGGCCGTCGGCCTTCACCACCGTGGGGATCGGGGCGTCCTCCAGGTACGCCAGGGCCTCCGCCTGGTCGGTGAAGACCTGGTAGGCGGCGGTGGGGATGGCGTACTTTTTCATCAAATTCTTGGCGAAGGCCTTACTGCCTTCGATGATCGCGGCGTTGGCCTTAGGGCCGAAGCAGGGGATGCCGATCTCATTGAGCCGGTCCACACAGCCCAGCACCAGAGGATCGTCCGGGGCCACCACCGCGTAGTCCACCGGGTTCTCCCGGGCGAAGGACACGATGCCGTCGATGTCCGTGGCGCCGATCGGGACGCAGGTGGCGTCGGCGGCGATGCCGCCGTTGCCGGGCAAGGCCCAGATCGTTTCCACGGTGGGATTTTTCTTCAAGGCGCGGATGATGGCGTGCTCCCGGCCGCCACCGCCTACCACGAGGATGTTCATGGATACCTCCTGTTTACAGGGCCACAGGGGGGCGGCGTACCGTCCCCCTATGGTGTATGATCAATGATGGAACAGCCGGACCCCGGTGAAGGCCATGGCGATGCCGTGCTTGTCGCACTCGGCGATCACCAGGTCGTCCCGGATCGAGCCGCCGGGCTGGGCGATGTAGCCGACGCCGGAGGCTCTGGCCCGCTTGATGTTGTCCGGGAAGGGGAAGAAGGCGTCGGACCCCAGGGCCACCCCCCGGAAGCCGTCCAGCCAGGAGCGCTTGTCCTCCCAGGTCAAAGGCTCCGGCCGGGTGGTGAAGTAGTTGGGCCAGATCCCCTCGGCGCACACGTCCTCTTCGTTGCCGTTGATGTAGCTGTCGATCACGTTGTCCCGCTCCGGCCGGCCCATGGTGGGCAGGAAGGGCAGGTCCAGCGTCTTGGGATGCTGGCGCAGGAACCAGGTGTCCGCCTTGGACCCGGCCAGCCGGGTGCAGTGGATCCGGCTCTGCTGGCCGGCCCCCACGCCAATGGCCTGACCGCTGTAGGCGAAGCACACCGAGTTGGACTGGGTGTATTTCAAGGTGATCAGGGCCACGATCAGGTCCCGCTTGGCCTCCGCCGGCAGGTCCTTGTTGGCGGTGACCAGGTTGGTGAGCAGATCTTCATCGATCTTGCTGTCGTTGCGGCCCTGGCAGAAGGTGACGCCGTAGACCTGCTTGGTCTCCTGGGCGGCAGGGACGTAGGCCGGGTCGATCCGCACCACGTTGTAATTGCCCTTGCGCTTGGTCTTCAGGATCTGCAGAGCCTCCGGGGAATAGCCCGGGGCGATCACGCCGTCGGACACCTCCCGGGCGAGCAGCCGGGCGGTGATCTCGTCACACTCGTCGGACAGGGCCACCCAGTCGCCGAAGGAGCACAGCCGGTCCGTGCCTCTGGCCCGGACATAGGCGCAGGCCAGGGGGCTCTCGTCCAGCCCTTCCCAGTCTTCCACGAAGCAGGCGCGCTTGAGCCCCTGGTCCAGAGGCAGGCCCAGAGCGGCGGAGGTGGGGGAAACGTGCTTAAAGGAGGTGGCGGCAGGCAGGCCGGTGGCCTCCTTCAGCTCCTTGACCAACTGCCAGGCGTTCAGGGCGTCCAGGAAATTGATGTAGCCCGGCCGGCCGTTCAGGATCTCCAGAGGCAGATCTGTGCCGTCGGCCATGCAGATCCAGGCCGGCTTCTGGTTGGGGTTACAGCCGTATTTCAGCAAAAATTCCTTCATTTCATCACCTCATATTTATTGCAGATCCGCTGTTCCCAGGCCCCGGTATCAAGGTCCGTGTAGCGAACGAACAGGGAGATCTTGTTGTTCTCGTCCAGGCTCTCCCACAGCTCGTCGGTGAAGCCGTCGATGTCCCGGGGGATCGACACCCGCTCCGGCTCTCCCTGGAAGGTGGGGATCACCGGATCGCCGTCGCATACATAGGTGTGGAGGAAATGGCCCAGCCCCGGCTTGCCGGGATAGTCGAAGGTGAACCGGGCACAGCCGCTGCCCTCCGGGTCGTTGGACTTGAGGATCGACAGCTTGTAGCTGCCGTCCGGGCTGAGCAGTCCGGAGATCCGGGGGGTCCAGTTGGGGCCGTCATGCTCGAACTTCCGGGTGGCCAGGGCCTGCTCCATGGACAGCCCCTTTTCCAGGAACGCCCGGATCGTATCGGTCTGATCCCCGTTGGTCACGATCAGTGCCCGGCCCACCTGGCGGACCGGGTGGTAGATGATCAGGCTGGGGTCCACCATCTTGCTGGGGTCATAAGCCTGGGTGCGGATCCCGTCCGGCTCCTCCAGGAAGACCCGGTTCCGGGAGTTGACGCTTCGGCCCATGATGAAGTAGGCGGCCACGGCGGTCTTTCCGTCCGGGGCCAGGCCCAGCACGATCCCCCGGCCGGGGTAGGTGTTGCCCTGCAGCCGCTGGCCCATGGTCTTGCTCTCGTAGACGTTCATAGCTTCCTCCTTTTTATTCTCCGACGATCACGGTCCGGCCCCGGACCTTCAGCTTCCCCTGGCACCATTTTTCCACCGCCTGGGGAAGGAGGATCCATTCCGCCTGTTCCATGATCCGTTTCTGCAAGCTCTCTGGGGTATCCTCCGGCCAGACCTCCACCGCCTGCTGGGCGATGATCGGGCCGCCGTCACAGTCCTCGCTGACGAAGTGGACGGTGGCGCCGGAGAGCTTGACCCCATACGTCAGGGCCATCTTATGGACCCCCAGGCCGTAGCACCCTTCCCCGCAGAAGGCAGGGATCAGCGCCGGGTGGACATTGATCACCGCGTTGGGGTACGCCTCCACCAGCTCCCGGGTGAAGATCACCATGCACCCGGCCAGCACCACCAGGTCGATCTGGCGCGCTTTCAGCTCCTCCACCAGGGCCACGGTGATCGCCTGGTTGGAGGGGAAGTCCTTCCGGGGCAGGACGAGGCCGGGGATGCCGGCGTTTTTCGCCCGCTCCAGGGCGTAGGCCCCGGCCTTGGTGGAGATCACCACGCAGATCTCTCCGCCGCCCAGACCGCCCCGGGCCTGGGCGTCGATCAGGGCCTGCAGGTTGGTCCCCCCGCCGGAGACCAGCACCGCGATCTTTTTCATTCCAAGATCACCTTTTCCTCCCCCTGGGCGATCACGCCGATCTGGTAGGCGGTCTGGCCGTGATCGGTCAGGATCTGGATGGTCAGGTCCGCCTGGTCCGCCGGGACCACCACGGTCATGCCCACGCCCATGTTGAAGGTGTTGAACATATCCCGCTCCGGGATGTTCCCGGTCCTGGCGATCAGGTCGAAGATCGGCAGGACCCGCACAGCATCGCGGCAGATCTTGGCGCACAGCCCGTCCGGGATCGAGCGGGGGATGTTCTCATAGAAGCCGCCGCCGGTGATGTGGCTGATCCCCTTCACGTCCACCCGCTCCAGCAGGGCCAGGATGCTCTTGACATAGATCCGGGTGGGGGTGAGCAGGGTCTGGGCGATGGTACTGCCCCCCAGCTCCTCACAGGGCCGGTAGAGCGCCGGGTCGTTCCGATCGATGTTGAACACCTTCCGGCACAGCGAGAAGCCGTTGGAATGGATCCCGGAGGAGGCCAGGGCGATCACCACGTCCCCGGGGGCCATCCGCTCCTTGTTCAGGATCTTCTTTTTGTCCACGATGCCCACGGAAAAGCCTGCCAGGTCGTAGTCCTCCGGGGGCATCAGCCCCGGATGCTCGGCGGTCTCTCCGCCGATCAGGGCCGCGCCTGCCTGGACGCACCCCTCGGCTACGCCGGAAACGATCTGGGCGATCTTCTCCGGCACGTTCTTGCCGCAGGCGATATAGTCCAGGAAGAACAGGGGCTTTGCCCCTACGCAGATGATGTCGTTGACGCACATGGCCACCGCGTCGATGCCGATGGTGTCGTGCTTGTCCATCAGGATCGCCAGCTTGACCTTGGTGCCGCAGCCGTCGGTGCCGGAGACCAGCACCGGCTCCTCCATCCCGGCCACCGGCAGACCGAAGCAGCCGCCGAAGCCGCCTACATCGTCCAGACAGCCGGCGGTGCGGGTCCGGGCGATGTGCTTTTTCATCAGCTCCACCGCTTTATAGCCGGCGGTGATGTCCACACCGGCGGCGGCGTAGCTGGCGGACTGGGAATTTTGATGCTCCATGCAGATCCCTCCTGTTTATTCTTTGCCGTTCCAGCAGTAGGTGCAGACCTTGTCCCGGTCCAGGCCGATGGCCTCCAACAGACCGTCCAGGCTCTGGTAGCCCAGGGAGTCGAAGCCCATCTCCTGGCAGATGCTTTTCAGCAGGCACTGGCCCCGCTGGGTGGCGCTGTCGGCGTATTCCTCCAGGTGCCGCTGGCCCTCGTCCCCCTCCAGCTTCTGGATGGTCCGGCGGGCCAGCAGATCCATCTCCGAATTACTGCTGGAGAAGTGGAGGTACTTGCAGCTATACATGATCGGCGGACAGGCCGAGCGCATATGGACCTCCCTGGCCCCGCTCTCGTAGAGGAACTCCACCGTTTCCCGCAGCTGGGTGCCCCGGACGATCGAGTCGTCCACGAACAGCAGTTTCTTGTCCTGGATCAGCTCCGGCACCGGGATCTGCTTCATCTTGGCCACCTGGTTGCGGACGTTCTGGTCCTCGGGCATGAAGCTCCGGGGCCAGGTAGGGGTGTATTTCACAAAGGGCCGGGCGAAGGGCTTGCCGGACTGGTTGGCGTAGCCGATCGCGTGGGGCAGCCCGGAGTCCGGCACGCCGGCCACATAGTCCACCTCCGGCATATCGCCGCCGCTCTGCTCCTTCCGGGCCATGATCTGGCCGTTGCGGTAGCGCATGAGCTCCACGTTCACCCCTTCGTAATTGGAGTTGGGGTAGCCGTAGTAGGTCCACAGGAAGGCGCAGATCTTCATCTTGTCCCCAGGGGGGGAGAGCTGTTCCACCCCGTCGGCGGTGATCTTCACGATCTCCCCGGGGCCAAGCTCGTAGTGGTCGTCATAGCCCAGCTTGTGGTAGGCGAAGGACTCGAAGGACACACAGCACCCGTCCTTGCTCTTGCCCACCAGCACCGGGATCCGGCCCAGGGCGTCCCGGGCGGCGATCAGGCTGTCCGGGGTCAGGAGCAGGATCGTGCAGGAGCCGTCGATCTGGCTCTGGGCGTAGCGGATGCCGCCTACCAGGTCCTCCTGCCGGTTGATCAGGGCGGCGGTCAGCTCCGTGGCGTTGACCTGGCCGGAGGACATGGCCATGAACTGATTGCCCGGGCCGTCCAGGGTGTCCCCCACCAGCTTCTCCGCGTTGTTGATCTGGCCCACGGTGGCGATGGCGAACATCCCCAGATGGGACCGCACCAGCAGGGGCTGGGGGTCCAGGTCGGAGATACAGCCGATCCCGGCGTGGCCGGAGAACTTCACCAGGTCTTTCTCGAATTTGGTGCGGAAGGGGGTGTTTTCAATGTTGTGGATCTGGCGCTGAAAGCCCTTCCCGGCATCGTAAAAGGCCATGCCGCCCCGGCGTGTGCCCAGGTGGGAGTGGTAATCGGTGCCGAAAAATACGTCATATTTACATTCTCTGCGGGAAATGGTCCCAAAAAAGCCACCCATAATGGGCCTCCTTATCGATACTGGGATAAAAGTAGATGCCGCCCGGCCCGCCGCGCTGTCCACGCCCGACGGTGGTGTACCACCCACCGCATGGAGCGGTACGCCTTCCGACACCGGACCACCCACTTGCCTC
>CALXFQ010000021.1 GCA_944387625.1 uncultured Oscillospiraceae bacterium
TGGTGCCGTTGACGGGACTCGAACCCGTACGGTATCGCTGCCGGGGGATTTTAAGTCCCCTGTGTCTACCGATTCCACCACAACGGCGGCTGTTCGGTATCATATCATATTTTCGCCATAGCGTCAAGCCGGAGCTGGTCCAGGTCCAGGGCGAAGGGGGCCAGGCAGTGGTCCAGGAACCAGTCCAGTTCCGGCAGGTCCATGGCCCGCATGGCCTCCCAGGTCTGGCGGGCGGCGGAGTCGAACTCCTTGTTCCCGGCCTTCTGCTCCTCCAGGCACTTGATGTGGGCGGAGAGCTTGTCCGCCGCCTTCACGATCGGCAACACCTGGGGCTCCTCCTCCAGCAGCAGCGGCTCATAGGCCTCCCGCAGCTGCCGGGGCAGCAGTTCCAGCAGCCGCTCTCCCGCGATCCGCTCCACCTGCTTATACGCGTCCTCGATCTGGGGGCTGTAGTACTTGATCGGGGTGGGCAGGTCCCCAGTGAGGGTCTCGGAGGCGTCGTGGTACAGCGCCGCCACCGCGCATCGGTCCGGGTCCGGCCCGGCCAGCTTCAGCACGTCCCGGCGGATCAGGGCCAGGGCGTGGGCCAGCACCGCCACCTGGTGGCTGTGCTCCTGGATGTTCTCGGAAAAGGTATTGCGCATCAGCCCCCACCGGGTGATGTAGCGCATACGGCCCAGCAGGGCGTAAAATTCATTGGCCATAGCTGTCCAGAATCTGCCCGATCGCCTCGGGCAGGTCCTCCCCCTTCTTACAATAATACCTGGCCCCTGCCGCTTCCAGCTCTTCCCGGTCCCGGAAGCCCCAAAGCACGCTCAGGCAGGGCATTTGGGCGTTCTTCGCCGTTTCCACGTCCACCTCGCTGTCGCCGATGTAGACGCCCCGGTCCGCCCCGATCGCCGCCAGCGCCTTGCGGACCATGTCCGGGGCAGGCTTGCGGGGGCAGTCCGCCCGCTCTCCCAGGGCATAGATCCCGGGGAACAGTGCGCCGCACAGGGCCTTCACCGCTTCGTCCGGCTTGTTGGACACGATCGCCAGGGGGTATGTCCGCCCCAGGGCTTCCAGCGCTTCCCGGATGCCGGGATAGGGGGCGGTGTGGATCTGGCAGTGGGTGGGGTAATGGGCCTGGAAAGCCGCCAGCACCGGGGCCGGATCCGCCCCCGGAGGCACCACCCGCTCGATCAGCTTCCCGGCGCCGTTGCCCACGGACCGGCGGACCTCTTCCAAGGTCCGCTGGGGGTAGCCGAAGGCCCGGAGGGCATGGTTGGTGCTGTCACACAGGTCCTGGAGGGTGTCGAGCAGAGTGCCGTCCAGGTCGAAGATAAGCCCGGTCTTCATCACAGCCCCCAGTTCTTCTTCAGCCGGATGTCCTCTCCCAGGAAGGCGATCCGCTTGAAATTGCCCCGGAGCCGGGACACGATCGCGGCGGAATACCGCCGCTCCAGGTCCCCGGTGTTCAGGTTGGTGGAGATGATCATGGCCTTCCCGCTCAGGAGCCGGTCGTTGATCAGGGCGTAAAGGGCGGAGGTGGTGAACTGGCCGCCCATCTCCGTGCCCAGATCGTCCACGATCAGCAGATCGCAGGCGGTGTACTTCCCGGCCTCCCGCTGGGCCTCCTGGTCGCCGGAGAATTTGGCCCGCTCCAGCTTGGCGAACAGATGCCCGGCGCTCTCATAGACCACCGAGTACCCCCGGTCCGCCACGGTCCGGGCGATGCAGGCGGAGAGGAAGGTCTTGCCCAGGCCCGTATCCCCGGAGAACAGCAGGTTCCCGGCCCCGGGGGCGAAGCTGACGGCATAGGTCCGGCAGGTCTTGAAGGTCTTCTCCATCACCGCCCGGATGTTCACCCCCTGGGCAGGATCGGTCCGGTCCGGGTAGTAGTCCAGCCGGAATTTTTCAAAAGACTCGTCCCCGGCGGCAAGCACCGTCAGTTCCCGGTGCTGCTCCTGGCGGCACAGCTCCCGCAGGCATTGGCACATATTGGCCCCTACATACCCGGAGCCGCCGCAGGTGGGACACACCGGCTCCCCGTCCAGGTAGCCCGGCTCAAAATGGGCCTCCACCAGCATCTTGCGCTCCTGCTGCAGGGCCAGGTTCTCCCGGCGGACCCGGTCCATGGCCTGGCGCACATCCGCGCCGCTGATGAACACGGTCTTGGCCGCCGCCGCCATGGACTGGCGCAGCTGCATATCGATCTGCTTGAGCCGGGGGACCTGGGCGTACGCCTGGGCCAGACGCCGGGCGTTCTCCTGGTCCCGGTCGGCCTTGGCCTGGGCCAGTCTTGCCCTGGCCCGCTCCACCACTTCCACATCATATCCCATGGATCACACCTCCTGCATCATCCGCTGGATCGCCGCCTGCTCGTCCGGGTCCAGCCGCCGCCGGCCCTGCTCCGGCTGCTGCTCCCCGGTCCGCAGCTGCTGGCCGGTATGGAGCCCCGCCTGGTGCCAGCGGGTCAAGATCTTATTCATGTAGGCCCAGCTCAGCCCGCCGGTGTTCAGGCAGGTCCGCTGGTAGGCCATGTCGATGGCCTCTTCATCAAAGCCCATGTCCAGCCAGCTTCGGGCATACCGCTCCTCTGCCGCCGTCAGGGACCGGCCCCGGATCTGGAGCTGGCGGCACAGCTGGGACAGGCGGCTGTGATACACGTTTTGGGCATGGATGAAGGCCGCCGCCTCCTCCATGGTGTCGATGCCCTGCTCGGCCCAGGCGTAGGCTTCCTTCTCGATGGTCCGCAGGCTGGGCGCCCGCAGGCTCCCCTTCCGTCTGGCCCGCTCCTGGCAGTAGGTCACCAGCACGCAGATCACGTCGGCAGGCAGGCCCAGATACCGGGTGAAGGAGAGCAAGATCTTCAGTTCCTCGGTGTTCATCGTCCGCCCCAGCCGCCGCTGGACCTCCCCATACAGACTGCGGAAGGAGGGGTCGTTGCCCATGGAGTCCAGCACGTCCTGCTCGGAGTAGTTGGGCCGCTCCCCGGGGGCCACGGACACCGGCTTGACCTGGGGCCAAAGCCCCAGCTGGCGCAGCGTGGCGGCGGCGCAGGCGTACCGGGTCTGGGACAGACGCAGATCCTGGCAGGCCCGGTCCGGGTCGTTCCCCGCCTGGATATATAAGTACACCAGCGCCGCGTCCGGGTCGGCCGCGCCCAGCAGCGCCTTCAGATCTGATCGGCTGATATCCAATGGTCTTATGTTCATCCTAAATTCCCTCTCTAGCCCTTCAATACCCGCTATTATACCACGATCCGCCCCCGGACACAACCGGCCACAGGCGAAGGTTTTTGCCGAAAAACCCCGGTAAGATCTGTCATAACACAGGATATTGTGGAAAAAGAGCCTCCTTACCACGATCAAAAGGCCCGCGCCGAAAAGCGCGGGCCTATGGACGGTGGGCGGATATCACGCCCACCTGTTCGCGTCATACCGCTGTACCGGCGGCGACACCCTTGACAGTAGATGTAATGCTCCGGCGTTCCATCGTCATGTTCCGTTCGGCGCGTTACTTCTCTGCCCGAGATCATCTTGCCCCGAAAAGGCGGCGGCTATGCAAAAAATTTTTATCTGCCCCGCAGCCGGTCCAGAGGCAGCCGGTGGGCCTTGGCGTCCATGTCTTTCACCGTCTGGCGCAGGAGCTGCGCCCATTCGCCGGCGGTGGCCGGGCGCTGGTGGCTCTGGATCAGGTAGGTGCACTCCGGCAGCCGAAGGCGGCCGAACCGGCGGGCGAACCGCTTGTCCACGCCTAAGGCCAGGGCGTAGGGCGCAAGGTCGTGGAAATAGCCCGGGTCGTTTTTCAGATACTGCTGCAGCTCCCGCTTGCTCACCTTGCCCATGAACCGGCGCAGGCCCAAGATCTCCTTCAGGGCCTGCTGGCCCAGGGGGGTGCGCTTGCCGCCGTAGGCCACGCCGATCCCGGCCAGGAACTGGTACGCGAGCACCGGCACGGCGCCGATCCACTCCCCGGACCATACCCCCAGGACCAGCCAAAGGAGGGCACAGACCAGGCCCAGCGCCAGCGGCCGCCGGTCCCGCAGGAGCAGGCACCGTCCGGCGGCCTGGACCGCCAGGGCCACGGCCCCGCCAGCCAGGCCCAACAGCACCATCAGCCAGGTGGAATGGGCCGCCAGCGCCCCGGCGATGGCGACGCCGCTGAGCACGCCGCTAAGGGCGCTGAGCGCCTGGAAGATCTTCACGTCCCGTGGCTTGGTCCGATAGATCTCCCCCAGCGGCGGGACCTTCCGCCCCACCGCCCGGACCAGCCGGGCGTAGTGCTCCCCGGTGGCGTCCACCATCTTCCGGCGGCCGAACAGGTTTTTATAGCACCGATTCTCAAAGGGACTGCGCTCGTTGCCCATGTCCATCCGCTTGTGGAGCACCACCCGGCCGGTGTCCTCCACCACGATCCGCAGATACCCCAGCCTTGCCCAGGTGACCACCAGCATGGTCAGGTCCCGCCCCGCCCCCATGATCCAGGTGGGCAGGTCCCCGGCGGAGATGCCGTCGGGGGCGGTAGGCCGCCAGGGCCGCCGGGGGAGCTTTGGCCGCAGGACGATCAGATAGTACACCGCCGCCACCAGCACCGCCAGCGCCAGCAGCAGGTCCAGAGTGCCCAGCACCCGGGCGGTCCGGGCCGCACCGGGGAACATCCGTCCCTCCACCGGCAGGGTCATCACCAACGTTTCATGGTCCTTCACCTGCTCCAGGCTGGAGATGGCGATCGTATCCCCCTGAACGGAGATCCGCAGCCGGTCCTCCGCCCCGGTCTGGTAGTAGCCGCTGGTGAAGGTGGGGTCGTGGGTCACCTCCCCAGGCAGACGGATCTCGGCCTGGAAGCCCTCCATGGGATAGGTAAAGCCGGACAGCAGCTCCAAGGTCAAGATCAGGTCCCCTTCCTCGTCCGCCGCCACCACCCCGTGGAGGGTGTAGCCGATGGTGAAGGAGAAGGTCCCGGCGTTGCCCCGGGTCACGTCTTTCAGGGATACCCAGCGGGCGCTGGCGGCGTTGTACACCGTGGCCGGAGATCCGCCCAGCACCACGCTCTCCGCCCCGGCAGGGATGGGGAACACCGGGGAGGTCACCGGCTCATCATAGGTCACCGTGGCGGTAAGCGTCACGGCGCAGATACCGTTGCGGTCCACCAGCGCCTGGGTGCTAAGCTGTCCGGCCTGGCTCCGGGCCGCCGCCGGGAGGACCAGGCCCAGACACACCGCCCCGGCCAGGAGCAGAACGATCAGGCGCTTCATCCCATCCCTCCTTTTCTCTTTTTTTGCTCATTCTACCATGGAAGCAGGGAAAAAGCAAGGATCACCCCCCGCTGGCAGCAATCACCAGGATCGGCAGATTCTCCTGATAGATCTGGGGGAACTGGTCCAGCGGCAGGGGGTTTTGGCCCAGCCCTGCCTCGATGGTATAGCCTGGGCGGCGGAAGCGCTTGATGAACCAGTCCTTGTACCCGGCGTAGCCGGACTCCGCCGGGACTTCCGCCAGCTCGTAGCCGCTGGCCAGGGCCATCCGCTCCCCCAGCGCCCTTGCCCCGGGGATCTGATAGTCCTGGAACTGCCAGTAGATCTGCCGGCACTGGGTGTGGTAGGCCAGCACCAGAGCCGGGTCCACATACTCCGTATAGCCTGCCAAGGCCCGGCTCTCCGCCTGGTCCAGGGGGGCGCGGCCTACATAGTCCCGGGGACCGGGCCGGGTGAACCCCTGGGAGAACTTGATCTCCCGGGCCATGGGCCAGCCGGCAGGGTATTGCAGGTTCAGGTCCACCCCCAGCAGGTTGGCCTTCCACCCCTCCGGGAAGGGGATCTGGGGATAGCGCTCGGCCAGATAGCGGGCGGCCTCATACTGCCCCTCCCCCGGTACGATCGCCCCGGTGACCAGGTCCGCCCCGTCCGGGTCCACCAGGGGGACCATGTAGATCGTCACGTCTTCCAATAGCTTCCGGGCGTCCCGGTCATAGATCTTCTCCTGATCCCGGGCCGCCTGGGCCAGCTCTTCGGCGAACTTCAGCAAGATCAAGGTGGTGATCCACTCGTTGGCATGGTGGGTAGCTGTGTAGATCACCCGCCGGGGGCCGGTGCCAAGCACCAGGGTCCGGATCGGGCGGCCGAAGGCGGTACGGGCCAGCAATTCCGTCCGCAGACCGGGATAGGTCCGCACCAGCTCCAGGATCGTCCGGTCACAGCCGCTGGATGTGACCGGCATTTGTGTATCCACGATGGGCATATCCATCACCTCCTGATAGGGTATGCCGCTGAAACAGAAACATTCCCCTCTTGCGGGCAGGATCTTTCCGTGTTATACTGACAACATCTTACGTTTACCAGAGGTGGCAGATATGACCGAACGAACTGTAAACGCGTCGGCCCAGCAGATCCTGGGCCAGCTTCGCCAGGTGGTGGTGGGCAAAGACCATGTCCTGCTGTGGGTCCTGGCCACGATCCTGGCCCGGGGCCACATCCTGCTGGAGGACATCCCCGGAGTGGGCAAGACCACCATGGCCCTGGCCTTCTCCAAGACCCTGGGCATGAAATGCAACCGGGTACAGTTCACCCCGGACGTGCTTCCTTCCGACGTTACCGGCTACTCGGTGCTGGACCAGGCCACCGGCAGGATGGTCTACCAGCCCGGCGCGGTGCTGTGCAATATGTTCCTGGCGGACGAGCTGAACCGGGCCACCTCCCGGACCCAGTCCGCCCTGCTGGAGGCCATGGAGGAGGGCCAGGTCACTGTGGACGGCGTGAGCCACCAGATCCCCCAGCCCTTCCTGGTGATCGCCACCCAGAACCCCACCGGCGCCGCCGGGACCCAGCTCCTGCCGGACAGCCAGATGGACCGGTTCATGGTCCGGCTCACCATGGGCTACCCCGCCCCCAAGGACGAGATCAGCATGGTGCTGGACCGGCAGGCCGCCGACCCTCTGGACAGGCTCGCTCCGATCCTCAGCCGGGAGGGACTGCTGGCCCTGCAGGACCAGGTGGCCCAGACCTACATCAAAGATACGGTGGTGCGCTACATCGTGGAGCTGATCGGCGCCACCCGGGACCATCCCCACCTCCTTCGGGGGGCCAGCCCCCGGGCCACGTTGGCGGTGGCGGCCCTGGCCAAGTCCAGAGCACAGCTCCAGGGCCGGGACTATGTGGTCCCGTCGGATGTCCGCGCGGTGATCTTGCCCACCTTGTCCCACCGGATCGTCCTGACTCCGCTGGCCCAGAGCCAGCAGGTCACGGCCCAGCAGGTGCTCCACGAGCTCCTGGACCGGGTGAAGGCCCCGGTATTGGGCTGATATGATCGGCCGGATATTGATCTACCTGCTGGCCCTGGCAGGTGGGACGGTCTTTCTCTTCGCCTACCGGCTGTGGTTCGCCGGGTTTTTGATGGCGGCTCTGCTGGGTCTGCCCCTGTTCTCCCTGATCTTGAGCCTGCCGGCCATGATCACCACCCGCCTTTCTCCCCAGGTGCCTGAAACGATGGAGCAGGGCACGCAGGTGTGCCTGGAGCTGGCGTATAGCAGCGTCCTGCCTACGCCTCCCTTCCGATGCCGGATCCGGGTGGAGCGGCCCCTCACCGGCCAGCGCTGGTCCCTGCGGCCGGAGAGCCTTCTGCCGGCGGACCGATGCGGCGGGCTGGTGGTCACCATCCACCGGGCCTGGGTATACGACTATCTGAAGCTGTTTCCCCTGCCGGTGCGCCGCTGTCCCCCCCGGACCGTGGTGGTCCGGCCCCGGCCGGTGCCTATGGCGGTGCCGGACCCGGCGCTGTTTGCCCCAGCCTGGAAGCCCAAGCCCGGCGGCGGCTTCGCCGAGAACCATGAGCTTCGGCTCTACCGCCCTGGGGACAGCCTTCAGGCGATCCACTGGAAGCTCACCGCCAAGACCGGCAAGCTGATGATCCGGGAGGCCATGGAGCCGGTGTCCCGGCCGCTGTCGGTCCAGCTGGAGCTGACCGGCGACCCGGATACCCTGGAACGAAAGCTGGGCAGACTGCTGTGGCTGGGGGACTATCTGACCCAGCGCCAGCTATCCTTCCAGCTCCAGGCCCTCACCGGCCGGGGCGTGGAGGTCTGGTCCATCCCAGATCACGAGGCCCTGCTGGCCGCTTTGGACGCGCTGCTCCTGTCCCCGCCGGCCACCGGCGGCTCTTTGGCGGAGCGGATGACTGCCGGCGCCTGGAACTGTCCTATCGGAGGTGATCCGGATGAAGCATAAAAAGCTGCTGCCCGCCCTGACCGCCTTTTTCCTGAGCTTCTGCCTGATCTACGGCGGTCTGGCGGCCATGGTCACCGGCACGGGCCTTTCCGCCGAGCTTCCGGCGCTGGGGCTTTGGTGCGCCCTGACGATCGGGGTGGTGGTGGCCCTGTTCCACCTGCCCCGGGGCAGTTGGATCTGTTTGGCGGCCCTGGTGCTGTGCCTGGGCGTTCTGGCCCTGTCGAAGGAGTTCCGGGACCAGGTCCTGGCCGCGGCGGCCCACATCTTCACCTTCTACCACCATGGCTACGGCTTTGAGATCCCGCCCATCCTGGCGGAGGCGGAAGCTTTGACCCATCTGCCGCCGCTGGTGGCCCTGTGCGCCGTGGAGGCCTTCTTCCTGGCCTGGGCCTTCCTGCGGTCCTGCCCGGTAAGCCTGGGCCTGTTTTTATCCGCCCTGCCCCTGGCGGTGTGCTTCGTGGTGAATGACACGGTGCCGGAGGCTTGGACCGTGTGCGTGTGGCTCACCGGCCTGGTGCTGGCCCTGCTGACCCACCCCGTCCGCCTCCGGGACCGCTATCAGGGCGACCGGCTGGCCCGGCTGCTGGCGATCCCCACCGCCGCGGCGGTGCTGCTGCTGAGCCTGTGGGTATCCCCCGCCACCTATCAGCCCCCCCAGATCGCCCTGGGCGGCATGGACGATCTTCTGGTCTGGCTCCGGGATATGCTCCCCCTGCCGGATAACTACCCCGACATCGACCTGGGAGAAACCTATTTCATCGGCGGCTTTCAGCCGGACCAGGTGACTCTGGATCGGTTGGGGACCCGGGTGGACAGTTCGGCGCCGGTGATGGAGGTGACCAGCACCGCCGGCGGCACCCTCTACCTCCGGGGCCGGGACTATGACCGCTACACCGGCAGCAGTTGGCAGGGCGATACCGGGCGCTTAGAGCCGAACGCCACCCTGCCGGACCGCTATGCCACCCGAGGCCCGGACCTGGAGATCCGGCTGCTGGATCAGACCGACCCCCAGTACCTGCCCTACTATCCCCCCAGCACCATGACCATCCGGGACGGCCTGGCCCCCCGTTGGGGGAATACCCACCACTATGAAATGCGGGTGCTCCGCCAGGATTGGCAGTCCCTCTGGCGGGACCGGGCCAACGGGAATGACACCCAGGCAGACGAGCGCTATTTGCAGCTGCCGGACGATACCCGGCAGGAGGGCCGGAAGCTCCTGGAGCAGATCCTATCAGGCCAGGACCTGACCGATGAGCTGTCCATGGCCCAGGCGATCGGCCGCTACGTCCGGGGCTGCGCCCGGTACGACAAGGTGCCCAGCAGGATGCCTGACGACCAGGAGGACTTCGCGATCTGGTTCCTGACCCAGGCGGATGCGGGCTACTGCGTCCACTTCGCCACCGCCGCCACCGTACTGCTTCGGTGCGCCGGGATCCCCGCCCGGTATGTGGAGGGGTTCACAGCCGATGTTCAGAGCGGACGGACCACCAAGATCACCCAGGAGTCTGCCCACGCCTGGGTGGAGTATTACCTGCCGGGCCTGGGCTGGGTGATCCTGGAAGCCACCCCCGGCGCCGGGGGCCCCACGCCCATCGGTCCCACCGAGCCTGCCGATCCGACGGAGCCTTCTCAGACCACCGAGCCTTCCCAGACCACCCAGCCTTCCCAGACCACCCAGCCGGAGGATGCCACCGTGCCTTCTGAGAGCACCCAGCCCTCGGAGCCTACTGAGCCTTCCGAGGAAACGGACCCCTCCCAGCAGACCCAGCTCACCGATCCCAGCCAGACCACCGGCCCTGCCGATGTCACGGATCCTACAGACCCGGAAGAGCCGGGCCAGGGCCTGATCGGCGCGCTGAAGGGCATCCTTCTGCTCCTGGCCTGCATCTGCGCGGTCATAGCGGCGCTGGCGGCACAGTGGCTCCTGCGCCGCCGCCACCGGCAAAAGCGCTGCCGGGGCCGGCCGGACCGGCAAGCCCTCAGTGACTACCGTCTGGCAAGGCGTCTGGCCCGGTGGACCAAGACCCCCCTGCCCAGAGAGCTGTCGGCCCTTGCGGAAAAGGCGGCCTACAGCCACCACCGCCTCCGGCCGGAGGAACTGGGGCAGATCCAGAGCTTCGTCACCGGCTGTCTGGAAAAGACCCGTGGCCAAAGCCGCCTGCGCTGTCTGCTGTACCGGCTGGCGCTGGCGATCTGACATCCTGAAAAGCGGCCTTCGGGCCGCTTTTTTGGGGCTCTCGGCAACGGGACCGCCATCCCCGGACGGCAAACTCCAGGAGGCTTTTGGCTATTTCTTATCGATATCAACATATTTTATAGTTAAATATTGTATAAAGTGCATAGATTTTTGTGGACAAACCCGGTCCTATGGAGTATGATATCCTTATCTGAAACTACTCACGAGGTGAATGGGCATGGCATGGTCATTCTTTGGCGGCATCCGCCCCAAGGAGCACAAGGAATACACCTGTGACTTCCCGATCCGGGACTTCCCGGAGCCGGATATCCTGGTGGTGCCGCTGTTCCAGCATATCGGCGTCCCCTGCCAGCCCCTGGTGAAGAAAGGGGATCTGGTGACCGTGGGCCAGAAGATCGGGGACGGCGACGGTCTTTGCGTGCCGGTCCACGCCCCGGTGTCCGGCAAGGTCCGGGCGGTGGAGATGCGCGCCCACACCTGCGGGGCCAACAGGATGAGCGTGGTGATCGAGAACGACCACCAAAAGACCCTGTGCGGCACGGTGGTCCCCCGGACCCGGGAGGAGGTGGAGGCCCTCTCCCCCCAGGAGCTGATCGGGCTGATCCGCCAGGCCGGGATCGTGGGCATGGGCGGCGCCGCCTTCCCCACCTACGCGAAGCTCTCCTCCGGCCTTGGCAAGGTGGATACGCTGATCATCAACGCCTGCGAGTGCGAGCCGTACATCACCGCCGACGACCGGCTGTGCCGGGAGATGCCGGAGGACATCATCGCCGGGGCCAAGGTGATCATGAAGATCCTGGGCCTGTCCAAGGCCCATATCGCCGTGGAGAGCAACAAGCCCCAGGCGATCCGGGCGCTGAACGCCTTTCTGAGCCGGGAGGATGGCCTGCAGGTGGATGTCCTGCCTGCCAAGTACCCCCAGGGAGCGGAGAAGCAGCTGATCCAGGCGGTCACCGGCCGCCAGGTCCCCTCCGGGGGGCTGCCGGCGGCGGTGGGCTGTGCCGTGTTCAACGCGGCCACCTGCAAGGCGATCTGTGACGGAGTGTATCGGGGCCTGCCCCTGATCGGCCGGGTGGTCACCGTCAGCGGGGACATCGTCATGGCCCCAAAGAACCTGATGGTCCCGATCGGCACCAGCTTCAACGACCTATTGGAGGCGGTGGGCCATGGGGAAGACCCCTACAAGGTCCTCTCCGGCGGCCCCATGATGGGCATCGCCCAGTACGACCTCTCCGTGCCGGTGGTCAAAGGCACCAACGCGGTGACCATCCTGGGCCATGGGAACGATCTGGGCGCGGACCACCCCCAGTGCATCCGCTGCGGCAAGTGCATCCGGGCCTGTCCCATGAAGCTCATGCCGGTGCTCATGTACCAGGCCCTGCGCTCCGGCGACGTGGAGCGGATGCGGCGGTCCCACATGATGGACTGCATCGAGTGTGGCTGCTGTGCCTATACCTGCCCCGGATGTCTGCCCCTGGTGCTGGGCTTTCGGTCCGGCAAGCACAAGATCCGGGAGGCGGCAGCCGCCGCCAAGAGCCGGTAAGGAGGTGGACCTATGGGTGCCCAGATGAAATATTACTACGAGCTGACGATCTCCTGCTCTCCCCACGTCCACGCCCCGGTGACCACCAGAACGATCATGGGGGACGTGCTGATCGCCTTGGTCCCGGCCCTGGCCGCCTCGGTGTATCACTTCGGCCTCCGGGCGCTGGTGGTGACCTTGTTCTCCATGGCCGCCTGTGTGCTCTTCGAGTGGGGCTGGTGCCGTCTGATGAAAAAGCCGGACCACACCCACGACCGGTCCGCCCTGGTCACCGGAATGCTGCTGGCCTTCGTCTGCCCCCCTACGATCCCCTACTGGGTATTGATCGTCGGGGACTTCTTCGCCATCGTGATCGTGAAGATGCTCTTCGGCGGCATCGGCCGGAACGTGGTCAACCCCGCCCTGGCGGGCCGGGCCTTCCTGATGAGCTGGCCGGTGGCCATGTCCACCTGGGTTCTGCCGGGGTGGGACAACGCCCCCGGGCTTTTTGACACCACCGACGCGGTCACCGCCGCCACCCCCCTGGCCGCCATGCACCAGGGCCTGCTGCCGGAGGCGTCGGTGCTGGAGCTGTTCCTGGGCCGGACCGGCGGCTGTGTGGGCGAGACCTGCGCCCTGGCGCTGCTGCTGGGCTTTTTGTACCTGCTGATCCGGAAGGTGATCAGCCCCCGGATCCCCCTGGCCTACATCGGCACCGTGGCGCTGCTGGCGCTGCTGTTCCCCCAGGGCAACGACCCGGTGCGGTGGATGGCGGCCCAGGTCCTTAGCGGCGGACTGCTCCTGGGGGCGATCTTCATGGCAACGGACTATGTGACCTCCCCGGTGACCGCCCTGGGCCAGATCGTCTATGGGATCGGATGCGGCGTATTGACGATCATGATCCGCTATTTCGGCGGCTACAACGAAGGCGTGTCCTACGCCATCCTGGTGATGAACTGCTGTGTGGTCCTGCTGGACCGGCTGGGCCATCCCACCCGGTTCGGCGCGCCTGGAAAGGAGGGCAAGAGCGTATGAAAAACGGCTCTACGGTCCGCTATGTCCTCCGGCTGGCGGTGACGCTGCTGCTGATCACTTCGGTGACCGGGGCACTGCTGGCGGCGGTGAACGGTATCACCGCCCCGATCATCGATTCCGCCGCCCAGGCCAAGACCCAGGCGGCGGTGGCGGCGGTGCTCCCCGGCGGCGGGGCGGAGATCTCCTTCACCGATGATACCGGCATGGTCCAGAAGGTCTATGCCTCCCAGGCGGGCTACGCCGTCCAGGTCCGTGCCGACGGCTTCAACGGCCCGGTGGTGATGATGGTGGGAGTATCCCCGGAGGGGACGGTGCTGGCCGTGTCGATCGTTTCCCACTCGGAGACCCCCAACCTGGGAGCGGTGGCCGGGGATGACAGCGCCCAGGGCCGGGCCTTCCGAGACCAGTATACCGGCATGAGCGGCACTCTGGCGGTGACCAAGGACGGGGGCCAGGTGGACGCGATCACCGGCGCCACGATCACCTCCCGGGCGGTCACCGAAGGGATCAACGCGGGCCTGGCCTGTGTGGCCGGGCTGGGATAAGGAGGGCGCCATGGACTTGAAAAAACAGCTGAAAGAAGGTCTGCTCACCAAAAACCCGGTGCTGGCCCAGCTTTTGGGGATGTGCTCCACGCTGGCGATCACCACCAATTTGTTCAACGGCCTGGGCATGGGCCTGGCGGTGACGATCATTTTGACCTGCTCCAATGTGCTGATCTCGGCGCTGCGCAAGGCGATCCCGGACCAGATCCGGATCGCCGCCTATGTGGTGATCATCGCCGGGTTCGTGACGATCGTGGACCTGCTGATCCAGGCGTTCCTCCCGGACCTGTCGGAGAGCCTGGGGGTGTTCATCCCGCTGATCGTGGTCAACTGCATCATCCTGGGCCGGGCGGAAGCCTTCGCCTCGAAAAACGGGGTCTTGGCCTCGGCGGCGGACGGGCTCTGCCAGGGTCTGGGCTACACCATGGCCCTGGTGATCGTGTCGGCGATCCGGGAACTGCTTGGCTCCGGCACCTTCGGCGGCGGGCTTCTCAACGGCGGCGAGGGGATCCGGATCTTGCCCGAGGGCGCGGCCGCCACGCTGGTGGTCATGCCGGTAGGGGGCTTTCTGGTGCTCGGGTGCGTGATCGCCGGGGCCCAGTATGTCAGCCGGAAGCTCCAGCTCCGGCAGCGGGATAAGGAGGCGGCCAAATGAGCGAGAGCATTTTGGGGATCATCCTCAGCGCCCTGCTGACGGAGAACTTCATCCTGGTCAAATTCTACGGCATCTGCCCGTTCATGGGGGTGTCTAAAAAGATCGATACCGCCCTGGGCATGGGCATGGCGGTGACCTTCGTCATGGCCCTGGCCAGCGCCGCCTGCTACGCCGTGGACCTGGCGCTGATGGCCCTGGATCTGGCGTATATGCAGACGGTGGTGTTCATCCTGGTGATCGCCTCGATCGTCCAGGTGGTGGAGATGTTCCTGAAAAAGGCGGTGCCGGCCCTGTATCAGGCCCTGGGGGTGTTCCTGCCCCTGATCACCACCAACTGCGCCGTGCTGGGGGTGGTGCTGGTGAACGCCCAGAAGGGCTACGACTTCCTGCGCAGTGTGGTCAACGGCGCCGCCGGGGGCCTGGGCTTCACCCTGGCGATCGTGGTCTTCGCCTCGGTCCGGGAGCGGGTGGACCAGGCCGACTGCCCGGCCTGCTTCAAGGGCTTCCCGATCGCCCTGGTCACCGCCGGACTGCTGGCCCTGGCCTTCATGGGCTTCTCCGGCCTGCGGATCTTCTAAGGAGGTAGGGCGATGACAGATATCCTCCTTGCGGTCCTGATCTTAGGCGGCCTGGGGCTGATCTTCGGCCTGGTGCTGGCCGCCGCCTCCAGGGTCTTCTATGTGGAAACGGATCCCCGGCTGAAGCGGCTGGAGGAATGTCTTCCCGGGGCCAACTGCGGCGGCTGTGGGTATCCCGGCTGCGGCGGCTACGCCGAGGCGGTGCTCCAGGGCCAGGCCCCGATCGGCAGATGCGCCTCCGGCGGCAACGAGTGCGCCCGGAACATGGCCGCGATCATGGGCGTAAAGGCGGAGCCGGTGGCCCGGAAGGTGGCCCTGGTCCGCTGTTCCGGGGAAAAGCACTACGATAAAGACGGCAACCTGACCACCGGCGCACGGCTGAAGGCCCGGTACGAAGGTTTTCAGGACTGCCTGTCCGCCTCCAAAGTCGGCGGCTCCGGCCCTCTGTCCTGCAAATTCGGCTGTCTGGGCTTTGGGAGCTGCGTTGCCGCCTGTCAATACGACGCGATCAGGCTGGTCAACGGCGTCGCCAAGGTCAACGAGGACCGCTGTGTAGGCTGTATGCGCTGTGCCGCCGCCTGTCCCCGGGAACTGATCGTGCCGGTGGAGCCAAAACGGAACGTGGTGATCGCCTGCGCCTCCCTGGCCAAAGGGGCGGTGACCAGCCGGGGCTGTACCATAGGATGCATCGGCTGCGGCCTGTGCGCCAAGATCTGTCCCCACGACGCGATCACCGTGGACCATAACCTGGCGGTGATCGACTACAGCAAATGCGACAACTGCGGCCTGTGCGCCACCGTCTGCCCCAAGCGCCTGATCAAAGACTCCAACGTAGAACACCTGCCGGACCCGGCGGTGAAATAACGCGCAAGGCTCCTCGTCTGAGGAGTCTTGCCTTTGTTCCACCTCGCCCCTCCGAAACGCCCCGTCCTTCTGCCTGCCCACTTGCCTCTCCCTATGGGGGCTGAGCGAAGCGAAGTCGCGGTAGTGAATGACGGTCCAGTGGACCGTCAGAGCCGCGACCGGGGCGCGCCACAGCGCGCTGGCAGGCCGAACGGCCTGACGGAGAGGGTGCCCACGCTATTCTTTTAGACCAGCGTTTCTTGATGCGGTACGCCGCTACCCTCTCAGTCACAGGCCCTTTGGGCCTGTGCCAGCTCTCCCAAAGGGAGAGCCAAGTAGGTGGGTGGAAAGGGCGGGGCGTGGGGGGAAGTGGCGGGACGTGGCGGGACGTGGGGGGAAGTGGCGGGACGTGGGGGGAAGTGGCGGGGCGTTGGGGTGTCTTGGCGTGGGAAAAGGCTCCCCTGGTGGGGGAGCCTTCTATTTCTGGAGCGGTCTTAGCCGAAAGCGTCCAGGGCCAGCTTGAAAGCGCCGTAGGCCCCGGCGTCGTTTCCCAGGGCCGCCAGGACGAAGCGGACATGAGCGGCCGCGTGGAACACATATTTTTTAAAGTAGGGCGTCACCCCGTCGATCAGCATCTGACCGGCCTTGCTCACGCCGCCGCCCAGGACCACCACCTCCGGGTCGATGGCGGAGCTGAGGTTGGCAAGAAATTCGCCCAGAAGGGCATAATATTTATCCAGGATCTGCAGCGCCTCCGGGTCCCCGGCCTTTCCCGCATCGAAAACGTCCTTGCAGCCGATCTGCTCCAGCGCCCGGAGGGTGGAGGGCCGCTTGGTCGCCGCCAGGTGCCGCCGGGCAAGCCGGATCACCCCGGTGGCGGAACAGTACTGCTCCGCACAGCCGTACTTGCCGCAGCCGCAGGGCTCTTTTTCCGTCCGATCGAGCACCATGTGGCCGATCTCTCCGCCGGAACCGTGACTGCCGTGGAGGACCTGCCCCCCGATCACGATGCCGCCGCCTACGCCGGTGCCTAAGGTGGCCAGAATCATGTTCTCACAGCCCTGACCGCCGCCCTTCCAGTATTCGCCCAGGGCGGCCACGTTGGCATCGTTGCCTGCCTTCACCGGCAAGCCGGTGAGCCGGGACAGCTCCTGGTCCACTTTGAACACGCCCCAGCCCAGGTTCACGCACTTGTTCACCACGCCCTGGCTGTCCACCGGGCCAGGGACACCGATGCCGATGCCCACGATCTGCTCCCTGGACCGCCCCTCCAAATAGCCGCCGATCGACCGGGCGATGTCCGGCAGGATCTGGGTGCCGCCGCCGTCCGTCACCGTGGGGATCTCCCACTTGTCGAGCATGGTGCCGTCTTCCTGGAAGTAGGCGATCTTCACCGTGGTGCCGCCCAGATCCACGCCAAATCCGCATCTCATAAGGTGTCCTCCTAAAGTTTGTTTGTACGGATCCATTATACACAGATCCAAAGGAAAATGCCAGACCCACGCCTATATTTTTCGCCGTTCCCTGGGAAATTTATCGAAAGACTTGCGTTCGTAACATTTTTGCGGTAACATAGAGGTACATACCCGATCCAAGGAAAGGATGTAACCATTATGATCAAAGTAGATATTTCCAATGTCTGGGGCCAGGTCTCCCTGCCGGATCTGCTGGCCATGGAGAAAGAGGTCTTCGCCGCCCATCAGACCCTCACCGAAGGTTCCGGCGCCGGCAATGACTTCCTGGGCTGGCTGGACCTGCCGGTGAACGAGCCTACCGAGGAGATCCTCCGGATCGAGAAGGCCGCCAAGCAGATCCGGGCCGACTCGGACGTGTTCGTGGTGATCGGCATCGGCGGCTCCTACCTCGGCCCCCGGGCGGCCATCGAGCTGCTCCAAGGCCCCAACCACAACATCGGCAAGGGCAAGGGCGATCCCCAGATCTTCTTCGCCGGCAACGGCCTGAGCACCCGCCACTGGAACGAGCTGATGGGTCTGCTGGAGGGCAAGGACTTCTCCATCGCCATCATCTCCAAGTCCGGCACCACCACCGAGCCGGCGATCGCCACCCGGGGCCTGCGCTGGCTCCTGGAGCGCAAATACGGCACCGATGGCGCCCGGAAGCGGACCTACGCCATCACCGACCCGGCTAAGGGCGCTCTGCGCCAAATGGCTGCCCAGGAGGGCTGGGAGACCTTTACGATCCCCCCGGATGTAGGCGGCCGGTTCTCCGTGCTGTCCCCTGTGGGCCTGCTGCCCCTGGCGGTGGCCGGCATCGACATCATGGAGCTGATGCGGGGCGCTTATGAGGCCAAGACCACCTACGATCTGCGCTCCTTTGAGAACCCGGTGTGGCTGTACGCCGCCTGCCGGAACCTGCTGTACCGCCACGGCAAGAAGATCGAGCTGTTCGAGTCCTACGAGCCGGGCTTCCGTATGCTGGGCGGCTGGTGGCAGCAGCTCTTCGGCGAGTCCGAGGGCAAGGACGGCAAGGGCATCTTCCCCGCCACCGCCGAGCTTACCGCGGACCTGCACTCCCTGGGCCAGATGATCCAGGAGGGCGAGCGGAACATCTTCGAGACCATGGTGCGCTTCGATCCCCCTGCCCAGCGCTATACCATCGGCTCGGATCTGCAAAACCTGGACGGCCTGAACTACCTGGCCGGCAAGACCCTGGACTTTGTGGACGAGAAGGCGTATCTTGGCACCATGGCCGCCCATGTGGACGGCGGCGTGCCGGTGATCTGCATGGACGTAGGCGAGCTGAACGACCGGAAGATGGGCGAGCTGTTCTACTTCCTGGAGCTCTCCTGCGGCGTTTCCGCCTATATCCTGGGGGTCAACCCCTTCAACCAGCCCGGTGTGGAGATGTACAAGCGGAATATGTTCCGGCTGTTGGGCAAGCCCGGCTACGAAGCCAAATAATTTTCTGCATCATTCCCACAAATAGGGGTTGCAAAATCCGGCGGCAACTGGTAAAATCAACACAAGCCAACTGAGGCAAAGCAAAGGAGGAATTTCCTATGATCCACGTTATTATGGGCCTGAAAGGCTCCGGCAAGACGAAGAAGATGATCGATTCCATCCACCAGGCTGTGGCCACCGCCCACGGCGATGTGGTGTGCATCGAGTACGGCAAAAAGCTGACTTATGATGTGAATTACCGGGTCCGTCTGGTGGACTCTCAGGAGTACGGCATCAGCAATCTGGATATGCTCAAGGGCTTCCTGAGCGGCCTCCACGCCGGCAATTTTGATATCACCCATGTGTACATCGACAACTTGTACAAGACCATCGGCCGGGACCGGGCCGCTGGTGAGGCCTTCGTGCTGTGGTGCGCGGAGTTCGCCAAGACCAACGAGATGGAGATCACCGTCACCATCTCCGACGATCCGGAGCAGGCCTCCGAGGACGTCAAGAAGTATATGTAACGCCTCAAAAAGCCCCGCCAGGGTCGCCGTCCACAGACGGCAACCTTCGCGGGGCTTTTTTGACGCTCTGAAGCTGCCACATAGCGGAGCCTTGGCGCTCTCCGCGGGAGATCGCCCCGACCCTCCACCAGGCCACTTGGCTCACCCCCAAAGGGGGGAGGCAAGTGGGTGGTACAAGATCGGTACACCCAATGGCTCCCTTTCGCAAAGGGAGGCTTTGGGGGATACCACGCCTGGGCCTTTTCGGTTATAAGACACGCTAGTCTGAAAAAATAGCGTAGGCACCCTCTCCGTCAGGCCGTTCGGCCTGACACCTCTCCCATAGGGAGAGGCAAGGGGGTGGGCAAAATACCCGGGCTTGGCAGAAAAAGCCCCCAAGGGTTTTCGACAGCCTAAGCTGCCGCGTTCGCGGCAGTTTTTTTTACACCTGTCCGAAGAGCCTTTTTCCCAGGCCCCGGGCTTCCAGGGCGGCGTAGAGGGCCAGGCCCAGGGTCAGCAGTACCGCCGCCTCCCCCAGCGCCACGCCCCCGGCGTTGAGCAGGAAGCCGCCGCCGATGTACACCGTCAGTTCCCAGCCCACCAGCACCGCGTTGGTCAGAGCGGGCAGGAAGAGGCCGAAAACGGGCACGCCCCGCACCTTCCAGCCCCGGGTCCTCCACATCCCCCAGGCGGCGATCAAAGACGCCAGGCTCCCCACCAGGAAGTCCAGGGGCAGCGCCGCCCCGGAAGTCAGGTTGAACAGCAGACACCCCACCCCCAAGCCGGGAATCGCCGCCGGCGTGAAGAAGGCCAGCACACAAAGCGCCTCCGACGCCCGGAACTGGATCGCCATGGAAGTGGTCTCCGGCAGGAGCAGATTTTGGGCGTGGGTCAGCACCACATACGCCGCGGCAATGATGGCGGCATGGGTCAGAAACCGTACATTCTTGTTCATAGGTATCCTCCAAACAGAAAATGGGGGCAGTCCGCCCCCATAAAACAAAAATGGGCGCAAAGCACCCATCTAAGCAAGCCTAGTTTTGTTTAACGACAGGAGGGTCTCGAACTGTCCGATATGAAACTTGTGCTATGATACATGATTTCAAAGGAAATGTCAAGAGCGGATGTCAGGAGAGAAGCCCCCCAGACCGCCAGACACCTGCCTGCCTCCGCACGACGACCCGTCCTTGCGCCTGCGCCCTTGGCGCTCCCTATGGGAGAGCCAGGGGCGCACTGCGTGTGCCGGTACTGCCCTTCGATCTAGAACCACCCACTTGCCTCTCCCTATGGGAGAGGTGGCAGGCCGAACGGCCTGACGGAGAGGGCGCCTACGCTCTTCCTTTCGACCAGCATTTCCTAAATGCGGAACGCCGCTACCCTCTCAGTCACGGCCCCTTCGGGTCCGTGCCAGCTCTCCCATAGGGAGAGGCAAGGGGGTGGGCAAAATACTGGGGCTTGGCACAAAAAGCCCCCAAGGGTTTTCGACAGCCTAAGCTGCCGCGTTCGCGGCAGTTTTTTTTACACCTGTCCGAAGAGCCTTTTTCCCAGGCCCCGGGCTTCCAGGGCGGCGTAGAGGGCCAGGCCCAGGGTCAGCAGTACCGCCGCCTCCCCCAGCGCCACGCCCCCGGCGTTGAGCAGGAAGCCGCCGCCGATGTACACCGTCAGTTCCCAGCCCACCAGCACCGCGTTGGTCAGAGCGGGCAGGAAGAGGCCGAAAACGGGCACGCCCCGCACCTTCCAGCCCCGGGTCCTCCACATCCCCCAGGCGGCGATCAAAGACGCCAGGCTCCCCACCAGGAAGTCCAGGGGCAGCGCCGCCCCGGAAGTCAGGTTGAACAGCAGACACCCCACCCCCAAGCCGGGAATCGCCGCCGGCGTGAAGAAGGCCAGCACACAAAGCGCCTCCGACGCCCGGAACTGGATCGCCATGGAAGTGGTCTCCGGCAGGAGCAGATTTTGGGCGTGGGTCAGCACCACATACGCCGCGGCAATGATGGCGGCATGGGTCAGAAACCGTACATTCTTGTTCATAGGTATCCTCCAAACAGAAAATGGGGGCAGTCCGCCCCCATAAAACAAAAATGGGCGCAAAGCACCCATCTAAGCAAGCCTAGTTTTGTTTAACGACAGGAGGGTCTCGAACTGTCCGATATGAAACTTGTGCTATGATACATGATTTCAAAGGAAATGTCAAGAGCGGATGTCAGGAGAGAAGCCCCCCAGACCGCCAGACACCTGCCTGCCTCCGCACGACGACCCGTCCTTGCGCCTGCGCCCTTGGCGCTCCCTATGGGAGAGCCAGGGGCGCACTGCGTGTGCCGGTACTGCCCTTCGATCTAGAACCACCCACTTGCCTCTCCCTATGGGAGAGGTGGCAGGCCGAACGGCCTGACGGAGAGGGCGCCTACGCTCTTCCTTTCGACCAGCATTTCCTAAATGCGGAACGCCGCTACCCTCTCAGTCACGGCCCCTTCGGGTCCGTGCCAGCTCTCCCATAGGGAGAGCCAAGTG
>CALXFQ010000022.1 GCA_944387625.1 uncultured Oscillospiraceae bacterium
CTCCTTGGACATTTTTAATAGAGAGTTATCAAAGAGAGAATAGCTATGATTGGGGGGACAATGGCTCATTTTTTGTGCCATTTGGGGTGCTCACATTTTGGTGCTCTTTTGCTCGATTTCTATTTTACCGAAAACATTGCTAACTTGTACAGTTAAACGAACGGTTTGAAGAAAACCCACGAGGTTAATAGTCCTTTCTAATTACATATAAAATTGCAAAAGATATTGAGAACTATTCTTTAAATTTTTTATTGCAATACATATTGGGCTGGAATATAATGTCCTTCGACAACTTTAGAGGCAAAATTTTGTCTCGGATAGGAGTAGTATGAATTACACAGAAGCAAGAGTATATTTGGATGAAATATCCAAATACGGAAGTGTGCTTGGCTTGGAGAGCATGAAAGAACTGCTTGACAGACTGGGGAATCCCCAGGATGACCTAAAGTTCATCCACATTTCCGGAACCAATGGAAAAGGGTCTGTACTGGCGTATCTTTCAACGGTACTGTCTGGTGCGGGATACCGAACCGGCCGCTACATCTCTCCCACGCTGTTTTCCTATCGTGAGCGAATCCAGGTCGACCAGGAATACATTGAGAAAGATGCGCTGGCCCGTCATGTCACAAAAATTGCAGCAGCAGTGGAGGACATGAAAACCGCCGGCCTGGCCGGCCCAACCGCCTTTGAAATTGAAACGGCACTGGCTTTCCTTTATTTTAAAGAAAAGCACTGTGACATTGTTACCCTGGAAACTGGGTTGGGCGGTTTGCTGGACGCCACCAATGTGATCCGGACTCCTGTGATAGAGGTGATTGCCTCCATCAGCATGGATCACATGGACTGTCTGGGAGATACCCTGGAAAAAATTGCCCAACAGAAGGCCGGAATTATTAAGCCTAACACCTTGGTCGTATCAGCAGCCCAACAGCCGGAGGCAGCTAAAGTCATTGCCGATACCTGCAAAGAAAAGAACTGCTCCCTCCGCACAGTCGATCCCACGCAGCTGCGTGACATTCACTATGGATATGATCTGCAAAGCTTTTCTTATAAAGCATGGGTGAATGTCCAGATTCGTCTGGCCGGCAGCTACCAGATCCAAAATGCCGCTCTGGCTCTGGAAGCGGTGGAGGCTCTGCGCGAAGTTGGCTATCAGCTCTCGGACGAGCAGGTTCGTGCGGGCATGCTGAATACGGTCTGGCGGGGGAGATTTACCCTGCTGCGCCGAGACCCGGTGGTTATTATCGACGGAGCGCACAATCCCGGAGCTGCGCAGGAATTAAAGCAGTCTCTGGAGCTCTACTTCCCCGGCAAAAAGCTTCACTATATTATGGGGATGTTCAAAGATAAGGATTTTCAAACCGTAATCGAACTGACTGCGCCTTTGGCGGAGGATATCATTACGGTGGAAACTCCCCATAATCCCAGAGCACTGTCAGCAGAAGCGCTGAAAGAAGCTGTGGAGGCAGTGAACCCCCAGACCAAGGCCGCAGAAAGCATTGCGCAGGCGGTAAAAATGAGTCTGGAACGGGCGGATAAAGAGGACGTGATTATTATTTTTGGTTCTCTTTCGTTCCTTGGTGAGGCAGAAAAAGCAGTTTTAAACGGAGGGGTCGACAATGAACAGTGAAATGATCAAAGAGGGAGTTAAACTGATTCTGGAAGGAATCGGAGAAGATATTACGCGTGAGGGTCTTTTGGAGACGCCTGATCGTATTGCAAGAATGTATGAGGAACTGGCTGGCGGCTATACGGATGATGCAGCCAAACATCTGCAGAAGCGTTTTCATGTAGACAACAATGACATGGTCATTGAGAAGGACATCCATTTCTATTCCTTTTGTGAGCACCATATGCTGCCCTTCTATGGAACGGCCGCCATTGCCTACATTCCCAACGGTGAGGTAGTGGGCTTGAGCAAAATTGCCCGCACTCTTGAGGTTTTTGCAAAGCGGTTCCAGCTCCAGGAGCGGCTTACCGCCCAGGTAGCGGATGTATTTATGGAAGAATTAAAGCCTCAGGGTGTGATGGTCCTCATTGAAGCGGAGCATATGTGCATGACCATGCGCGGAGTGAAGAAGCCCGGTACAAAAACGGTCACCGTGGTTACCAGGGGTATATTCGACAACAATGAGACACTCCAAAATAACTTTTACCGGATGCTGGAGCGCAGATAATAGGATGGATCGAATCAATCAAATCTGCGCTCATCCACGCTGGAAAGAGTGCGTGGAACAAATTCGTGTATTGGAACAGGACCGTATCTTTTGCAGGCATGACACGACGCACTTCTTAGATGTGGCCAGAATCGCCTACATAGAAAATCTGGAAAACGGCCTGGGGCTGGCAAAAGAAGAGATCTACGCCGCTGCTTTGCTGCATGACATTGGCCGACACCTTCAATATACGAAAGGAATCCCACATGAACAGGCAAGCGCCATGGAGGCGGAAGGTATTTTGAAAGACTGTGGGTTTGCCAAAGAAGAACGGGAAAGAATTCTCGGCGCGATTTTGCAGCACAGGGCACAGGAGACTGGTACAGCCGATGGTTTAGCGGGGCTTATTTATCGTGCGGACAAGACCTCAAGGGCTTGTCTATTTTGTGCTGCCTGTCAGGAGTGCAACTGGAGCGCGGAAAAGAAAAACCTTACTCTGACCCGATAATACAATAGGAGCATGGTAACATGATGAAAATAGGAAACCGTCTGTTTGACGTGGAAAATGACTGCTATATCATGGGTATTCTCAATGTGACGCCCGACTCCTTTTCCGATGGTGGAAAATGGAATAATCTGGAGGCAGCCAAACAGCATACCGCTCAGATGATTGCGGAGGGAGCCTCCATTATTGATATCGGCGGGGAATCGACCCGGCCCGGGCATACCCAGATCAGCGACCAGGAGGAAATTGACCGGGTGCTGCCGGTCATTGAAATGGTGAAACGCAATTTTGACATCCCGGTGTCCATCGACAGCTATAAGAGTCAGGTAGTAGAAGCTGCCCTGAAAGCGGGGGCTGACCTGGTCAACGACATTTGGGGTCTGAAATACGACCGCAAGGTGGCGGATCTGATTGCTCAGTATCAAGTTCCCTGCTGTCTGATGCATAACCGTGAAAAGCCGGAATATGACAACTTTTTAGACGATATGTGCCAGGATATGCGGGATTCTCTGGCCATTGCCAAGAGTGCGGGCATTGCGGACGACAAGATCATTCTGGACCCGGGTGTCGGCTTTGGAAAAACCTATGAACATAATCTGACTGCGATCTGGCATCTGGAGCGTCTGGTGGATCTTGGGTATCCTGTGCTGCTGGCCACCTCCCGAAAAGGCACCATTGGACGCGCCCTGGATCTTCCCACAGATCAGCGGGTGGAAGGCACCATGGTAACGACGGTGATCGGAGTGGAAAAGAAGGCGTCTTTTGTCCGTGTTCACGATGTAAAAGAGAATCTCCGGGCCATTCGTATGACTCAGGCGATTATGCGTGAGGGACGGTGAGAGAGATGAATACCATGGGCTATGATGAGATTCATGTGGAAAATCTCGAAATTTTTGCAAATCACGGCGTTTTTCCGGAGGAAACCCGTCTTGGTCAGAAATTTCTGATTTCACTTGTTATGTATGTGGATTCCAGACCCGCCGGGTGTTCCGACTGTTTGGAACGATCCGTCCATTATGGTGAAGTCAGCAGCTTCATGACCAATTATATGAAGCAGAATACTTTCAAGCTGATTGAAGCCGCCGCAGAACACCTGGCGGAAGAGTTGCTGCTGCAATACCCTCTGCTGAAGGGGGTAACGCTGGAACTGAAGAAGCCCTGGGCGCCCGTAGGCCTGCCGTTGGAAACCGTTTCTGTGAAGATCACCCGGTTCTGGCATACTGCCTACCTGGGCCTTGGATCCAATATGGGGGACAAGGCTGGTTATCTGAACATGGCAATCCAATCGCTGGATCAGATTCGGGGCTGCCGTGTGCAGAAGGTTTCGTCCTTCCTAGTGACTAAACCCTACGGCGGGGTAGAGCAGGATGACTTTTTAAATGCCTGCCTGATGCTTCAGACATTCCTTCCGCCTCAGGAACTGCTGGATCGGATGCATGAGATTGAACAGGCAGCCCATCGGGAACGGATCATCCGTTGGGGACCCAGAACATTGGATCTGGATATTTTGATGTACGACGATCTGGTTCTGGAAACGGATGATCTGATTATCCCCCATGTGGAAATGCATCTGCGCGACTTTGTGCTCAAGCCCCTGCGGGAGATTGCGCCCAATAAACGGCATCCGTTGTTGAACAAGACGATCTCGCAGTTGGCAAAAGAAATATGCGAAGACTGATCGAGTTACATTTCAAAGCTGCAAAGCAAATTTTCACACCTGAGGTTCGGGGATACCCGCAGCCTTCACAGGACACCTGACATACCCAAACTGGATATCGCTAAACGCTGAAGATATATGAATGGTTCCTGCCTTTAGGGTGGTAGTAAGGCCTGTGAATGCCTGAGGTCCCATAGCATCTTTTCCGTTTTGAACGCAGCCTTCCGGTTGCTTTTTAGAAAAGAATGTAATACGACCTGATTGAATCGCAACATAAACATAGTTATTTCATTGACTTTTCTGGAAAAATGCTATGTTGACATTGAACTGGATATATCTTCATCTGAGCAATATTCAAAACTATGAATTTGTAAGAGGGAGATTTTGATATGACATCCGCAATGTTAACCGATTTCCTCAAAAGCATGGCTTTGTTGGGAGCATTTCTGCTTCTAGGAGTATTTTTGCGTGCAAAAGTAAAGATTTTACAAAAAGCGTTTATTCCGGCCTCTGTCATTGGTGGTTTTCTTCTGCTGATTTTTGGCCCTCAATGTCTGGATATTCTTCCCGTCCCTTCAGAATGGTTTTCTGTTTACTCCCTGCTGCCCGGTGTATTGATCGTCCCTGTGGTGGCAGCAGTACCGCTTGGACTGACCATTGGCCGGGGAACCGGCGGTGATGATCCCGAGGTTTTAAAAAATGTACTTCCCCTGCTCGGAATCGGGTTCGGCGTATCCATGATTCAATTTGTGATCGGCTACTTGACTCAAGCTTGTTTTTCCAATCTATACGATTTGTATCATGTGTTCGGCATCGAGCTTGCGATTGGTTTTGTAGGCGGACACGGAACGGCTGGTACACTGGGCAATATGCTCTCTGAGCTGAATCTTCCCTACTGGGAGATTTCTCAGGGAGTGGCCACTACAACTGCAACCTTTGGCATCGTAGGCGGTATCCTGATCGGCATCTTGATGATCAACTGGGCTGCCCGTCATGGACAGACAGCTCTGTAAAAAAAGCCCGCCGATATTCCGGAGCCGATTCGCCGCGGCTTTGAAAAGGATATCCATAAACAAGCCTCTCTGGGCCGTGAGACCACCATGTCTTCCTCCATTGATACAATGGCTTTTCATGCTGCATTGATTTTTCTCGCCTGTGGACTGGCCTATCTGGTTCTAAAGCTGGTTAAGGGAATTCCGATGCTGTCTGATATCTCTGTATGGGCGTATGGTATGATTATCATGTTCCTGATTTGGGGGATCATGTGCAAGCTGAAAATCAACTATCTTGTAGACAGCAAAGTCAAAAGCAAGATTTCCAGTTCGTTTACCGAGTTTGCCGTCATCGCAGCGATTGCCAGTCTTCCCATTAAGGCGGCGGCAACCTATATTGTACCCATTCTTGTTATGGTATCCCTCCCGATGTGTTGCCAAACATGAACGCAAAATGACTCTTTCAAACCTGATTTAGTATCTTCTAGCTGCAGATTAAGAAAAAACAGTACCCTCCGTATGTAACCGGAGGGTGCTGCCTTTTATATTGAGGAAAGCTGGGGATAAGGTCAACTGCTACAAGATGTTGACCGGAGGAATGGGAAAAGGTTCTAGGGAACACATGGACTGGTGCATTTCCTTCACGGGTGAAATGGAGTATGAAACAGACAAAACCATATTGGAAGAAGAAAAGAAAGCAATACTTTGGCGCTGGAGCAGGTATTGTTTTGCGGTTGATACAGTGTACAACAAAGAAATACTTTTCGTACACAATTAATGTGGCCGGCAGGATAGTTCCTGCCGGCCTATGTTTTGTTACAGACTTTCTAGCTGTTTTTTTAATTCCATGTCACTTAACTCACCGCATTCAGAGCGCCTTAGCAAGTCCTGTGCTCTAGCTACAGAAGAGTTCCACTCATCCACACTAATCTTTCTACGGTTCTTCCTCTGCTTCAAACGGTTATAGGTGCGGTCGTATTCCACCTGGGCCGGAGTGCGGTTCGCCTTACCCTGGGCCTCCTTCCGGTGCGCGCCTACCTTCCGGCAGGTGCGCTCTGTCTCACCTGGAGCAATGTTGTTGCAGTAGCAGGTGTTGTAGCCTGCGGTCAGGAGAAAATATTTTCCGCAGTTGTGGCAGCGGCGCGGCACATTCCCCACAGCCAGCCCTCGGTAGAACTCCACTTCCAAAAAGCTAATCAAGCCAGGGAACTCCGTCTGCTCAACCAAAATAATTTTGTCCTCACCCGTGGGAGACATCATGGGTACAAAAGCTACTTTGAGAGGGAAGCAGTGATCGAAAGGCTCCTCATCATGGTTTACAACCTTGGCTGTCATCATGTCGCTATAAAACTGAAAAACGCCTACTGCGTAGGCCTCGGAATTTCTCCGCTCCAAGGGTTCAAAGTAACTGTCCAGCATCAGAGAAATCTGTTTTCGAAACACACGCAAGATTTCCGTTATACCTACTATGCTACGCAAACGCATTTCTATTTCTGCTCTAGCTTCACTGGGCAGATAACGAATCCCACCCCAAAATGTTTCCAGCAGGTCAGCGTTTTGAAAAAGTGGCTGTGACCAGTCAATATTCAGATCCCGATAGACCGGAAGTGCGGACACTAGAAGCCAAACTTCCTGTAGTTTTTTCTGTGCTCGCTCCACGGATTCCTGTGTGTCTTCCTGCCACACAGATTGTATGGCGTGATAAACATCCAGAAGACTTTGATCGAGCCGAAGCAATTCCGACTCCTCCAAGTTCAAAATGTCTACCATACACTGCCCAATTGGATATTCACGTTCACCAATAAAAATGCGGTCGCTGTAGAAGAGTGCCGTAAAAGCATCTACTGCATCCGTAAAAATATCCTCTGTATCGAGTGGCTCGTTTTTCATGTGGCCTCCTGTTTGTAGCCGATAGACTTTTGGGATTTACCCAACCTGCCCCAAAACCATTGAACTCTTGTTTGAGCTTTGTTACCATCGTATCAGATAGAATCAAATAAGTCAATCGGAGGTAATGATACATGAAAAAATCGGTCTACAAAAGCTACGATGACCTGCCGCTGTTTCTCAATTCGGAAATGGTGGCGCAGGTGCTGGGCGTGTCACCGTCCAGTGCATATGAGTTAATGCATGAACTAGACTTCCCGGTGCTGCGCATCGGGAGCCGCATGGTGGTACCCAAGGAACAGTTCATCCAATGGGTGACCGAACACGCGGAAGGAGGAAACTGCAAATGAATGTATTTTTCCGTCCGCGGGATTCCAAACAATGCCGCTTCCAAATGCCAAACGATGTTTGGAAGTGGGAACTAAAACCCCAGGGGTTTGCTATTCTTGCCTATCTCTGCTATCTCCATACGCACCGCAAAAATTTTGCGGTACCAGGTTCGGATGAGATCGCAGTCCAACTGCACATGAGTGTGGATATGGCCATGGAGCAGCTCGATCAACTGAACCATCGCGGACTGATCAATGAAAACGGAGTTCCCATGTTCAAGAATGCCAGTAAGTATTTTTTCTCTCTGCCCAATGAACTGTTCTTTCTGAATACCGGCCACGGTGCGATCACAGTCTATGCCTATCTGCTCTACTGCGAAGACCGCCGCACGCATCAATGTCATCCGAGCTACCGCACCATCTCGGAAGCTGTGCATCTTACGGTGGCTACTGTGATGAAGCACATCGCAAAGCTGGTGGACAGAAAGTTCATCACGGTGGAGAATACGACCTACATTGACAGACAGGGGATGAAACGAAATGGTAACAACCTGTACACCATCCTGCCGATCCAAGCGGCCATGGACCATTGTTACCAGCAGCAGATGCTTCGATTGGAAGAACGGACGCTCATGCAGCAACAGTGCAAGAATCCCCTTCGTAGCCCGCTGTAAGGCGCTATGTGCCCGCGTTCGGGCCTGAGCAGGATCCCTGTCCGCCAAGGATTTCAAAGCGGATTTGGGCCGCCGAGGAGCCTGAAGAAGAGCGCAAGGCGGTTTGGGGAAGCGGAGCAGGAGAAACTGCCGGGGTCATGTGCCCCACGGCAGGGCCACAACTGCCCGCAGTGCGGGCAGTTTTAGGGGAGGACGAGGGCGTTCCAAAATCAAAAATTTTCCCATTAGGGGGTTCTCTCGGAGTAAAACCCAAAGATTACAGGCTATTTCACGGCGTTCCTACGAAAAAAGGAGGTTTCAAAGCATGGTTATCGGGAAAGAGAAATTTGCCCTCTGGATCACACCGGAGGCCAAAAAAGAAGTGGAAGCTCACTACAAACAGGACAACTGCAAAAGCCAGAGCGAGTACATTGAGAAGGCGGTCCGGTTCTACTCCGGCTACCTGGATACGAAACACGCGGAAGCCTACCTGCCCCGTGTCCTCTCCGACGTGCTGGAGGGAAAGTTAGGAGCCTTCGGAAAACGCGTGGGCCACCTACTGTTCAAACAGGCGGTAGACCAGGATATCATGGCGAACCTGGTTGCCTACCTGAGCAATGTAGATCTGGACAAGCTGCAAAAACTCCGGGTCCGCTGTGTAAAAAATGTGAAAGAGACCAATGGGGAAATTAATTTCGAGGACGCGTTCCGGTTCCAGAAGGAGATTACCGAATGAACGGTCTTATTCAAAAGTCCGGTTATATCAAGCCGGGCAGCGGCGGTGGATGTTATGCCGAGTACATTGCCACACGGGATGGCGTAGAAATGATTGAACCTGCGGCGAGTGGCTACCTGGAATACATGGCCGAGCGTCCCCGCTCTCATGGTCTGTTCGCTGCGGACGGTGCTGCGGATCTGGAGCAAACTATGGAAGAGATCAATGCACACGCTGGTCCGGTATGGACCTTTGTCTATTCTCTGAAGCGAGAAGATGCTGCACGGTTGGGTTACGAAAACGGTGATAGCTGGCGCAGATTGCTGCTGGCTCATCAGACAGAGCTGGCAACGGCGATGAAAATTCCGCCCAGCAGCTTTCGGTGGTGCGCTGCCTTCCACGATGAGAAGCACCACCCACACATTCACATGATGGCATGGTCCAATGATCCAAAGCAGGGTTACCTGACCGAGCGCGGCATTGAGCAGATGCGCTCTCAACTGTCCAATGACATTTTTCAGGACGAGCTGCTATCCCTGTATCAGCAAAAGGATATCTCGTATCAAGAGGTACGAGACACAGCTGCGGAAGCCATGGGGCAGCTCATCCGAGAAATGAAGTCCGGCCTATGTGACAGTCCGGTCATTGCGGAGCAGATGGAAGTGCTGTCTGAAATGTTGTCGGAAGTGAAAGGCAAAAAGGTGTACGGATATTTGAAAAAGCCGGTGAAAGCCCAGGTGGATGCCATCGTGGACGAGCTGGCCAAACTCCCCGAGGTGGCGGAGTGCTATGAGCACTGGAACCAGCTGCGGGATGAGCTGGAACGCTACTATAAGGATACTCCCAGAGAACACAAACCGCTGTCCCAGCAGAAGGAGTTCAAGGCCATTAAGAACATGGTCATCCAAGAGGCGGACAATCTCCAACTGAGTGTGTTCACCTTTGAGGATACGCAAATGAAGGATGAGGTGGATGAAGATCAGGACGCCGTGCTTCACGCCTGGTCATCCCGGAGGGAGATGGCGGATGCCTATCAGAACGCGAAAGAAATCCTTTCGGTCTACGAAAACACAGAGGAAGAAAAAGCGGAACAGGTGCAAGTGCTGGAGCGGCTCTGGGACGCAGGTTTCACCATTGCCGCGCACCAGTTGGGCAAGTGCTGGCGGGATGGGCGTGGCGTCCTGCCAGATGACAAAAAAGCTGAGCTGTGGTTTCAACATGGCGCTGAAGCTGGTTACGACTTCTCCCAGTACGCGCTGGGCAAGCTGCTGCAAAGCCAGAAGAGAATCGATGAAGCGGTGTCCTGGTATGAAAAAGCAGCGGTGCAGGGCAATTCGTATGCAACATACCAGCTTGGTAAGCTCTATCTCCAAGGAGAGCAGGTGACAAAGAATGTGGCTAAGGCGCTGGAGTATCTGCCCCAGTCTGCCGAACAGGGAAACCAGTACGCTCAGTACACGCTGGGTAAGCTGTATCTGATGGGGGAAGAAGTGGCACAGGACCGGGAGCAGGCGTACAGCTGGCTCTCAGAGTCTGCCTTCCAGGGAAACGAGTACGCTCAGTTTCTTTTGGACCACTTCAATGACAGCCTTAGGCCCAATATGCTTCTTGCCGTCACAAATCTGCTCCACCACATGGGCCGGATCTTCCAGGACAACTCCGTGCCGCCTGCCGTCCCGACGGGTCAGCAGGTGGAACGAAAACTCAGGCGGAAGATCCAGGAGAAGAAGATTGCGATGGGCCACAAGCCGGATGACCATGAGGAGGAGCAAAATATGGGCGGTATGACCATGGGCGGATGGTGAGCAAAAATAGCACAGTGTTAACAATGATAAGGGCCATGCAGAAATGGGTCAGAGAAATTGATAACAATTTGATAATTGTGGTCAAAAGCCCTGGCTATTCTCTCTGCAATTCGGTATTGTGTGTTGCTGCAAAGGAGGCGACGCACCATGAACGACTACATGAGGGCCCTGCACCAGCGGTTCTATCATGAGCCGGACTTCCGTGAGTTGGAAGAAGATATCGAGAGCACCCGGCGGGAAGTGCGGGACTGCCTGGACAAGCTGCAGCGGCGCAGGCTCATGCACCTGGTGGATACCCAAAACCTCTTGCGGGAGGAAACCTCCCTGGCCAGCTTCACCGCCGGGTTCAAACTGGCCTGGGGGCTGAGCAAAGAACTGGAGGCGGACGGTCTGTACTCCTTCGATGAGGAAGAGACAGAGCGTGCCTGCCGCCAGATGAGAGAGGAGGAATGAAACTATGGGAAAGCGCAGACCGTCCGGAGACGGCATGGTGCGCAAGCGGGAGGACGGCCGCTGGGAAGGGCGCATTGTGATTGGTCATAAAGAGAACGGCGATTCCATCTTCCGGTACATCTACGCAGACACCCAAAAGGAGCTGACCGCCAAGCTCCGGCAGAACATCAACGCCTATCAGGGCGTGGATCTGACCGAGGAGAGCAGCATGACCCTGTCCCAATGGCTGGACAAGTGGTTGGAGGAATATATCAAAGGGACCATTCGGGAGAGTACGCTGGAGGGGTATCGAAGAGATTTGAATAACCATGTCAAACCGCACTTGGGAGAAAAGCCGCTGAGGAAGGTTACTGGGGCGGATTTGCGTTCCCTCTATCGAACTCTTTTGGAGCGAGGACGGATGAAAGGTGGAAATCATGAGGCCGGGCTGAGCCCGACTACCGTCCACAGCATCCATAATATCATCCACCACGCCCTGAGAACCGCCACTGAAAACGGGCTGCTCCCTGCCAATCCTGCCGATGGGGTTACGCCGCCAAAGATTGTTAGGGGAACAAAGAGTATTCTCAACCAGGAGCAGTTGGACACATTCAAAGCGGCGGTCAAACAAGACTGGATCTGGCGGGACTTCTTCCTCACGGAACTGACTACCGGCCTGCGGAGAGGGGAACTGTGCGGCCTTAAGTGGTCAGATTTTGATGAAGAGGCCGGAACCTTAAACATATGCCGCACGATCCACGCCAGGAAGGGCGGCGGCGTGGAGGAGGGCATGACCAAGACCTATGCGGGAAGTCGGACCATTCTGCTCCCGTCCAGCACAACCCAGCTTCTGCGGGAGCGCAAAAAGTCCGCCATGACGGAGTGGATTTTTCCCAATCCTCGCTGCCCGGAGCAGCCAGTCAGTCCGGGCAGCGCCTACCGACGGCTGAAAGGCCTGTTGGAGGAGGCTGGACTGCCTGACCTTCGGTTTCATGATCTGCGCCATACCTTCGCCACCCATGCCCTGGCCAGCGGGGTGGATGCCAAGACCCTGTCCGGTATCCTGGGCCACACGAAGGCCAGCTTCACCCTGGACACTTATACCCATGTGACCGGAGATATGCACCGTAATGCCGCTGAAATCGTAGGGGACTTCATGACAGAGCTGTTGGGAGAGGAGGTGGAACTGTGGCAAAGCAGCGAAAGCGGGGAGACGGCAGTCTCCACCTGAGAAAGGATGGCCGCTGGGAGGGGCGGTATGTGGTAGGCTATGATGAAAAGGGCCGTCCAAAGACGAAAAATGTACTGGCCAAGACCAAGGGGGAGTGCGCGGCCAAGCTGAAGGCCCTGAAGGAGAGCCTCAAAGGTGCTGAGCCGGAACGGCCCAAGGGGGACATGACCTTCGGGGCCTGGCTGGATCACTGGTATCAGAGCCACTGCAAGCCAGCCATCAAACCAAAGACCCAGGCAGATTATGAGAACCGGATCTATCAGCACATCATTCCGGAACTGGGGCACATACCCCTTTCCCAACTGACCCAAAGTGACCTCCAGCAGTTTTATCACCGGCTGAAACAGGGCGGGCGGCTCCGGCGGGTGGAGCAGTACGGACCGGGGTTGTCCGATCGTATGGTAAAAAGCTGTCATGTGACATGCCGCATGGCGCTGGACAAGGCGGTGGCGGAGGGACTGATTCTGAAAAACCCAGCCGCAAACTGCAAAGCACCGGCCGTCCATCCCAGAGAAATGTCCGTGCTGACCGGGGAGGAAATTCAGCGCCTGCTTATCCAGGCCAGAGAGGACGGGTGCTATGAGCTTCTTCTGCTGGAACTGTCCAGCGGCCTGCGCCGGGGCGAGATCCTGGCTCTGCAGTGGGATGACCTGGACTTCCGGACGGGAGTGCTGCGGGTGGAGCGGCAGGTGCAGCGAATCAAGGGAGAACTGGTAATCTCCCAGCCCAAAACCAAAACCTCCAGCCGAAGCGTGATTCTGCCGGGTCCTATCCTGAATGTTCTGGAGCGTTACCGGAAAAGCTGCACCTCCCGCTGGATGTTCCCCTCACCGAAAAAGGCGGACTCTCCCCTGGACCCGGCGGCGGTGCGAAAAAAGCTGGCCGCTGTGCTGAAACGGGCGGGGTGTAAGCATCTGCGGTTTCACGACTTGCGCCATACCTTTGCCACCAACGCCCTGGAGCACGGCATGGACATCAAGACCTTGTCCAGCATCATCGGCCATGTGTCCAGTGCCACAACGCTGAATGTCTACGCCCATGTGACCGATGAGATGCGGCAAAAGGCCGCCGACCGCATCGACCGGGGAATCGCCGGCGTGGAGCCGCCTCCCAAGCCGGGACATCAGAAGAGACCGAAAACAACGGACTTCCAGGCGGTGAAGGGCAAGTACCGCAAGCAGGGAACCGGGTGCATTACCAAAATCAACGACCATCTATGGGAGGGGCGATACTCCCCGAGGGTCAATGGAAAACGCATCGCACGAAATGTATATGCCTCAACCGAGGAGGAGTGTGAACGGAGACTGGCGAAGCTGATTGTGGAGATGAAAAGAGAGCTGGAACCCCTTCGGGCCAGGAAAAAAGCAGGCTGAACACAGAAAACCGCCCTCCGGAAAAGGTACTTCCGGAGGGCGGCGATTTTTCCTGTCTGTGGCTGTTGTGTGGTCAAAAATGATTGGACGAAATGCAGCGCAAAGGAAAGTGGACAAAAAAGTTAGAAAAAACCGCTATTTCCTTGCGAAAACAGCGGTTACTCTGGTGGACGATACAGGACTTGAACCTGTGACCTCCCGCACGTCAAGCGGATGCTCTAGCCAGCTGAGCTAATCGTCCGAACGCCTGTGTATTATATATCGCCGGGGCGGATTTGTCAAGGTATTTTTCAAAGTTCCCCCGGTTTTTCTTTCATCCGCCTTCGCCCCCAGGCCGGGACGGATCTTTTCTTGCTTTTCCGGCAGGGACATGATAGGATAAGCTCACATCATATCCGTTTGCAGAGAACAAACGCCCTTAAAGGAGGGGATCTTATGAAGTACATCCTGATCCTGGGGGACGGCATGGCGGGAGAGCCGCTGGAGGCGCTGGGAGGCCGGACCACTTTGGACGCCGCCCGGACCCCGGCCATGGATGCCCTGGCCTCCATGGGCAGTCTGGGGATGGTCCGCACCGTGCCGGAGGGGATGAAGCCCGGCTCGGACGTGGCCAACCTGTCGGTGCTGGGGTACGACCCCCGGCGCTGCTACACCGGCCGGTCCCCTTTGGAGGCCCTGAGCCTGGGGCTGGACATGGGGCCGGAGGATGTGAGCTTTCGGTGCAATCTGGTCACCTTATCTTCAGACAGCCCCTTCCCGGAGAAGATCCTGCTGGACCACAGCGCCGGGGAGATCTCCACCCAGGACGCGGCGGCGCTGATCCGGACGGTCCAGCAGACCTTCGGGACCCCTGCCCTCCGATTCTTCCCCGGCACCAGCTACCGCCACATCGCCCTTTGGCAGGGAGGCCAGGTGCTGGAACTGGAAGCGCCCCACGACCATCTGGGGCAGAAGATCCGGCCCTACCTTCCCCAGCACGCCCTGTTCCGTCAGATCTCGGAGGAGAGCTTCCAGCTTCTGGACCGGCACCCACTGAACCTGGACCGGGTGCGCCGGGGGCTGAACAAAGCCAACGCCCTTTGGTTCTGGGGCGCCGGGACCAGACCGGCCCTGCCCTTCTTCCAGGAGCGGACCGGCCTGCGGGCCACCATGATCTCGGCGGTGGACCTGCTGAAGGGTCTGGCGGTGGCCACGGGCATAGCGGCAGCCCAGGTGGAGGGGGCCACCGGGGGCCTGGATACCAACTATGAAGGAAAAGCCCAGGCGGCCCTCCACGCTCTGCTGGACCAGGGGCAGGACCTGGCCTACATCCATGTGGAAGCCCCGGACGAGATGGGCCACCAGGGCCAGATCCGCAAAAAGATCCAGGCGATCGAGGACCTGGACCGGCGGATCGTGGCCCCGATCAAGGCCGCCATGGACCAAAGCGGCCAGCCCTACCGGATCATGGTCCTGCCGGACCACCCCACTCCGATCCGGGCCAGGACCCACACCGGCCAGCCGGTACCCTATCTGATCTTCGACAGCCGCCGCCAGCGCCGGCGTCTGGCCCGGTACACCGAGGCGGAGGCCGCCGCCACCGGGACTTTTCTTCCGGAGGGCCACCGGCTGATGGATCTGTTCCTGGACCGATAAAGAAAGCGCAGCCAGCACCTATCCAAATTTGCAGACACGGCCCCGGTCTTGCGTAACGCAAGACCGGGGCCTATGCGCGCTGAGAGCAGGACCAAACGGTCCTGCTCATTGTTATTTACTGAACGCCCACATCATTTTGATCTGGTCGCCAAACTCGTCGAAGGACCACAGCCGCTGGGAGTTTTCCAGGCTGAACGGGTCGTTGATCCGAAAAGCGCCGTCCTCATGCCCCCAGATCACCAGATAGTGGCCGGTATCCGTGAAGACGCCGGGACCTACATTGGCCACGATCACCTTCCCCTGGTCCAGCACCTGGGCGATCCGGGCCGGGTCCTGGATCTGCTCCTTGGTCAGCTCCTCCACCGTCAGCCCCAGCTCCTTGCCTCCCTGGCTGAAAAAGGCCCACTGGGTGTTCACCGCCTCGTTGGCGTATGTCCTGTCGGACTGGGCAAGATCCATCATGTAGCCCGGGTGCATGGCCGGGTCCCGGGTGAAGTGATAGACCACCATGGACATACAGGTAGGCCCACAGCCGGCCACGCCTGCCACACTGCCCACATAGTCCTTATAGCCCCACTGCCGGTCCCATTGGAGAAACAGCGGCACCCCTTCCACGTAGGCATAGCCGGAGATGTCGATGGCGTGTTCCTTGCCGTGCTCCAGTGGGTAGTTCAGCACGAACTCCTCCAGCTCCGGCTCCCGCTCCAGGGCTTGGATCAGCTCCTCCGGGTAGTCCGCCAGGGTCAGCCCGTGCTGGGCCGCAAAGTCCTCCACGATCTGTTCTGCCGTAGGCGGCTGAGAGGGGACGGTCTCGGCAGGGTCTGTCCGGGCGGTGGTATCCTGGGCATATGGAGGGTCCTTTACCGCGCCTTCCGCCGCCTTTTCCGACAGTCGTTCCAGCGCCAGCAGGCCCCAGACCGTCACGGCGATCAGCGCCGCCGACAACCCGGCCACCAGGCACTTCGGAAACAGGCCCTTTCTTTTCATAGCATCACCCTCTTCGGTCCACGATGGTGCGCCCATCCAGCACCGCCTCCACCAGCGTTTCTCCAACATAGCGCAGTTTCAGCAGGAAGAACGGAGCGTCCCGCCACAGCAGGTCCAGGAAGATCCGGTCCCCCTCCCACTTGGGCAGTGCGTCCAGCCGCTCCCGGCTCACCCATTGGAGCACGCCCTCGTCGCACTCTTTCAGAGTGCCTTCAAAGTCATCGGCGGTGAACAGGTACATATACTCCCCCTCATATCGGTCGCTGAGGAAGGTCACGATCCCCCGGCAGCGCCAGCGCTTCAGCTCCAGCCCTGTTTCTTCCCGGGCCTCCCGGAGCAGCCCCTCGTCCGGGCTCTCCTCTCCTTCCAGCTTGCCGCCGATGCCGATCCACTTTTCCTTGTTGATGTCGTTCTGCTTTTTTACCCGGTGGAGCATGAGCACCTGGTCCCCCCGGGTGATGTAGCACAAGGTGGTATGTATCATTTGCCTCTCCTTTTCATCAGCCGGATGGCGTGGTGCAGGTTCTCCACCGTCACCGGCCCGTCGGTCACCGCCCGCTCTCCGTCCAGGGACCAGACCGTCCCCGGATCCATCCAGATCTTCACCCGGGAGGCGGACAGGAACCGGATCATCCGGCAATTATACTTCTGGCTCCGCAAGGCCCGGACCCCCTCCGCCAGTTCGGAAAGGTCCTTAGGCGAGCGGACCAGCAGCAGCTCGAACCGGCCGTCCCCCATGTCCACCTGCTTAGGGTCCAGGGTCAAGATCCCGCCTACGGAGGTGGAATTGCTGATCGCGCCGAAAAGGAACTCCTCGTCCACCACCTCCCCGCCGTCCAGCTCCAGCCGGACGTGGAGCTTCCGGATCTGGGACAGCTCCGAGATCCCCTCCAGCAGGTAGGCGGTGTGGCCCAGGGCATTTTTCACGTTCTGGGGCGTGGCGTAGCTGGTCCGGGTGAAGGCCCCGAAGGAGGCCACATAAGCAAAATGCCGATCGCCGAACCGGCCCACGTCATAAGACACCGGCTTCCCTTCCACGATCTGCCGGGCGGCTTCCAGGCAGTTGCCCGGCAGGCCGATGCTGGCGGCCAGATCGTTGGTGGTCCCGGCGGGGATGTAGCCCAGCGGCACGCCGGTGCCGCTTTTCAGGGCCCCGGTCACCGTTTCATTGAAGGTGCCGTCGCCGCCGCAGCAGACCACCAGGTCCACCTGTCCGGCCATCCGCTCCACATAGGCGGCCCCGTCCCCCGGTCCGCCGGTCATATACGCCGTGATCTGGTAGCCTGCCCGGTTGAAGATCGACAGGATATCCGCCAGAGAACGCTTGGCCTTCTGCTGGCCGGCGATGGGGTTCATCACGAATAACATCTTCTTCATTTCGATCACCTCTGATCATTATACCACAGCTCCACCGATCTGCAAGGGCTGCCGGGACGGAAGTTCTGATATTTTACACCATTGCGTAACAGGCAAATCTCCTGTATAATAGCATGGATATATGTACTATTTGTGTAGAAAGGGATTTTTTATGGCAAAACAGTCCACCGCCCCTGTGCTGGCGGAGAATAAGATGGGGACGATGCCGATCGGCAGACTGCTGGTGAACATGGCCACCCCCATGATCATCGCCATGTTGGTCCAGGCCATGTACAACATCGTAGACAGCATCTACGTGTCCCGGATCTCCGAGAACGCCGTCACCGCCCTGAGCCTGGCCTATCCGATCCAGAACCTGCAGATCGGCTTCGCCATCGGCATCGGCGTCGGCGTCAACGCCCTGCTCAGCAAGTCCCTGGGCCAGCACGACCAGGAGCAGGTGGACCGCTCGGCGGGCAACGGCCTGTTGCTGGCCCTGCTGGGGACCGTGCTGTTCATGGCCTTCGGCGTGTTCGGCGCCCGGCCCTATTTTGAACTGCAGTCCGACGTAAAGGAAACGGTGGAGGGCGGCACGATATACACCGCCATCTACTGCTTCTTCTCCCTGGGCATCTTCGTGGAGGTGCTGGGCGAGCGTCTGCTCCAGTCCACCGGCCGGACCATGTACACCATGATCACCCAAGGCACCGGCGCGGTGCTCAACATCATCCTGGACCCGGTGTTCATCTTCGGCTGGGGTCCGATCGAGCCTATGGGCATGGCCGGCGCGGCGGTGGCCACGGTGATCGGCCAGTGGGTGGCGGCGCTGCTGGCGATCGTCTTCAACCTGAAGTTCAACCCGGAGATCCGGTTCTCCTTCCGCAGCCTGATCCCCCACCGGGCGGTGCTCACCGCGGTGCTGGTGGTGGGCATCCCCTCGATCGTGATGAACGGCATCGGCTCGGTGATGAACTTCGGCATGAACCAGATCCTGCTGGGCTTCTACGACACCCACGGGGAGACCCCCGCCGGGGTCTTCGGCATCTACTTTAAGCTCCAGAGCTTTTTCTTCATGCCCCTGTTCGGCCTGAACAACGCCACGATCTCGATCCTGGCCTACAACTACGGCGCCCGGCGGCCGGAGCGGATCGTAAAGGCCCTGAAGATCGCCTGCGTCAGCGCCGTGACCTTCATGCTGGCGGGCCTGGCGGTGTTCCAGCTGGCCCCGGACCTTCTGCTGGGCATTTTCGATCCCAGTCCCCACTTCCTGGACCTGGGCCGGGGCGCTCTGCGGACGATCAGCCTGTGCTTCCCCCTGGCCGCCGCCTGTATCGCCCTGGGCGCCTGTTTCCAGGCCCTGGGCAACGGGATCTACTCCACCGTGGTGTCATTGTGCCGCCAGCTTTTCGTGCTGCTGCCGGTGGCGTACCTGCTGTCCCTGTCCGGGCGGGTGGAGCTGGTGTGGTGGGCCTTCCCGATCGCCGAGCTGATGAGCCTGGCGGCCACCTTGTTCTTCTTCGTCCGGATCTACCGGCAGAAGATCGCGCCCATGCTGAAATAACGAACGGCCCTGTGGATCTTCCACAGGGCCTTTGCCGATGGGTCATACCCCCAGCAGGGTCTTGGCGAACAGGAAATACACCAGCAGCGACAAAGCGTCCACGATCGTGGTGATGAAGGGGCTGGCCATCACCGCCGGGTCCGCGCCCATGGCTTTGGCCGCCATAGGCAGTACACAGCCCACCACCTTGGCGATGATCACCGTCAGCGCCAGGGTCAGGCAGACCACCAGCGCCACCAGCAGGCTGACGCTCTCGTTGCCCATAAGGAGCCGGTCCACCAGCAGCACCTTCAGGAAGCACACCGCTCCCAGGCAAAGGGCGCACAGCACGGCGGTGCGGATCTCCTTCCACAGCACCCGGCCCAGGTCCCCCAGGGACAGCTCATCCAGGCTCAACGCGCGGATCACCGTGACGCTGGACTGGGACCCGGAGTTGCCGCCGGTATCCATGAGCATGGGGATGAAGGCGGTAAGGGCAGGCAGCATCCCCAGGGCCTCCTCAAAGGAGGAGATGATCATGCCGGTGAAGGTGGCCGACACCATCAGCAGCATGAGCCAGGGGATCCGGTGTCCGAACAGATCCCAGGGGGTGCTTTTCAGATAGGTCTTTTCCGAAGGGGTGATACCGGCCATGATCTCCATGTCCTCGGTGGTCTCCTCTTCCATAACGTCCATGGCGTCGTCGAAGGTGACGATGCCCACCATCCGATCCTCTCCGTCCACCACCGGCAGTGCCAGGAAGTTGTACTTGCTGAACATCTTGGCCACGTCCTCCTGGTCGGAGTGGGTGGTGACGCTGATCAGGTTGGTGGTCATCAGGTCTTCGATCGCCGTTTCGTCATCCTCCGCCAACAGCAGATCCTTCACGGTGACGATGCCGATCAGCTTCCGATCCGGTCTGGTGACGTAGCAGGTGTAAATGGTCTCCTTGTCCACGCCCTGGCGGCGGATCCGCAAGATCGCCTCCTCCACGGTCATGGTGGGCCGCAGAGACACATACTCCGTGGTCATGATGGACCCGGCGGAATTTTCGGGATAGCGCAGGATCTGATTGATCGAGGAGCGCATCTCCGGGTCCGCGGTCTTCAAGATCCGCTTCACCACGTTGGCCGGCATCTCCTCCACGATGTCCGCCGCGTCGTCCACATACAGCTCGTCTAAAACTTCCTTCAATTCATTGTCCGAAAAGCCCCGGATGAGCAGCGCCTGCTCCTCCGGATCCATCTCCACGAAGGTCTCCGCCGCCTGCTCCTTAGGCAGGAGCCGGAACATCAGGGGGATCTGCTTTTCCTCCAGGTCCGCAAAAAGCGCGGCGATGTCGCTGGGGTTCATGGTCACCAGCACATCCCGCAGTGTCGCATACTTCTTCTCCTCCAGCATCTGCAGGAGGGCCTTTTGTACGATCTCATATCGTTCCGCCATCGTGTTACCTCCCTTTCTGTTTTGCTCGTCAGGGCGCTCCACCGGCCGAAGGTCTACCAGGCCACGGACCGGTGCCCCAGGATACTTCGGTCAGGTATGCCATTGCCCGTGTCCATGCCGTCGCCTCCTTTAGATATTATGATGTATTTATTTTATCCCCGGACCCCGGCTCTGTCAACCAGCCAAACGGCCAGGAAAAATTTTTTAGAAAAAAGAGAAAAAAAGCTATTGACTTTCCGGCGCAACGTGCTATAATACAAAAGCTGTCCGGCAAAGCCGCCGAACACGACCGCATATGGGGGTATAGCTCAGCTGGGAGAGCGCTTGAATGGCATTCAAGAGGTCAGCGGTTCGATCCCGCTTAT
>CALXFQ010000023.1 GCA_944387625.1 uncultured Oscillospiraceae bacterium
AGTTGTCCAGACAAGACTGAAAGGCAGGTGCCACCCTATCCGCTATGAATAAGATAACACAGGACATGCGGTTTAAGAAAGCGGTAATTGCGTATTCTTTCAAATACGGCGTCACCAAGGCCGCCATCCGCTACAAGACTACCAGACAGAGCATCTACCGCTGTCACAAAAAAGCATCCGTACTTGTTTGTACGGATGCTTTTTCGTATGGTCTGCTTACTTGGAAGCCACATGGTCGCAGTAGATGCACCGGTAGACTTGCTTTTCCCGGTCGGTGAGCCGGAATTCGTGGGTCAGCTCCTGTTCGGTGGAGGTGATGCACCGGGGGTTCTTGCACCGAAGCACCCCCACCACCCGCTCCGGCAGGGCCAGGCGGCGGCGTTGGGCCACCTTTCCATCCCGGATGATGTTCACGGTGATGCCTGGGTCCAGATAGCCCAGCACATCAAAGTCCAGGTCCAGCAAGGTGCCGATCTTGATGATGTCCTTGCGGCCCATCTTGACGCTGGTGGCCCGCTCGATCATCGCCACGGTGCAATCCAGCTTTTCCAGCTCCAGGGTCTTATAGATCGTCATCCCCCGGCCGGCGGTGATGTGGTCCAGAACGATGCCGTTCTCGATCTGTCCGATGATCATACTTCCACCTCCAACAGCTTCAAGATCAGTGCCATCCGCATATACTTGCCGTTTAGGACCTGGTCGAAATAGCAGGCCCGGGGATCGTCGTCCACACGGACGGAGATCTCGTTCACCCGGGGCAGGGGGTGCATGACGATCAGGTCCTTTTTGGCGGGGGCCAGCTTTTCCGGGGTCAGGATGTAGGTGTCCCGAAGGCGGATGTAGTCGGCCTCGTTGAAGAAGCGCTCCTGCTGGACCCGGGTCATATACAGCACGTCCAGCTGGGACATGACCTCCTCCATGGTGGCTACCTCCCGATAGGGGATGCCCCGGGGAGCCAGCTCATCGTCGATCACATACTGGGGGATCTTCAGCTCCTCCGGGGAGATGAAGACGAACCGCACATCGGGATACCGGGCCATGGCCCCAACCAGGGAGTGGACGGTCCGGCCGAATTTCAGGTCGCCGCACAGCCCCACGGTCAGGCCGGAGAAGGTCCGCTTCTTCCGCCAGATCGTCAGCAGGTCCGCCAGGGTCTGGGTGGGGTGGTTGTGGCCGCCGTCACCGGCGTTGATCACCGGGACCCCGGCCTTCCGGGCGGCCACCAGAGGCGCGCCCTCCTTGGGATGGCGCATGGCGATGATGTCGGCGTAACAGCCCACCACCCGGGTGGTGTCCGCCACGCTCTCGCCCTTGGAGGCGGAGGAGGAACTGGCCTCGCTGAAGCCCAGTACCGCGCCGCCCAGCTCCAGCATGGCCGCCTCGAAGCTCAGCCGGGTCCGGGTGGACGGCTCAAAGAACAAGGTGGCCAGCTTCTTTCCCTGGCAGGCGTGGCGATACTTTTGGGGATGGGCGATGATGTCTTCCGCGGTGGCGATCAGATCGTCCAGCTCGTCCAGGGTCAGGTCCGTGATATTTAAGATACTTCTCATCATTTCGCTCCGTTCACAGCCAGATAGTTTTCGATACGGGCCACGTTCTCGGCGTTGGCCGGGTCTTCCCGCAGGTACTCCAGGATGTCGTACACATCCACCACGGACCACACCGGGAAGCCGAACTGCTCTTCGATCTCCTGCATGGCCCCCTTCTGGCCCTGGCCTTTTTCCTTCCGGTCCACCATGACGAAGGTGGCGGCCACCTTCACCCCCTCCAAATGGCTGAGGATCTGCATGGACTCCCGGATGGCGGTGCCGGCGGTGATCACGTCCTCCACGATCACCACTTCCTCACCGGCCTGGGGCACATAGCCCACGAACACGCCGCCTTCGCCGTGGTCCTTGGCCTCCTTGCGGTTGAAGAAGAAAGGCACGTTCAGCCCGTTCTTGCTCAGCGCCACCGCCGCGGACACGGCGATGGAGATGCCCTTATAGGCCGGGCCGTAGAGCACCGTCTTTTTATCGCCAAGCTTCTCCTGATAGGCCCGGGCGTAGAACTCGCCCAGCTTGGCGATCTCCTCGCCGGTCTTGATCATGCCGGCATTGATGAAATAGGGGATCTTCCGGCCGGATTTGGCGGTAAAGTCCCCGAAGCGCAGTACCCCTGCCCCTTCCAGAAACTGGATAAATTCTCTTTTATAGCTTTCCATAGCGGCCCTCCCTTAGTCGCAGAACTCGGCCACGCACCGCTCATAGGCGGCCACGGGGTCGGCGGCGGCGGTGATCGGGCGGCCCACCACGATGTAGTCCGAGCCGATGGCCTTGGCCTGGGCGGGGGTCATCACCCGCTTCTGGTCCCCGCTGTCCCCGTCGGCGAAGCGAACGCCGGGGGTGACGGTCAGGAAGTTTTTGCCACAGGCATCGTGGACCTTCCCGGCCTCCAGGGGGGAGCAGACGATGCCGTCCAGCCCGGCGTCCCGGGCGGTCCGGGCGTAGTGCATCACTACCTGGTCGATCGGCGCGTGGATCAGCAGGTCCCGCTCCATGCTCTGCTGATCCGTGGAGGTGAGCTGGGTCACGGCGATCAGCAAAGGCCGGGTGCCGTCGGGCCGGGTCAGGCCCTCCAGGGCGGCGGTCATCATGGCGGTGGTACCGGCGGCGTGGAGGTTGGTGATGTCCACATCCAGGTTCCGAAGCACCGCCATGGCCTTCTTCACCGTGTTGGGGATGTCGTGGAGCTTCAGGTCCAGGAAGATCTTGTGGCCCCGGGCCTTGATCTGGCGGACGATCGCCGGACCTTCGGCATAATACAGCTCCATGCCGATCTTCACAAAGGGCTTTCTGCCGGTGAACTTGTCCAGGAAGGCGAAGGTCTGCTCTCCGCTGGCAAAGTCACAAGCGATGATCACGTCTTTTCCCATAATTGGATACCTCCTATGATTTGACTCAGGTCTTGGATCTTATACCGGGCCATGGCCCGGGGCAGTTCTTCCACGATGTCCCGGCACACGAAGGGGTCGGTCAGGTTGGCGGCGCCTACCTGGACGGCAGTGGCTCCGGCCATCATCATCTCGATCACGTCTTCGGCGGTGCTCACGCCGCCGATGCCCACCACCGGGATCTTCACCGCCTGGGCCACCTGGTAGACCATCCGCACCGCCACAGGGAAGATGGCGCTGCCGGAGAAGCCGCCCATGGTATTGGCGATCACCGGGCGGCGGCGGGCGATGTCTATCCGCATCCCGAGCAGGGTGTTGATCAGGCTCAGACCGTCGGCGCCGGCTTCCTCACAGGCTTTGGCGATGGAAACGATGTCGGTGACGTTGGGGGAGAGCTTCACGATCACCGGCTTGGTGGTCACCGCCTTCACCGCCCGGGTCACTTCCCCGGCGGCCTGGGGGGAGGTGCCGAAGCTCATGCCGCCGCCGTGGACATTGGGACAGCTGATGTTCACTTCCAGCCAGCCCACCTGCTCTTCCTGATCCAGCCGGGCGCAGGTGTAGGCGTAGTCCTCGATGGAGAAGCCGGAAACGTTGGCCATCACCGGCTTGTGGAAGACTTTTTTCAGTTTGGGCAGCTCTTCCCGGATCACCTGGTCCACTCCCGGGTTTTGCAGGCCCACGGCGTTGATCATCCCGGCGGGACACTCGGCGATCCGGGGGGTGGGGTTGCCGAACCGGGGATCTTTGGTGGTGCCTTTAAAGGAGAAGGTCCCCAGGCAGTTGATATCGTACAGCTCGGCGAATTCATAGCCGTAGCCGAAGGTGCCGGAGGCGGGGATCACCGGGTTGTCGAGCTGGATGCCGCACAGGGTCACTTTGGTATTTACCACGCGATCTCCTCCTTTCTCATCACCGGGCCTTCCTTGCAGATCCGCTTGTAGCCGGTCAGGGTCTTGCAGGAGCAGCCCATACAGGCCCCGAAGCCACAGCCCATCCGCTCTTCAAAGCTCAGCTGGCCGGAAGTGGCGGTGGAAGCGTGGACGGCTTTGAGCATCGGCTCCGGGCCGCAGGCGTAAAAGTGGGTGTAGTGTTCCGGCAGGGCGTCGGTGACGAAGCCCTTGGTCCCATAGCTGCCGTCCACGGTGGTCACGGTGACGGCGCAGCCCAGGGCCTGGAACGCTTCCTCGTAGAAACATTCCTCCCAGGTGTTGAAGCCCAGGATCACCTGGACGGCCTTGCCTGCCTGGATCAGGGCCTTGGCCAGACCGTACATAGGGGGGACCCCCACGCCGCCGCCGATCAGCAGGGGATGGTCCCCGGCCACGGACAGGTCATACCCGTTGCCCAGGCCGGTGAGCAGGTCCAGCTTCTCGCCGGGGACCATGGCCTTCATCTGGGCGGTGCCATGGCCTACGACTTTGTATATCAGGGTCAGGGTCTTCCCGTCCCAGTCGCACACGGAGATCGGCCGGCGGAGAAATCTCCCTGCCAGGCGGATGTTCACGAACTGCCCCGGCGCGGTGATGGCAGAGGTATCTCCCAGGAGCACCATCTTCATCACATCCCGGGTAAGGGGGGTATTTTCTTGGATCGTAAAAACAGACTGCTTCATGGCGGCTCCTTCCCCGGGAAATGATCAGGCGTCGATGGTGGAGATCGTCAGGGTGGTCTCCTCCAGCACGTCCAGCAGCACCCGGATGGTGTCCAGGGCGGTGAACAAGGTCACATTGTATTCCGTGGCCAGCAGCCGGATCTGGATGCCGTCCCGCTCGTTGGAGCCGGGGTCCCGGGTGTTGATCACATAGGCCAGGTGGCCCTGGCGCAGGGCGTTGGGGATCTCGTCGGATCCGTCGCCGATCTTCTTGAGCACATGGGTCCGGATCCCGTGGGCTTTCAGGAACCGGGCGGTACCGGCGGTGGCCTGGATGTTGAAGCCCAGCTGGTAGAACCGGCGGATCAGGGGCAGCGCCTCCTCCTTGTCCTGGTCGGCGATGGTGGCGAACACGGTGCCGTAGTTTTGCAGCTTCATGCCGGAAGCCTGGAGGGCCTTGTACAGCGCCCGGGTCATGGTCCGGTCATATCCGATCGCCTCGCCGGTGGACTTCATCTCCGGGGAGAGGTAGGCGTCCAGGCCCCGGATCTTGTTGAAGGAGAACACCGGCGCTTTGACATACCAGCGCTCCTTCTCGGTGGGATAGATGTGGAAGTAGCCCTGCTCTTTCAGGCTCTTGCCCAGGATCACCTCGGTGGCGATGTCCGCCAGGGAGTAGCCGGTGGCCTTGCTCAGGAACGGCACCGTCCGGGAGGACCGGGGGTTGACCTCGATCACGAATACGTTGTCCTCGTGGTCTACGATGAACTGGATGTTGTACAGTCCCACGATGCCGATGCCCAAGCCCAGCTTCTTGGCGTACTGCAAAATGATGCCCTTGACCTTGTCGCTGATGGAGAAGGGGGGATACACGCTGATCGAGTCGCCGGAGTGGACGCCGGTGCGCTCCACCAGCTCCATGATGCCGGGGACGAACACGTCCCGTCCGTCGCAGATCGCGTCGATCTCCACCTCCCGGCCCTGGATATACTTGTCCACCAGCACGGGCTTGTCCTCGTCGATCTCCACGGCGGTGCGCAGATAGTGGCGAAGCTGTTCTTCGTTTGCCACGATCTGCATGGCCCGGCCGCCCAGCACGAAGGAGGGCCGCACCAGCACCGGGTAGCCGATCTCCGCCGCGGCGGCGATGCCGTCATCCAGGCGGGTCACCGCCCGGCCCTTGGCCCGGGGGATGTTCAGCTCGTTGAGCAGGTTCTCGAAAGCGTTGCGGTCTTCGGCCTTGTCGATGGCGGCGCAGTCGGTGCCGATGATCTTCACCCCCCGGTCCGTCAGGGGCTGGGCCAGGTTGATGGCGGTCTGGCCGCCCAGGGAGGCGATCACCCCCTCGGGCTGCTCGAAGTCGATGATGTTCATCACATCCTCGGCGGTGAGAGGCTCGAAATACAGCTTGTCGGCGGTGGTATAGTCGGTGGATACGGTCTCCGGGTTGTTGTTGATGATGATCGCCTCGTACCCGGCGTTTTTAATGGTCATCACCGCGTGGACGGTGGAGTAGTCGAATTCCACGCCCTGGCCGATCCGGATCGGACCGGCGCCCAGCACCACGATCTTCTTCTTGTCCGTGAGCAGGGAGGCGTTGCGCCCCTGGTAGGAGGAGTAGAAGTAGGGGATATAGGCCCCGGTGTGGCAGGTATCCACCATGCGGAAGGCGGGGATCAGACCCTGCTCCTTGCGGAAGCCATACACCTCCACCTCCGTCCGGCCCCACAGCCGGGCCACGAACTTGTCGGAGAAGCCCATCATCTTGGCCTGGCGCAGCACATCCAGATCCATTACATGGTCCTTCAGGGTCTGCTCCATGGCGACGATCCGGCCGATCGCCTCCAGGAAGTAGGGGGTGATCATGGTCAGCGGATACAGGGTGTCGATGGATACGCCCCGGCGCAGCAGCTCGGCGATGGCGAAGATGTTGTCGGAGCGGAAGTCTTTCACATAGTCCAGCAGCTCCTGGGTGGGCATGGGGCAAAACTTGGGCAGATAGATGTGGTCCGCCCCGATCTCCAGAGAGCGGATGCCCTTGAGCAGGCTCTCTTCCAGGGTGCTGCCGATGCCCATGACCTCGCCGGTGGCCTTCATCTGGGTGCCCAGCAGGTTGGTGGCGGCGGCGAACTTGTCGAAGGGGAACCGGGGCAACTTGGCGATCACATAGTCCAGGCTCGGCTCAAAGGCGGCGTTGGTGTTGGCGATCTTGATCTCCTCCAGGGTCATGCCCACGGCGATCTTGGCGGTGACCCGGGCGATCGGGTAGCCGGAGGCCTTGGAGGCCAGGGCGGAGGACCGGGACACCCGGGGGTTGACCTCGATCAGGTAGTATTCGGAAGTCTGGGGATGGAGGGCGAACTGGACGTTGCACCCGCCTTCGATCTTCAGCTCCCGGATCAGCCGGATCGCCGCGTCGTTGAGCATATTCATATCCTGGCCGCTGAGGGACATGATCGGGGCCACCACCAGGCTGTCGCCGGTGTGGACGCCTACCGGGTCGATGTTCTCCATGCCGCAGATGGTGATGGCATGGTCCTCTCCGTCCCGCATGACCTCGAACTCGATCTCCTTATAGCCCTTCACGGACTTCTCCACCAGCACCTGGTGGACCGGGGAAAGCTTGAAGGCGTTCAGGCCCACCTCCACCAGCTCCTCTTCATCGTAGGCAAAGCCGCCGCCGGTGCCGCCCAGGGTGAAAGCAGGGCGCAGCACCACCGGGTAGCCGATCCGCAGGGCGGCTGCCTTGGCCTCTTCGATGGAATAGGTGATCTCGGAGGGGATCACCGGCTCGCCGATGGACTGGCACAGCTCCTTGAACAGCTCCCGGTCCTCCGCCCGCTCGATGGAGGCACTGCTGGTGCCAAGCAGTTCTACCTGGCACTCTTTCAGGATGCCCTTCTTTTCCAGCTGCATGGCCAGGTTCAGGCCGGTCTGGCCGCCGATGCCAGGCACGATCGCGTCGGGACGCTCGTAGCGGATGATCTTGGCCACATATTCCAGGGTCAGCGGCTCCATATAGACCTTGTCGGCGATGGTGGTATCGGTCATGATCGTGGCGGGATTGGAATTGACCAGCACCACTTCATAGCCCTCTTCCTTCAGCGCAAGACAGGCCTGGGTGCCGGCGTAGTCGAACTCGGCAGCCTGGCCGATCACGATGGGGCCGGAGCCGATGATCATGATCTTCTTCAAGTCGGTACGTTTTGCCATTTGAATTACCTCCGTTGGTCACACATATATGTCAATATTTGTAAACGATCTTGCCGTCGCAGACGGTGAGCAGGCACCGGCCATACAGCTCCATGCCTTCAAAGGGGGTGGCCCTGCCCAGGGAGCGGAACCGGGCCGGGTCCACCGTTTCCAGGGCATCCAGGGCCCATACCGTAAAGTCCATCCCCAGGCCGATGCCGAACCGGCGGCGGGGAGCGTGGACCATCAGGTCGATCAGCTTCTCCAGGGTGATGATCCCCGGCCGGACCAGATGGGTGTACATGGCAGGGAAGGCGGTCTCCAGGCCCACCACTCCGAAAGCGCTCTTTTCCAGGCCCCGGGCCTTCTCCTCGGCGCTGTGGGGGGCGTGGTCCGTGGCGATCATGTCGATGGTGCCGTCTTTGATCCCTTCCACCAGCGCCAGCCGGTCCGCCTGGTCCCGCAGAGGCGGGTTCATCTTGAACCGTCCGTCCTCCTGCAGGTGCTCATCGTCCAGGATCAGGTAGTGGGGGGCGGTCTCGCAGGTCACATCCAGGCCCTTGGCCTTGGCCTGGCGGATCAGGTCCACGCTCTCCTTTGTGGAGATGTGGCACACATGGTATTTGCACCGGATCTGCTCCACCAGCGCCAGATCCCGCCGGATCTGGACCCACTCGCTCTCCGAGCAGATCCCCCGGTGGCCGTGGGCCTGGGCGTAGCGGCCCTGGTGGATATAGCCTCCGTGAAGCAGATCGTTGACCTCGCAGTGGGCCGCGATCGGCTTGTCCAGGGCCTTGGCCTGGACCATGGCGGCGCGCATCACCTCGTCCCCCTGGACGCCCCGGCCGTCGTCGGAGTAGCCGCAGACCCAGGGGGCCATGTCCGCCATGTCCGACAGGGCTTCCCCTGCCTGGCCCCGGGTGATGGTGCCGTAGGGATAGACATGGATGCAGGCGTCCCGCTGGATGATCTGGCGCTGGATGTTCAGGTGCTCCAGCGTGTCCGGGGCAGGGGAGAGGTTGGGCATGGTACACACGGCGGTGTAGCCCCCTCTGGCGGCGGCGGCGGAGCCGGTGGAAATGGTCTCCTTATAAGAAGATCCTGGCTCCCTGAAATGCACATGCACATCACAGAAACCAGGAAAAACGGCGATCTGAGAATTGGAAACACCAAGGTCGATGGTGTCGAGGAAATTGGAAACACGGCTGCCAAAGGTAGGGTCGCAAGCGGTACCGATCAGCTTGTACTTGGTTTTTGCCATGGCGGTGTTCTCCTTTACTTAGGGTCAAGGCCGTGAGCCTTCAAGGAATTGTATCACAAAAGGGGGGCGGGTGTCAACCCGGGAATGGTATTTTGCGTCCGGCTCCCGAAGGCACGCCTTCGGGAGCCGGGAAAGATCAGTTGGTATAGTTGTCGAAATAGCCCTGGACCAAGATCACCGGGGTGCCCTTGTCGCCGGAGCCGGAGGTCAGGTCGCACAGCGAACCGATCAGGTCGGTAAGGCGGCGGGGGGTGGTGCCCTGGGCGGCCATGCTGCCCACCAGGTCGCCGCCCTTGGCCCGGATGGCGTTTTCGATGGCGTTCTTCAACTCCACGCCGGACAGAGCGGCGAAGTCGTTGTCCGCCAGGTACTTGAGCTTCAGCTCGTTGGGGGTGCCTTCCAGGCCGGGGGTGTAGGCCGGGGAGACCACTGGGTCCGCCAGCTCCCAGATCTTGCCCACCGGGTCTTTGAAAGCGCCGTCGCCGTAGACCATCACTTCGATGTGCTTGCCGGTCTTCTCCAGGAAGCTGGCCTGGATCGCCATGACCAGATCCGTGCACTCCCGGGGGAAGAGCTTGACCTTGTCCTCGGTGGACTTGTTGGAACCCAGCAGACCGTAGGCGGCGTTGTAGCCGCTGCCGTCCACCGGGGCGTTCAGGATCTGGTCCATGCCGTACACCCGCTCAGCCCCGGCGGCCAGGAGCAGCCGCTGGGTGCGCTTGCGGGTATGGATGTCACAGTGGAGCACGTTCTTGGTATATTTCAGGATCGCCCGGGGATCGTTGGCGAAGATGATCTGGCACTCGGCGCCGCATTCCCGGATCAGGTCCCCGTAATACTGGACATAGTCCACCCCGGTGAAGGGATGGGGGTTGGCCCCGAACAGTTCCCGATACCGCTCCAGGGACAGTACATCGGTGTAGGGGTCTACGTTGGCCTCGTCCAGCTGATCGAAGGACACCAACGCGTTGCCCACCTCGTCGGAGGGGTAGCTGAGCATGAGGATCACCTTCTTGGCCCCCTGGGCGATGCCCCGCAGGCAGATGGCGAACCGATTCCGGGAAAGGATCGGGAAGATCACGCCGATCTCCTCGCCGCCCAGCTTGGCCTTCACGTCCTGGGCGATGGCGTCCACCGAGGCGTAGTTGCCCTGGGAGCGGGCCACGATGGATTCGGTGATGGCGACCACATCCCGGTCGTGGAGCTGGATGTTCTCGCTCTGGGCGGCGTCCAGCACGCTGTCCACCACGATCTTCACCAGGTCGTCACCCTCCCGGATGATGGGGCAGCGGATACCACGGGAAGTCGTTCCGATCTTTCTTTCCATAGTTTTACCTCATTTCTCTGGTCACGGCCGTTACTGGCCGGGGGCATAGGATCTTACCGGGCGAAGCCCAGACTTTTACCTATACTATTATGGAGAAGATCCGCCGGAAAATCAAGAGGGGATCGTGACGAGATCTGAAAGATCTGCCATTATTTCCTTATAGATTTTCCACAAAAGCCCAAAAAAGATCACGGTCTTCCATTTCCGAAGACCGTGATCGGGGCTGTCAGTGCTTCCAGGTGCTCTTGGAGAACAGCACCAGGATCGGGAAGATCTCCAGCCGGCCGGCCAGCATATCCATGGACAGCACCAGCTTGCTCAGGTCCGACAGGTGGCCGAAGTTGCAGGTGGGGCCTACCGCCTCCAGGCCGGGGCCGATGTTGTTGAAGCAGGCCAGCACCGCCGACAGATTGGTGCCTACGGTGTTGCCGTCCAGGGACACGATCAGGTAGCTGAAGATGACGATGAACACATAGGCCGCCAGGTACGCGTTGGTGTTGTCGATCACCGTTTCGCTGATCACCTGGCCGTTGCCGCGCAGGGCCTTCACCCGCCGGGGGTTGAGCACCTGGGTGATGTTCCGGCCCAGGCTCTTCAACAGGTAGAGCAGTCTGGACACTTTCAGGCCGCCGCCGGTGCTTCCGGCGCAGGCTCCTACCACCATCAGGAACAGGATGATCCCTTTGGAGAAGGCGGGCCACCGATCAAAATCCGCGGTGGTAAAGCCGGTGGTGGTGATGATCGAGGACACGGTGAAGGAGGCATCGCGGAAGGTCTCGGAGAGGCTGGCGTACATATCACGGGTGTCCAGGACGATCAGGGCGATGGCGCACACCACGATCAGGATATAGGCCCGCAGCTCCTCGTCCCGGAACACGGATCGGAACTGGCGGATCAGCAGCAGATAATAGCAGCTGAAATTCACACCGAACAGGAACATGAAGATGGCGGTGACATACTGGATATAGGGGGAGTAGCTGGCCATGGAGTCGTTTTTGATGCCGAAGCCGCCGGTACCGGCGGTGCCGAAGGCGGTACACAGGGCCTCCAGCCAGGACATCCCGCCCAGGAGCAGCAGGATGATATCGGCCAGGGTCAGACCGATGTAGATCATGTACAAAATGCTGGCGGTCTGGCGCATCCGGGGCACCAGCTTGCCTACGTCCGGCCCCGGGCTCTCCGCCCGAAGCAGGTGCATGGTGAAGCCCTTGTCCCTGCTGCCGGGCGCCACCGCCAGCAAAAACACCAGCACGCCCATGCCCCCCAGCCAGTGGCTGAAACTGCGCCAGTACAAGATCCCCGGGCTGAGGGCCTCCACATCCGACAGGACCGAAGCGCCGGTGGTGGTAAAGCCGGAAACGATGTCAAAGAAGGCGTCGATATAGCGCCGGATCTCCCCGGAGAGCACGAAGGGCAGCGCGCCGAACAAGCTCAGGACGATCCAGCTCAGGCCCACGCACACCATGCCCTCCCGGGCATCCAGGGCGTTGGGCGCTTTCCGGCCGATCAGGAACAACAGCCCTGCCACCGCCGCGATCGCGGCGATGGTCAGGAGGAAGGCCTTGGCGGCGGCCCATTCCCGGTAGCCCAGGCTGATCACCAGGGCAGGGACCATGAACACCGCTTCCACGGCCAGGATCTGGGCGATGAACCGCCCCATCATCTTATGGTTCATGGCCGGCCCTCACAGGAAGATGTCCCGCACCTGTTTCAGCACCCCCCGGCCGCTGGTGACCACCACCAGCACATCTCCAGGCAGGAACATGGAGTCGCCGTTGGGGATCTCGGTGCGGGAGCCACGGGTGATGGTGGCGATCAGCACATTGGGCCGGACTTTCAGATGCTTCAGAGGGACGGCGCAGTTGGGGGTGTTTTCGTCCAGCAAAAACTCCAGGGCCTCCACCTGGCCGTCGGCGATGGCGTGGACGGACACGGCGGCCCCCACCTGGTTCTGCATGGCCCGGACATAGCGGACGATGTTGTTGCAGCACAGCTCCTTGGGGCATACCACGCTGCCCAGGGCCAGGGCGTCCAGGATGCCGGGGCTGATCGAGTCGGCGACCTTGGTGATCACCTGGCCCACCCCCTGATCGGAGGCGTACAGCGACAAGATCATGTTCAGCTGGTCTGAGCCGGTGAGGGACACCAGGGCGTCGCAGTCCTTCAGGCCCTCCCCCTCCAGCACCTCCGGATCGCCGCAGTCGCCGTGGGCGATGGGGGTGCGGGGGAGCAGATGGGTCAGGTCCTTGCACCGTTCCAGGTCCGACTCGATGATCTTGGCCTGGACGCCCCGCTTGGCCAGCATCCCGGCCAGGTAATGGCTCACCATGCCGCCGCCGCAGAGCATCACCTTCCGGATCCGGCGGGTGATGATCCCCAGGCTCTTGAGCAGGGTGGTCAAATTCTCACTGGGGGCGGTGACGAAGATCCGGTCGCCTTCCTTTAATATGAAGTTGCCCCGGGGGACCAGAGCGTTGCCGCCCCGGAGCACGGCGCACACCAGCACCCGGGTCTTGGCGATGCCGGAGATGTCGCTCAGAGGCAGGTCCCGGAGCTTGCTGTGCTCGTCGATCCGCAGTTCCACGATCTCGGTACGGCCTTTGGCGAACATATCCCGCCGGAGGAAGCCTGGATACTTGAGCAGCCGGTCGATCTCACCGGCGGCCTGCTTCTCCGGGTTGATCGCCATGGACAGGCCGAACACGTCCCGCATGGCGTAGGTCTGCTCGGTGTACTCCGGGTCCCGGATCCGGGCGATGGTGTGCAGAGCGGGGTTCATGGCGTGGGCGGTGGTGCAGCACAGCAGGTTCAGCTCGTCGGCGTTGGTCACGGCGATCAGCAGGTCGGCATGGTCCACCCCGGCGTGGCGCAGCACCTCCATGGAGGCGCAGTTGCCCTGGATGCCGATCATGTCGTAATGCTCGGCGCAGGCGCGGACCACATGGTCGTCGCTGTCGATCATGGTCAGATCGCAGCCCTCGGCGGACAGCTGGCGGGCCAGGGTAGACCCGATCCGGCCGCCGCCGGCGATGATGATGTTCATAAGTAAGCCACCTCCGGCAGGCTTATGGAATACATGGTCATTATAGCACCGGGCCTGGCCCGTGGCAATAGCCTTCCGCCGCCGATGCTAAAGGACCGGGCCTTAGCGGCCCGGTCGGGAGCGGAACGGATCGGGGGACGGCGAAAAAACGCCGCAGGGCCGATCGGTCAGCCGCTGTATTTCGGCTCGCAGGTCAGGTTGACCCCCAGCCGCCGCAGGGTATTCTCGTCCACCGGGGACAAGATCACCGTGGAGTGCATCTCACAGCCCCGAAGCCGGGAGAGCTGCTCCATAGCCAGCTCGGCGGTGGGGTTGGTGGCGGCGCTGATCGACAGGGCGATCAGCACCTCATCGGTATGGAGCCGGGGGTTTCGGTTGCCCAGATGGTCCACCTTCAGATGCTGGATCGGGTCGATCACCACCGGCGCGATCAGGTGCAGTTCGTCCCGGATACCGCCCAGGGCTTTCAAAGCGTTCAGCAGCAGGGAAGAGGAGGCCCCCAGCAGGTCCGAGGTCCGGCCGGTGATGATCCGGCCGTCAGGCAGCTCCATGGCGGCGGCAGGGCGGCCGGTCTCCTCCGCCCGGGCCAGGGCGTGGGCCACCACGGTCCGCTGATCCGGGGCGATCCCTGCCTTCTTCATCAGCAGTTCCAGCTTGAGGACCATGTCGTCCCCGGCCTTGCCCTTCTTCTGCTCACACAGCACATCGTAATACCGGCGGATGATCTCCTGGCAGGAGGCCGCCCTTGTGGCGGCATCGTCGGTGATACAGTTGCCGGCCATGTTCACCCCCATGTCCGTAGGGGACTTGTAGGGGCAGTGGCCCAGGATCTTCTCAAAGATCGCCACCAGCACCGGGAAGGCTTCCACGTCCCGGTTGTAGTTCACCGTGGTCTGGCTGTAGGCCTCCAGGTGGAAGGGGTCGATCATGTTCACATCGTTCAGGTCGGCGGTGGCGGCCTCGTAGGCCAGGTTCACCGGGTGGTTCAGGGGCAGGTTCCAGATCGGGAAGGTCTCGAATTTGGCGTAGCCTGCCTGGATGCCCCGCTGATGGTCGTGGTACAGCTGGCTCAGGCAGGTGGCCAGCTTCCCGCTGCCCGGGCCGGGGGCCGTGACCACCACCAGTTCCCGGGAGGTCTGGATGTAGTCGTTTTTGCCGAAGCCCTCATCGCTGACGATGTGGGCGGTGTCCGAAGGATAGCCGGCGATGGGGTAGTGCCGGTACACCCGGATCCCCAGGTTCTCCAGCCGGGACTGGAAGGCGTTGATCCCCGGCCGGTCCACATACCTTGTCAGCACCACAGAGCTGACATACAGCCCCAGGTCCCGGAAGATGTCGATCAGCCGCAGCACGTCCCGGTCGTAGGTGATCCCCAGGTCCCCCCGGACCTTGTTCTTCTCGATGTCCGCGGCGTTGATGGCGATCACCATCTCCACCTGCTCCCGCAGCTGCAGCAGCATCCGCAGCTTGGAGTCCGGCTGGAAGCCGGGCAGCACCCGGGCGGCGTGGTTGTCATCGTAGAGCTTGCCGCCGAATTCCAGATACAGCTTGCCGCCGAACTGGGCGATCCGCTCCCGGATCTTCTCCGACTGGGTGTGGATATATTGCTCGTTGTCAAATCCGATCTTGATCATATCGCTAGCCTCATTTCCAAAAATCCGTCCTCCATTATACTCGACCGTCCCTCCGATTGCAAGACAGAGCTGGACAAATTCCGGCAATAAAATGGGCGCTCCCCGGTCCGTTCTGCCGTCTTGCATTCCGGCGGCGGATGTGGTATGCTGTCAAAATAAAGAAATGATCGGGGAAGAAGCTATGGAACTGTCAACACATCACCACCATCCCACCGGGGACCTGACCCAGGGAAGGATCTCGGCCCAGCTGCTGCGGTTCGCGGTCCCGCTGTTTTTCGGCCAGCTGCTGCAGCAGTTTTACAATGTGATGGACGCCTGGGTGGTGGGCAATTTCGCCACCAACGATGATTTCGCCGCGGTCAGCTCCGCCGGGAGCATGACCTTCCTGGTGATCGGCCTGTTCAGCGGGATCGCGGTAGGCGGCGGAGTGGTGATCTCCCGGTACTATGGCGCCAGGGACGGGGAGGGACTGTCCAAGGCGATCCATACCAATTTCCTTTTAGGACTGATCGCCTCGGTGCTGGCCACCGCCGGTGGGCTGGTGCTGGCCCCCCGGCTCCTGACATGGATGGACACCCCGTCTTCGGTGATGCCCAGCGCCCTGGGGTATTATTCCGTGTACTTTGCCGGTGTGTCCACCGTGGTGATGTATAATATCTGTATGTCCATCCTTCGGGCGCTGGGGGACAGTATGCGGCCTCTTTACTATCTGCTGATCTCGTCGCTGATCAATGTGGTGCTGGACCTGCTGTTCGTGGCGGGGCCATGGCACTGGGGGGCCACCGGCGCTGCCGTGGCCACGGTGATCGCCCAGGGGATCAGCGTGGCGCTGTGCCTGATCCGGATGTGCCGGCTCACCGATGACACCCGGCTGGAGTGGCGGAAGATCCGGTTCTACCCCCGGCTCATGAAGGAGGTGCTGATCCAGGGACTGCCCACCGGCATCCAGAACAGCGTGATCAGCGTCGGAAATCTCACGGTCCAGAGCCAGATCAACAGCTTCGGCCCTTTCGCCATGGCAGGGGTGGGGGCCTACTCCAAGGTGGAGGGCTTCGTATTCTTACCGATCACCAGTATGTCCATGGCCCTGCCCACCTTCATCAGCCAGAACCTGGGCGCCCATCGGGTGGACCGGGCCAAACGGGGGGCGCTGTTTGGCATCGTTTCCGGGGTGATCGCGGCGGAGATCATGGGCATCGCAATTTATTTCCTGGCCGGGCCTGCTTTGAAGATCTTCGTGGAGGAACCTCTGTCGGTGGAGTATGGCACGGTACATATGAAGATCATCGCCCCCTTCTTCTTCCTGCTGGCGCTGTCCCACTGCGCCGCCGGGGCGCTGCGGGGCTGCGGCAAAGCCTTTATCCCCATGATCACCATGCTGGCCTTCTGGTGCGGGGTCCGGGTGGTGTATGTGACCGGCATCTTGAAGCTGATCCCGAAGTTTCGGATGATCGGCTGGGCCTACCCCCTGACCTGGTGCCTCAGCTCCGTGGTGCTGACGGTGGTGCTCCTTCGGCTGGACTGGAACAAAGTATGCCATAAAAGCGGACCTGACTGAGCAGGTCCGCTTTGATCATTTTATTGCCTCCTGTAGTGCCTGGGCGATCGGCAGCATCCCCTGGGGCAGGAGTTTTTCCACCTGGCGGTCGTAGCTGACCAGGCCGTTGATCTCGTCCTCCACATCGGACAGCTGGGTGTAGATGGCGGCGCACAGGCCCACCTTCGCCGCCGGGACCACCTGCTCCATATACAGCGCCTCCACCGCCTGGGCGTACAGCGCCGGGTCCTGGAACTTGCGATAGCCGAACTTTTGCTGAGAGTCGAAGGTGTGGTCCGCCGGACAGTAGGCGTAGCCGCCAAACTCCGAGAGCACCAAGGGGCGTCCGCCGGCATTCAGATCCAGGTCCCGGAAGTAGACGTGGCGGCTGTCCACGTCGCTGTCCTTCCGCCGGAACCAGCCGGAGGTGGCGTCGATCCACCGGGTGGGGTCCAGGGCCTTCAGGTGGTGATACAGATCGTCCGCGTCGAACTGGCCCCAGCCCTCGTTGAAGATGGTCCAGTATACCACGCATGGGTGGTTCCCCAACTGGTCCACCGTGCGCTCCATGGCCTTCAGGAAATTGTGGCGGGTGGCCGGGTCCGTGTGCAGGTGCCGATCCCCCAGGACCTGCAGTCCCAGGGTGGGCAGGGCGGAGTCCCGAAGGAAGTGATACGCCCCGTTGTTCACCATGTCCTGGAACACCACCATCCCCAGCTTATCGCACAGATAGTAAAAATGGTCGATCTCCACCTTGATGTGCTTACGCAGGGTGTTGAAGCCCAGGCGCTTCATAGCCAGGATGTCCTGCTCGAAGCAGGAGGGATCGGCGGGGGTGAACAGGCCGTCGGGCCAGTAGCCCTGGTCCAGCACACCGTGGAAGAAGTAGGGCCGTCCGTTCAGGCACAGCCGCTGAAAGCCGCCCGCCTCCCGGATCTCCAGGGTCCGCAGGGCGAAGTAGGATGACACCCGGTCCGATCCGGTGGTGACGGTGAAATCATACAGGTACGGGTCCTCCGGGCTCCACAGATGGGGGTCCGGCGGGCAGATCGTGGCGCTGCCCCCGGCCAGAGGGAAGGTCCCCACGCCTGACACCGAAACTTCTCCCTCCAGCGCGGGCACGGTGGTGATGGTGACGGCGGTGCCATGGCATACGATCTTCAGCTTTTGTATATAGTCTTTGGGGACGCTCTCCAGCCACACCGTCTGCCAAATGCCGGATACCGGGGTGTACCACATCCCGCCCCGCTGGGTGGTCTGCTTGCCGTAGGGCTGGCTCTTGTCACGCAGATCGTCCCGGCAGAGGATGCACAGCTCGTTCTCCTCCTGAAGCGCCTGGGTGATGTCGAAGGTCATGGCGTCGTATCCGCCGGAGTGGCGGCCTACCACCTGACCGTTGACCCGGCAAATAAGATGCTGGTCCGCCGCCCCGATGTGCAGCAGCACCCGGTCCTTTCGGAACCCCTCCGGCAGGGTGAACCGGCGGCGGTAGCGCAGAGGGGCGTTCTCCCGGAAGTGGGCATGGATGCCGGACAGGGGACTTTCCGGGCAGAAAGGCACCAGGATCTTCCGGCGGAAAGGTCCTTTGCCCACGGCAAAGTCCCATAGACCGTTTAAGTTTACATAACTATCCCGGCGCATCTGAGGCCGGGGATAGACCTGCCAAGGCACGCCGGTGAGGGCCTGGCCCTGGGGGGTGAGAAGGTGGTTGGGCATGGCGGGACCTCCTTTGGATGGAAAGGGCGGAGCCTTCCGCTGTTTCCTTCATTATAGCCCGGAGGCCCACGATCGTCAATTCTTGACGATCGTGATAAAATGAGGAAAAGAGAGGAGGAGATACTATGGCACTGTATGTGATGATCTCCAGGACCAACACGGGGGCGGGGCGGATGATCCGCTGCTTCACCGGAAGCACCTATAATCATGTGTCCCTGGCCCTGGACGACGATCTGCGGCACTTCGTGTCCTTTGCCCGGTACGCCATCGATGTGCCGCTGGCCGGGGGCTTCATCAAAGAGCCGGTGGAGCGGTTTTTGTATGACGGAAAGCCGGTGCCGGTGATGGTCTACCGGCTGGAGCTGGATCCTGAGCGGCAGGAGCGGCTTGCCCGTCTGTTCGCCCTGGCGGGGCATCGGGACAGCGGCCTGATCTACGATACCCTGGGGGCGCTGTTGTTTGCCGGACATATCCACCGGCGGCTGGCCGGGGCCTATACCTGCCTGGGGTTCGCCGCGGCGGTGCTGGGGAAGGAGTATCCCAGTTTCCGGGCCTTGCAGGAGGACCTTCACGGCCATGAGTTCTACCAGGGGGACCTGCGGGACCGGGCGCCGGACAGCGGGGACAGGACCGATCCGTTCTTCCGCCGCCGGGGCTTTATCCGGGGGACGGGGGACACGCTGGTCCACTTCGTTCGGCTGGTGGATCGGATGTGCCACGCCGGGGCCTTCCGGGACCCGGTGGATCGGATGTTTTAAAGGAGGCGCGCCCATGGACTATGCCGTTGGGATCTGCGACGATCTGGCCGCGGACCGGGACCATCTGGCGGCCCTGGTCCGGCAATGGGCGGCCCGGGCCGGACATACGGTGAAGATCGCCGCCTTCTTTTCGGCAGAGAACTTCCTGTTCCATTATGCCGAGGAGGCGGCTTACGATAT
>CALXFQ010000024.1 GCA_944387625.1 uncultured Oscillospiraceae bacterium
GCGGCTCTGACGGTCCACCGGACCGTCATTCACTACCGCGACTTCGCTTCGCTCACCCCCAAAGGGAGAGCCAAGTGCGCTGGTGGAATGGTGGAGCCTTTCATAAGAAGTATCAAAGAAACCTTAAAGAAGCCTCAAAAAGCATCGAAAAGCCTCAAAAAACATCAAAGAACGATCTGAAGAAGATGCGTCAAAGCGCCGTCCCGGGTGAGGGGACGGCGCTTTGCGCGGTCTTGGGGAGGATCTGTCAGCAGTAGAAATCCTTGATCTTTTTGGCGCGGCTGGGATGGCGGAGCTTGCGGATCGCTTTGTTCTCGATCTGGCGGATCCGTTCCCGGGTGACGCCGAAGATCTGGCCCACCTCTTCCAGGGTGTGGGTCCGGCCGTCGTACATCCCGAAGCGCATCCGCAGTACGTCGGCTTCCCGCTCGGTCAGGGTGTCCAGGATCTCCTTCAGCGCCTCGGCAAGCAGCGCGTTGGAGGTGGCGTCGGCAGGGCCGGGGGTCCGCTCGTCCTCCACGAAGGAGCCGATGGAGGTATCCTCCTCGTCGCCTACCGGGGTGTCCAGGCTCAGGGTGTCCGCGGCGGTCCGATTGGCCTCGATGATCTTCTCCACCGGCAGGCCCAGCTCCGCGGCGATCTCCTCCACGGTAGGCTCCCGGCCCAGCTCCTGGACCAGCTTCCGGTTGCACCGGGTTGCCTTGTTGATCACCTCTACCATATGCACCGGCACCCGGATCGTCCGGGCCTGGTCGGCGATGGCCCGGGTGATGGCCTGCCGGATCCACCAGGTGGCATATGTAGAGAATTTGTTTCCCTTTGTCCAGTCGAATTTGTCCACGGCACGGATCAGGCCCGTGTTGCCTTCCTGGATCAGGTCCAGGATGTGCAGGCCCCTGCCGGAATACTTCTTGGCGATGGATACCACCAGCCGCAGATTGGCCTCGGTGAGCTTGTTCTTGGCCTCCTGGTCCCCTTCGGACACCCGCTTGGCCAGCTCCACTTCCTCTTCCGCGGACAGGAGCTTGACCTGACCGATCTCTTTCAGGTACATCCGCACCGGGTCGTCCAGGTTGTATTCGGCGGCCAGGTCCACCGGGTCTACCAGGTCCTCATCTTCCACGCCGCTCAGGTCGATGTCCCCGTCCATGCCGGCGTCCAGATCGTCGCCAATGTCCAGGTCCAGCTCCGCCCCCACCACCTGGATGTTCATGGACTCGATCCGGTCGTAAACTTCCTCGATCTTCTCCGGCGACAGGTCCATCTTCTCCAGAACGGCGCTCAGATCCGTGGAGCGGATCATGCCATCCTTCCGGCCCTGGGCGATCAGGGTCTGGATCACCGTGGCCAGCTCTTCGTTGGTGGGCTTCGGGCTCTTCTTGGCGTTGCTCATAACGGTCCCCTCTTTCTGTTCATATCATAGCTGTAAGACTATAGCCCGATTTTTTCCTTTTGACAAGGGGTATTCCAGCCTTTTTCTAAAAAAAGATCCTGGTTTCCCTTGGCTTTTTCCGGGTACGGACTGATTTTTCCCGATCCGGCCAAAATAATACGGTTTACAAGCGCCTTAAAATTATGTATAATCAGGAAAATGGCAGGGCTATCGCCCGGACCCACACTGCATTGAGGTATGAGTATGACCGAATTATCCAAGATCCGGAATTTTTCCATCATCGCCCACATCGACCACGGCAAGTCCACCCTGGCGGACCGGCTGCTGGAGGAATGTAACGCCGTGGACCAGCGGCAGATGGAGCAGCAGATCCTCGACTCCATGGACTTAGAGCGGGAGCGGGGCATCACCATCAAGGCCACCGCCGTCACCCTCCACTACACCGCCGCCGACGGCCAGGAGTATGCCCTGAACCTGATCGACACCCCGGGCCATGTGGACTTCAACTACGAGGTCAGCCGGTCCCTGGCGGCCTGCGAAGGGGCGGTGCTGGTGGTGGACGCTTCCCAGGGGGTGGAGGCCCAGACCCTGGCCAACACCTACCTGGCTATCGACGCGGGGCTGGAGGTCCTGCCGGTGATCAACAAGATCGACCTGCCCTCCGCCCGGCCGGCGGAGGTGAAGACGGAGATCGAGGACATCATCGGTCTGCCTGCCCAGGATGCCCCGGAGATCTCCGCCAAAAACGGCATCAACATCCCGGCGGTGCTGGAGATGATCGTCAAGGACGTGCCGCCGCCTGCCGGGGACCGAAACGCCCCGCTGCAAGCCCTGATCTTCGACAGCGTGTACGACCCCTACCGGGGGGTGATCGTGTACACCCGGGTCAAGGAAGGCACCGTCCGTCCCGGCGTGGACATTAAAATGATGGCCACCGGCGCGGTGTACAAGGTGGTGGACGTGGGCCACATGAGCCCTCTGGGCCTGACCCCTGCCGAAGCCCTGGGCGCCGGGGAGGTGGGCTATATCACCGCCTCGATCAAGACCGTGGCGGATACCCGGGTAGGCGATACGATCACCACCGTGGAAGACGGCGCCGCCGAGCCGCTGCCCGGCTACCGGCCGGTCCAGCCCATGGTCTACTCCGGCGTGTATCCGGCGGACGGGGCCAAGTACCAGGACCTGCGGGACGCTTTGGAGAAGCTGAAACTCAACGACGCCTCCTTCGTCTACGAGCTGGAAAGCTCCATCGCCCTGGGCTTCGGCTTCCGCTGCGGCTTTTTGGGACTGCTCCACATGGAGATCATCCAGGAGCGGCTGGAGCGGGAGTACGATCTGGACCTGATCACCACCGCGCCCAACGTGGTCTACCGGGTGACCAAGACCAACGGGGACGTGCTCTTAGTGGACAATCCCCTGGACTGGCCGGATCCTATGGAGATCGAGCTGGCGGAGGAGCCTTATGTGAAAGTCAGCCTGCTGGGGCCCCAGGAATATGTGGGCAACATGATGGAGCTGGCCCAGCAGCGCCGGGGCGAGTTCAAGGACATGGTCTATCTGGATGCCGCCCGGGTGGAACTGCACTATGAGATGCCCCTCAACGAGATCATCTACGACTTCTTCGACGCCCTCAAGTCCCGGACCCGGGGCTACGGCAGTCTGGACTATGAATTCATCGGCTACCGGCCCAGCAAGCTGGTGAAGCTGGACATCCTCCTCAACGGGGACGTGGTGGACGCTTTGAGCTTCATCCTCTTCGCGGACAACGCCTACCCCAGAGCCAGGAAGATCTGCGAGAAGCTGAAAGACAACATCCCCCGCGCCCAGTTCGAGATCCCGGTCCAGGCGGCGATCGGAGGCAAGATCATCGCCCGGGAAACGATCAAGGCCCTGCGCAAGGACGTGCTGGCCAAGTGCTACGGCGGCGACATCACCCGCAAGAAGAAGCTGCTGGAAAAGCAGAAGGAAGGAAAGAAGCGGATGCGGACCTTCGGCACCGTGTCCGTGCCCAGCGAGGCCTTTATGGCGGTGCTGAAGCTGGACGAAGACTGACCGATGGAAAGGAGGGGCGGCCTGTGAAGAGGCGATGGATCGCGCTGATCCTGGCCCTGGTGTGTATGACGGCCTGTGCCGCCCCGGAAGAGCCTTCCGCCTCCGGGGACACCGTGCAGTCCAACGGGACGCCGGATGGATCGGCCACCAAGACCGTGTACGTCCGCACCGAGGCCACCGTGGAGACCGGGGACACCCAGACCCGGACGGTGTATGTGTTCGATGAGCAGGACCAGGTCCGGGAGGTGGTGGTCTATACCAACGGCCAGGAGACCCGGCGCCACAGCGTGGAGTGTGACGAGCACGGGAACTATATCCGCTGGACCAGCGGCCAGGTCCGGGTGGAATTTACCTACAGCCAGCAAGGCGAGCCCCTGGGCTACCAGACCTGGCATGGGGAGGACCTGATCGGCGCCAGCATCTACACCTGGGAGAACGGTCTGCGGACCGAGGTGATCCAGCAGCTGCCCTTGCAGCAGGAGGAGGACCGGGTGCGCTATACCTATGACGCTCAGGGCCGGCTGATCCGCCAGGAGCGCTACCACAACGGCATCCTGGAAAGCTACAGCGTATATACTTTAGGCGAGGACGGCCGCCCGGTCACCATGTCCACGTATCTGTCCAACGGAGAGCTGGATCAGCAGGTGGAATATGGGTATGAGGGCCTGACCGTCACCGCCACCGCCGATGACGGCTCCTACACCCAGGAAGTTTATGACCAGCAGGGGAACCTGCTCAGCCAGACCCATATCGCTGCCGATGGCACCATGACCGACCGGCAGACCTACCAATGGAAAGCCATCGAAGTGCCTGCGGATTCCCTCCGGGCCTCGATCTGATGAAAGGAAACGCCTATGAAACGACTGATCGTGCTGTTCCTGGCGGCCTGCCTGACCGTGGGCCTGGCCGCCTGTGGCGACGAGCATGAGGGGACCACCACAGATCCTTCCGCGCCTGTGGCGCAGGAGGATGACCAGGTGACCGTGTACCTGCTGCGCGCCGAGACTGACTATCTGGCGGACGGGACGCCTGGTCCGCGCAGCGTCACCTACGACTATGATGATGCCGGGAAGCTGATCGGCTGGCAGATCCGCCGGGAGCAGACCGAAGAGGGGCTCAGCGGTGATACGGCATATGGCTACACCTACGCCTACGACCAGGAGGGCCGTCTGGCCCGGTGCGTCATGACCGTCCTGGAGGCGGAGCAGGAGCCCCAGGTCCACCAGCTGCGCTACCGCTACGATGAAAACGGCAGGCTTTGGCAGATCGTCCCCGGGGAGGATCACGCGCCGATCCTGGAGCTGGGCTATGATGACCAGGGCACCCTGGTGTCCGCCGTGGAGCAGGGCGAGGATCAGTCGATCCGGTGCCTGTATACCTACGACCTGGCCGGCCAGCTCATCCAGGTGGACTACCAGACCGGCGGGGAGGAACAGGACTTTGCCCTCCAGATCCGGGCGGAATTTGACTATGACGACAAGGGCCGGGTGCTGTGCCGGAGCCAGTACGCCCCGGACGATACGCTCAGCGGCTCGGTGGTGTGCACCTACGACAGCTTTGGCGCGCGGACCAGCGTTTGCTATTTCGCCGCCGACGGCAACCTGCTGGACTCCTTCCACTACACCTACTCCCTCAGCGGCGAGGCCACCTGCCGCTGGACCCGGAAGGTCGGGGAAGAGGAGGGACTGGTCCAGGAGCTGAACTACGACAAAAACGGCAACCTGGTCCGCCGGACCTACGAGGACGGCAGCTATACCGTCTACACCTACCAGGCCCTGGAGCTGACCCAGGACCAGGCCCGGCGGTACCGGCAGTACCGCCACCTGGTGGCCGGTACCGAGCCGAACAGCATCTGGAACACCCAGCTGGGGGACAGCGCCGGATTCGGCTATTACGCCCTGGCTCCTCTGCCTTCCGCGCCGCTGCGGGAAACGGATCTGCTGCGGTCCGGGGAGGAGGGCTGATATGGCGATCCTGAGCCGGGGGAACAAGACCCCTCTGGGGATCTATGTCCATATCCCGTTTTGCTGCAGCAAATGCGAATACTGTGATTTTTACTCTGTCAGCGGCCAGGACCAGAAGCTCATGGACCGCTTCCTCCGGGCGGTGTGCACCCACATCAAGGAGACCGGGCCGCTTACGCCAGGCTACCAGGTGGACACGGTGTATTTCGGCGGAGGCACCCCCAGCTACTTTGGGGCGGAGGCCCTGGCGGCGATCCTCACCGCGATCCGCCAGAGCTTCAACGTCAGCCCCAGAGCCCAGATCACCTTTGAGGCCAATCCTGAGTCCGTCACCCCCCGGATCCTTCGGCGGCTGCGAGGCGAGGGCTTTGACCGGGTGAGCCTGGGGATCCAGACCGATGACGACGATCTGCTCCGGCGGCTGGGCCGGCCGCACACCTATGCCCAGGCGGTGGAGGCGGTGAAGAAGATCCGAAAGGCGGGCTACCGGGACCTGTCGGTGGACCTGATCTTCGGTCTGCCGGGGCAGACCCTGCAGGCTTGGCAGGATACCCTGACCAATGTGCTCCGGCTCCAGCCGGACCATGTGAGCTGTTATGGGCTGGAGCTCCATCCCGGCGCGCCGCTTTACAGCTACCGGGACCACTGCGGCCTGCCTGACGACGACACCCAGGCGGATATGTATCTGGCGGCGGTGGAGATCCTCCAGTCCAAGGGCTTCCGGCAGTATGAGATCTCCAACTTCGCCAGGAAGGGCCAGGTCAGCCGCCACAATCTGAAATACTGGACCGGGGGAGAGTATCTGGGCTTCGGCCCTGACGCCAGTTCCGACTTTGGAGGCAAGCGCTTCGTGATGATCCGGGACCTGGAGGGCTATATCGACGGCATCCAGCGCCACGGCAAGGTGATCGCCGAGATCCAGCAGGTCCCCGCCAGAGAGCGGGCAGGGGAGTATCTGATGACCCGTCTGCGGACCACCATGGGCATCAGCCGTGAGGAATATGAGAAGCAGTATCTTCTGCCGTTCGATCCTCTGGAGGAGATCCTGGAGAAGGACCGGCCCTACGGCTACACCATCCGGGAGGGCGGCCGCTGGCACCTGACCCCGGAGGGGATGCTGGTGTCCAACAGCATCATCTCAGACCTGCTCCTGGCCCAGGAGCGGTCGCTCAAACGGTAAGAAGACCGGGGGGCGGCAGATCTTAACGGTCGACTTTTCCCCCGGGGCGTGATAGACTTATTTAAAGAAGAAGCGTTCCCCACCAGAGCGCCGCCTTTGGCGGAAGAGCCGTCTATCGTGGGGGCGCTTCTTTTTGCCCAAAAGCCCCGCCCAGCGGGGCTTTTGTGTTGCGTTGCAAGATTTCGTCCACCCACTTGCCTCCCCCTATGGGGGTGAGCGAAGCGAAGTCGCGGTAGTGAATGACGGTCCGGTGGACCGTCAGAGCCGCGACCGGGGCGCGCCGCGGCGCGCTGGCAGGCCGAACGCCGTGACGGAGAGGGTGGTCACGCCAGTTTTTTGCATAGCCTTTCTAAAATACGGAACGCTGGCTCCCTCTCAGTCACAGGGCTTTCAGCCCTGTGACAGCTCTCCCAGAGGGAGAGCCAAGTGGGTCGGCGGAAGGGCGGGGCGTGTTCTAAATGCGGAACGCCGCTGCCCTCTCAGTCACAGGGCTTTCAGCCCTGTGCCAGCTCTCCCAAAGGGAGAGCCAAGTGGGGCGGTGGAGGGGTGGGGCGTGGGTGGAAGGCCGGGGCGTAAAAGATAGAACGAGCCGGAGGGGCAGGCCCTCCGGCTCGTTTTTCAGATCTTATCCCGGCTGTTCAGCGCTCGTTCTGTCTGGCCAGCTCTTGTTTCGGCTGGTCAGATCTCCTTATACATGGCGGGGGCGTCGTCTTTGCGGACGGTCTCGGATACCTGGAGCACCTCCACCGATACGGTCCGGGCGCCCAGGGCGATCTGGATCTGATCGCCTACTTTTACGTCGTAGCTGGCCTTGACCACCCGGCCGTTGACGCTGATGCGGCCGTTGTCACAGGCTTCGTTGGCCACGGTCCGGCGCTTGATCAGCCGGGAGACCTTTAAATACTTGTCTAAGCGCATACTTACTCCTTATGAGATACTTTCTCTTTCAAGGCGGGGCTGGGGCGGAAGCTGGGGACCCGGGTGGCAGGGATCTGGGTCTGGGTGCCGTTTTGCAGGTCCCGGCCTACCCGAGCCGCCCGGTCTTTTGGCTCGAAGGTGCCAAAGCCCGGCAATTGGACGGTCTCCCCCCGGGCCAGGGCCTGGCCGATCAGGTCCAGGGCCGCTTCCAGCACCGCGGCGGTATCGGCCTTGGGGACACCGGCGCGGTCTGCCGCCGCGGCGATCAGTTCGGATCGGTTCATAGGCCCTCCCTTACAGGTGGAGCAGGTCCGCGATCTTCTGGCCCTTGGGCAGAAGCAGACAGTCGGACCGGGTGATCGCCTTCAGCTTCACCACGCACGCCACATACACCACCACGCCTACCAGGATCGGGACACCGCACAAGATCACCGACGAGCCAATCCCCAGGGCCTTCAGGCCGTACCAGGCAAGGAAGGTCAGGACCCCCATCACGATCGCCGACAGGAACGCCCGGACCAGGTTGCGGACGATCGCCGGAGGCCGGCGCAGGAGCCGCTTCATGGTGAGCACGTTCAAAATGGAGATGGAGAAGTAGCAAAGCAGGGTGCCGATCGGGGTGCCTACGATGCCGATGTGGGGGTTGCCGGTGAGGATCGCCACCGCCGCCAGCTTGATAAAGCCGCCGACGAACATATTGATCACCGGGGCCACCGCGTGGCCGTGGGCCTGCATGATCGCGTTGGTCAGCAATACCACGGCGTTGAAGATGATGCAAATGGACAGCACCTGCATCAGCCGGATAGCCAGCGCCAGCTTCTCTCCTTCGTAGCCGCCCAGCAGGGCGGTGACCGGCTCGGCCAGGACGAACAGCCCAACGGCGCAGGGCATACAGATCAGCCCGGTGACCCGGGCGGCGGACTGGGCGGTGCGCCGGGCGGCTTTTTTGCTTCCGGTAGCCAGCTGGCCGGTGATCGCCGGGATCACGCTGATGGTGATCGGGGTGATGAAGGCGCAGGGCATATTGAAGATCGTCTGGGTCATGTTGTAGATGCCCTTCTGGGTGTCCGCCGCGTCCTGGGTCATGATCTGGAGCAGGCGGCCCATGTAGATCTTGGTCTCCAGCACCGTCAGGATCTGCAGGCCCGCGGACCCGATGGTGATCGGCACCGCGATCATCAGCAGGCCCTTGGCGATGTTTTTGGCATCGTCAGGGGTGTCGTTGCCCAGGGGCAGGTCCCGGTAGGCGGCGGTGAACTTGTGGCGCAGATAGATCGAGGACACCACACAGCTCACGGTGACGCCTAAGATCGCGCCGCCGGCGGCCAGGGCCACGCTGTCCGTGGTCTTGAGCAGGATCAGCGCGGCGGCGATGCCCACCACCAGCTTCACCGCCGCCTCCAGCACCTGGCTGACGGAGGTGGGGATCATGTTCCTCTGGCCCTGGAAAAAGCCCCGGTAGGTGCTCATCACGCAGATGAAGAAGGCGGAGGGGCCTAAAAAGCCGATCGCCGCCCAGGCGTCAGGCTGTTCCTGGAAGGCCGCCAGCTGGCGGCAGAAAGCGGTCATCAGCACCGCGCTGACCAGGCCCAGGCCCAGGAAGATCCCCCGGGCCACGGAATAGATCTTTCGGACCTGGCGGTAGTTCTCCAAAGAACTGGCCTGGGAGATCATCCGGCTCATAGCCACCGGCAATCCGGCGGTGGAGATCATCAGCAGGACATTGTAGATCTCGTAGGCGGTGTTGAAATAGCCGAAGCCCTGCTCGCCGATGATGGCGTTGAGGGGGATCTTGTACAAGGCGCCGATCAGCTTGACGATGGCGGTGGCCATAGCCAGCAGGGCGGTGCCGTGGAGGAAGGTCTGCTTTTTCGATGTATCCGACATGGCGCGCTCCTTTATCCCTTCTTGCTCTGAAAAAGATGGCCGATGGCGTAGCCAGTCAGCTCCTCCACCACCGCGTTCAGGTCCATGGTGGGGAAGCGGCCGTTCTGGTAGAGGATCTTTCCCCGGACCATGGTCATGGCTACGTCCCCGCCCTGGGCGGCGTACACCAGGCTCCGAAGCAGGTCATGGCAGGGGATCAGATGGGGGGCGGAGAAGTCCACCAGGGCCAGGTCCGCGTCCATGCCCGGTTTGAGCATCCCGCACTCTGCCCCCCGGCCCTGGGCCCGGGCGCCGCATACCGTGGCCATCATCAGCACCGCGGCGGCAGGGAGCGGCTCTCCCCGTTCCCGGGCGGTGAGGGCGGCGCAGCGCATCACCTGGAACATATCCAGATTGCCTGATCCCATGGCCCCGTCGGTGCCCAGCGCCAGGTTCATCCCGGCCTTTACGCACGGCCCGATCTGGGCGCTTTGGCACCCGGCCTTGGCGGCGGCCAGGGGCAGGGCCACGGCGGAGACCTTCCGCCTGCCAAGCAAGGCCCGGTCCTCCGGGGAGAGGTATCCGCACCCGGCGGCGGTGGTGGGCAGGGAGAAGAGCCGGTGGCAGTCCAGCAGGGCCGCCGGGGTCAGGCCGGTGCGGTCCAGGCACAGATCCGTTTCCGACTGGGTCTGGGCCAGGTGGAGCTGCAGGGCCAGCCCCTTCTCCGCGGCGTAGCCCAGCAGGCCCTCCCAGAGCCGGTAGTTGCTGGTGTATTCGGCCCAGATCCCGGCGTCGATCCGGATCCGGCCGTTGTCAAAGCCGTGCCATTTGTCCACCAGGCGGCAAAGCTCCTGGCACTGCTCGTCGGTATCGAAGTCAAAGTCCTCGTTCTGGTCGATGAACCGATAAGAAGACAAGGCAAGATCTGCCTTGATCCCTGCCTCCGCCGCCGCCTGGGCGGTGGCCTCCGGGTAGTAGTACAGGTCCGACACGGAGGTCACGCCGAAGCGCAGACACTCGGCGATCGCCAGCTGGGCGGCGGCCTTGGCGCACCGGCTGTCCATCCGGGCTTCCAGCTTGAGCTGGGCCTCCAGGGCCTCCGGGGGCGTCAGATCGTCGGCAAAGCTCCGCAGTGCCGCCGTAGCCAGGTGGGTGTGGGCGTTGATCAGGCCGGGGATCGCCACCATGCCCGTGCCGTCGATGATGGTCTTGGGCTGTTCCTTGGGGGGCTGGCGCTGGATCGACAGGATCTTCCCCTGGTCGATGGCGATGTACGCGCCGAAGATCACCTCCATGCGCTCGTTCATGGTCACCGCGGTGACGTTGCTGATCAGTGTATCCAAAGCTCAAAACTTCCTTTCTGGGTCTGCCGGGGCGCGGAACAGCGATCGCTTCTGGTCCAGGACCTGGTCCAGCATCTGGATGTACTGCTCCGGGAATTTGGGGTTGTGGATCCGATAAAGACTGCCGTCAGGCCGGTTGACCTTGGTCATCCCACCGCCGCCTAAAGAAACGATGGTGTGCAGCTCCTCCATCATGCAGATGTTGTACAGACAGTCCAGCCCGTCCCGGCTCCAGCCCACGTTCTCGAAGGAGCCGGACATATACTTCTGCCGGTACAGATAATAGGGGCTGTAGCCCAGGCCGGACAGACGCTGGCCGGAATAGGCCACCATCTCCGCCACCGCCTGGGGGGAGGGCAGGTCCGCCCGCTTTTCAAACAGGTCCGCCCCCTTTTTCAGGGCCAGGGTGTGGACGGTGATGTTGGCCGGGGCCAGGGCGGCCACCTGGTCCAGGGAGGAGCGGAAGCCGTCCGCCGTGTCGGTGGGCAGTCCGGCGATCAGGTCCATGTTGATCGCCTTGAAGCCTGCCGCCACCGCCGCTTCGCAGCAGCGCAGCACATCCTCCCCCCGGTGGGGACGGCCGGAGGCCCGCAGTACCGTGTCGATCATGGTCTGGGGGTTGATGCTCATACGGTCTGCCCCGGACTGGGCGATCAGGGCGAGCTTCTCCCGGTCCAGGGTGTCCGGGCGGCCGCCCTCCACCGTGTATTCCAGACAGCGGGACAGGTCGAAGGACCGGGCCACCGCCGCCATCAGCCGCTCCAGCTGTGCCGCGGACAAGGTGGTGGGGGTGCCGCCGCCGATGTACAAGCTGCGGATCGTCCGGCCGCTTTCTGCCAGGGCCTGGCCCACCACCCGGATCTCCCGGATCAGGGCCTCCAGATACGGCTCTATCAGCCCGGTGTTCTTCCCCACGGACCGGCTGACGAAGCTGCAGTAGGCGCACCGGGTGGGGCAGAAGGGGATGCCGATGTATACCGACAGGTCCTCCGGCGTCAAAAGCCCGGCGGCCCGGACGGTAGCGGTGGAGCAGTCCACCGCCAGACGGCGGCGCTGGGGGGTGACATAGTATACGTCTTTTAAAAGCTTATCGGCGGAGGCGGGGGTGCCGCCTTCCAGCAAGTGCCTGGTGGTGATCTTGGTGGGCCGGACCCCGGCCAGCGCGCCCCAGGCAGGCGGCTCCGGCAGGAGCCGGACCGCCGCTTGGTAGTAGCTCTGCTGTAAGATCCTCCGGCGCAGGCGCACGGTCTCCTGGCTGGCCGGCAGCCGCCGGATGCCGGTGGCGGTCTGGCCGCCGACGCAGATCCGGGTGGTGGCGGTGAGCCAGACGGCTCCCCGGTGGAGGGTGGACACGGCGCTGCCCTGGGTCCCCTGGGGGAACAGGGCCATTTGCAGCTGTTCCACCGCGTAGCGGTCCTCATGGCCGCGCAGTGATAATTCCATGGTCATCCTTTCGCCGATCTCAAATAGAGATTATAGCGTTTTTCTTCTTCTAAAGTGGTCGATTCTCCGTGGCCGGGCCAGACCCGGTAGTCCCCGGGGAGCTGGGCCAGACGGCGGAGGGTGGCGGTCATGGCCCGGGGGTCGCCGCCGGGCAGATCCGTCCGGCCGCAGGACCCGGCGAACAGGATGTCCCCGGTGAACAGATCCTGCTCAAACCGCAGGCACACGGACCCGGGGGTGTGGCCCGGGCCTTGCAGCACGGTGAAGGTCATCCCTGCCAAAGTCAGGGTGTCCCCTTCGCCGTAGGTATCCGTATAGGTAAGAGGCCCGCCGGTGATCCGGGAGGGCAGGGCCAGGTCTTCCCGGCAGATATACACCCGGCACCCGGTCTGGGACATCAGGGCTTTCACCGCCCCGACATGGTCAAAGTGGCCGTGGGTGAGCAGGACCGCTTCGATGGTCAGGCCCCGCTGGGCCGCCAGGGTCAGGATCTGGCCGGCGCTGTCCGCCGGGTCGATCACCAGACACCGGGGAAGGTCCGCCTGGAGGATATAGCAGTTGGTCTGCAAAGGGCCGAGGGGAAGGGTGGTCACGATCATGGTCTTACCTCCTGGGGGCGTCCATCAGCGCGTCTGTGTCCAGCAGCAGGGTCACAGGGCCGTCGTTGACGGAAGATACCTGCATATCCGCCCCAAATCGCCCGTGCTGAGGCGGATGGCCCAGCTCGGCGCAGCAGGAGAGGAATTTTTCGTACAGCGCCTCCCCCAGCTGGGGCGGGGCGGCATCGGTGAAGCTGGGGCGGCGGCCCTTCCGGCAGCTGCCGTAGAGGGTGAACTGGCTCACCACCAGCACCTGGCCGCCCACCTGGTCCAGACCCAGGTCCATCTTCCCGTTCTCGTTTTCAAAGATCCGCAGGCCCAGGGCCTTTTCCGCCAGATACCGGCACTCTTTTTCCGTGTCCCGGGGGCCGATCCCCAGCAAGATCAAAAAGCCCCTGCCGATGCTCCCTACGGTCTGGCCGTCGATGGCTACCGAGGCGGCGGACACTCTTGTAAGCACTGCGCGCATAGATATCTCCTTAAATCGATCAGTTTTGGCCCCGGCGGGAGCCGATCACGTCCCGGATCGACAGGAGCTTTTTTCGGATGGATTCCAGCTCCGCCACGTTCTTCACTTCAAAGCGGACGGTGAACACGCTCTTGCCGCCAGGCAGATCCCGGCCGTTCAGCTCCTTCACCCGGACCCGGGCGGTGGTCATCACCGTAGCCACGTCCAGCAGCAGGCCGTCCCGGGTGGTGCAGTCCAGCTCCAGCGTCGTTTCAAAGGGCTGGTCCGCCTGGGTGGCCCAGTGGACCCGGACCCAACGGTCCGCCTGGTGGGGCTCGTCCCGGTGCTGGGCGTTGGGGCAGTCCAGCCGGTGGATGGATACGCCGTAGCCCCGGGTGATGAAGCCCACGATCCCGTCCCCAGGCACCGGGGTACAGCATTTGGCGAATTTGATCATGCACGAGTCGATGTCCTCCACCACCACGCCGTTGACCGCGTGCCGGTCCCGCTTGGCGGTGTCGGTCTCCGGCGCCATCCGCAGGGGGGCGGCGGCGGTGAGCTTCTCGTTGGCCTGGACCCGCAGGGCCTTGTTGATGTCGTCCCGGATCCGGCCCACCGCCTTGGCGGCGGTCAGGCCGCCGTAGCCGATGGCGGCGTACATATCCTCCCAGTCGGTGAAGGACAGCTTTTTCAGCAGCTGCGGTCCTACCTCCGGGTCTACGGTAAGCGACAGCGGCAGGCCCTGGCGGCGCATCTCCGACTCGAAGGAGGCCCGGCCGTGGGAAACGTTCTCCTCCCGCTTCTCTTTTTTGAACCACTGCTTGATCTTGGTCCGGGCCTGGTTGGATTTGCAGATGTTCAGCCAGTCCCGGCTGGGGCCTTTGGCGGTCTTGGAGGTGAGGATCTCGATGATGTCGCCGTTTTTCAGCTTGGAGTCGATGCCCACGATCCGGTTGTTCACCTTGGCGCCTACCATGGCGTTGCCCACCCCGGAGTGGATCGCGTAGGCGAAGTCGATCGGGGTGGACCCGGCGGGCAGGGATACGATCTTGCCCTTGGGGGTGAAGACGAACACCTCGTCGTCGAACATATCGATCTTCAGGGAGCGGACATAGTCCTCCGCGTCGGTGGTCTGCTGGCTCTCCAGGAGCCGCCGGACCCACTCGAAGTCCTTCTCCGAGCCGTCCCCGGAGCCTTGCTTATACTTCCAGTGGGCGGCGATGCCGTATTCCGCGGTCTCGTGCATTTGCCAGGTCCGGATCTGGACCTCAAAGGGGATGCCCTGGGAGCCGATCACCGTGGTGTGCAGGCTCTGGTACATATTGGGCTTGGGGGTGGAGATATAGTCCTTGAACCGGCCAGGCACCAGGTTGAACAGGTCGTGGATATGGCCCAGGACATTGTAGCAGTCCGGGATCGTGTCCACCACGCACCGAAAGGCGTACACATCGTACAATTCGTCCATGGTCTTGCCCTGGGCGTTCATCTTTCGGTAGATCGAGTAGACGTGCTTGATCCGGCCGTAGGTGGTGTTGTTGATGCCCATGGCGTTGAGCCGGGTGGTGATTCTCTCCTGGATGGTCCGCATGAAGGCCTCGTCCTGCTCCTTGTGGGCGTCCCGGTAGGCCACGATCTTCTCATAGCCCTCCGGGTCCAGGTAGCGCAGGGAGGTGTCCTCCAGCTCCCATTTGATCTTCTGCATACCCAGCCGGTGGGCCAGGGGCGCGTAGATGTCCATGGTCTCCCGGCATTTTTTCAGCTGTTTTTCCGGGGTCTGGTACTGCATGGTCCGCATATTGTGGAGCCGGTCCGCGATCTTGATCAGCACCACCCGGATGTCCTTGGACATGGCCATGAACATCTTCCGCAGGTTCTCCATCTGGGCCTCCTCGGTGGAGGAGAAGTCCGCCCGGGTCAGCTTGGTGACCCCTTCCACCAGCTCCGCCACCGTGGGGCCGAAGATCTTGGCGATCTCGTCGTGGGAGGCATCGGTGTCTTCGATGCAGTCGTGGAGGATCGCGCCTAAGATCGCGTCGGTGTCCAGGCCCATCTCGGTGACGATCTGGGCCACCGCCAGGGGGTGGATGATATAAGGAGAACCGTCCTTGCGCTTCTGGTCTTTATGCTTGTTCCGGGCGTAGTCCACCGCCCGGTCGATCTGCTCCATATCCGCGCCGGGCATCCGATTCAAGATGGCGGCACACATGGCGCCGTAATGTTCCGCGAAATTCTCCATACGATCAGCCTTCTTTCGCTTGCAGCAGCCGCTGCATGGTCTTGCTCTGTTGCAGATCCGCCTTGCCCGCGGGCCGGGTCAGACGGATGGTGATGGTCTTATGGTCCCGGCGCAGGTCCAGCAGGGCCACGTCGGCGAAAATGTCCAGACAGGTCAGCAGCTGCCCCAGGCTCAGAGGACTGCCGGACCAGCGGACGATCTTCCGGCACAGGCACATGGGCGGCTCGGTGACCGATCCGCCGGCGGCGGACAGGTACTGCCACACCAGGGCCAGGGTCTTTCGGTCCGGCAGCAGCGACGCCGCCGCCTGCCGGGTGATGGCGCCGGTCCGCAGCGCCCGGTAGGACACCGTTTCGCCGCCGCAGGGGGCGGCGCAGCTGGGCCGGATGTCCTGGATGTTCAGCTGGACCGTCCGCTCCCCCCGGAACTCGTTGACCTGCGGCACGAACGCCACGTCCACCAGGTCCCCCGGGGCGATCGAGGCGGTCTGCGGGTCGGTGGAGAAGCAGATCGCCCCCAGGGCGTGGTGGCCCTGGCGCAGACGCAGCCGCATATGCCGGCCGCCGCCTACCATGTGGATCTTCTCCACCACCACCCGCTCCATCATCAGCACCGGCTTGGGACAGCCGTTGCCGCAGGGCTCCAGCACGGACAGAGAATCCACCCCGGACACGGTGAGCAGCTCCGGCGTCACGGCGCAGTCGATGTCCAGACTGGTGCGGCTCTCGGTGTTGGCGTAGTAGTCCGCCGCCAGGCGGCACACCTGCTGGCGGAACTGGTCGATCCGGTCCCGGGCGATGGTGAAGCCTGCCGCCAGCTCATGGCCGCCGAAGCTCTCCAGCAGGGGGGACAGGGCGGACAGGGAGGCGAACAGGTTGAACCCGCCGTAGCTGCGGGAGCTGGCCTTGCCGTGGTCCCCGTCCATGCAGATCAGGAAGGTGGGGCAGTTGTATTCCTCGGCGATCCGGCTGGCTACGATCCCCACCACTCCCTGGTGCCAGGTCTCCCCGGAGAGCACGATCGCCTCCGGGGGCCGGTCCAGAGGCAGCATGGCCACCGCCTCCTGGTAGATCTGGGCCTCCACCGCCTGGCGCTGACGGTTCAGCGCGCACAGGGCCTGGGCCAGCTCCTTTGCCCGGTCCGGGTCCTGGGTCAAAAACAGCTCGGTAGCCAGCTCCACCTGGCCCATCCGGCCGGCGGCGTTGATCCGGGGGGCCAGCATGAAGCCGATGGAGGCGGCGCTGACCATGTCCGGCTCGCAGCCGCACTCCTGCATCAGGGCGGCCAGCCCAGGCCGCCGGGTGTGGCGCAGGGCCTCCAGTCCCCGGGCGGCGAAGGCCCGGTTCTCTCCCCGCAGGGGCATCACATCCGCCACCGTGCCCAAGCACACCATGTCGGCGTATTCCGCCAGCACCTCCTCCTGACTGCCGGACAGGGCGGCGGCCAGCTTGAAGGCCACCCCCACCCCGGACAGGTCCCGGTGGGGATACCCGCCGTCAGGCCGGTGGGGATCGACCACCGCCAGCGCCTGGGGCAGGGCGTCCTTACACTCGTGGTGGTCGGTGATCACCAGGTCGATCCCCAGGTCCCGGCACAGTTTTGCCTCCTGGATGGCGGTGATCCCGCAGTCCACGGTAACGATCAGCTTGACCCCCTGGCTGTGCAGCTGGCGCACCGCCGTAGGGTTCAGGCCGTAGCCTTCTTCCATCCGGGCGGGGATGTAGGACACCACATCCGCCCCGTGGCGGCGGAGGAAGTCGTAAAGAAGGCAGGTGGCGGTGATGCCGTCCACATCGTAGTCGCCGTATACCGCGATCCGCTCCCCCCGGGACATGGCCAGGCCCACCCGTCCGGCGGCCAGGGCCATGTCGGTCATCAAAAAGGGGTCCGGCAGAGGGCCGTTACAGCTCAGGTACTTGCTCGCCTGGCGGGCGTCCTTCAGCCCCCGGGCGGCAAGGACCATGGCGCTCAAAGGGGCATAGCCGCTGCCCACCAGGGCGTTCACCGCGCTCATCTCGGGCACATTAACGTTCCAAACTCCATACTTCAAAACTACACACATCCAATTGATACATTTTTCCTATGATTATATCAAAAAAACGCCGATCGTACAATAGCTAGTTTTGGCTTTTTGGGCCGGCGGCCGGGTTTTTCTCAAAAAGGCCCTTGACAAAAGGGCGGGGGTGTGATAGACTGGGCGGGTAAATGAAGAAGGCTGAACATCCGCCTCACCGTCAGCTCAGCGAAACGGTCCATATCTTCTCCCTGGGCAGGGAGAGCATGGGTGTGCGGATGCTTTGGCATCCGTTTTTTTGTTGTTATGGAGGTGCTTACCATCGCTAAATTAGATCATCAGCTCAACGAGGAGATCCGGGACAAGGAGATCCGCCTGATCGGCGCCGACGGCGCCCAGCTGGGCATCATGTCCGCCGCCCAGGCCAATGCCATGGCCGAGGAGCAGGGCATGGACCTGGTGAAGATCTCTCCCAACGCCACCCCGCCGGTCTGTAAGATCATGGACTATTCCAAGTTCTGCTTCGACCAGAAGAAGCGGGAGAAGGAAGCCCGCAAAAATCAGCGGGTGGTGGAGATCAAGGAGATCCGCATGAGCCCCAGCATCGACACCAACGACCTGAACACCAAGGTCAAAGCCGCCCTGAAGTTCCTGGGCGACGGCAACCGGGTGAAGGTCAGCGTGCGCTTCCGGGGCCGTGAGATGGCCCATACGGATCTGGGCAAGAAGCTGCTGATGGAGTTTGCCGCGAGCTGCTCGGAGATCGCCAATATGGAAAAGGATCCCAAGCTGGAAGGCCGTTTCATGGCGATGTTTTTGACACCCAAGAATAGCAAGTAAGACAAAAGATTTTCGGAAGGAGAACCTACTATGCCCAAGCTCAAGACCCACAGCGGCGCAAAGAAGAGATTCAACCTGACCAAGACCGGTAAGGTCAAGAGAGCGCACGCTTACAAGAGCCACATCCTCACCAAGAAGACCACCAAGCGTACCCGCCATCTGCGCGCGACCGCTTACGCCGATGTGACCAACATCGACGCCATCAAGAAGATGATCCCGTACAAGTAAGCAGATAGGAGGTACTGACAAATGGCAAGAGTTAAAGGCGCGATGATGACGCGCAAGAGAAGAAACGCCACGCTGAAGCTGGCCAAGGGCTACTGGGGCTCCAAGTCCAAGCACTTCAAGATGGCCAAGCAGCAGGTCATGAAGTCCGGCAACTATGCTTTCGCTGGCCGTAAGCAGAAGAAGCGTGACTTCCGCCGGCTGTGGATCACCCGAATCAGCGCTGCCGTTGCCCCCTACGGCCTGAACTATTCCACCTTTATGAACGGTGTGAAGAAGGCCGGCGTGGAGCTGAATCGGAAGAGCCTGTCCGAGATGGCCATCCAGGATGCCGCCGCTTTCGCCGTGATCGTGGAGAAGGCCAAGGCCGCCCTGAACTAAGTCCCTTTCAAAAGACCCTGCTGTATAAGCAGGGTCTTTTCAGCACCCGCCCGACGACGGCGCGGTCAACGCTCCTGGCGATCTCTTTGGGACAGCGGTCCGGCCTTCCGCCAGCGCTCTTGGCTCTCCCTATGGGAGAGCTCAGCCTGTCGAAAATCCCCTTCGGGGCTTTTCGACAAAAAGGCTTGCAGTCTGCTGCGCGCATAATTTGTACGCCTT
>CALXFQ010000025.1 GCA_944387625.1 uncultured Oscillospiraceae bacterium
GCGCGCTGACACACAGGATCAGCGCCACGACGATGGCGATCATTTTCTTCATAGGGTAGATCCTCCTGTTCATTTTTTGTTTGCGCTTTTGTGAATATAGCACTTCCCGAACAAACTGTCAACGAACCAAAGGGCGGCCATGGTCATTTTCTCTATATTTGCCATAGTTTAAAAGGCAAAATTGTGCAGATCTGCCGATCCTGCAGGAGATGTCCATATACCCTCATGCAGGCTTGAGAAAGCGTCAGGCAGTGATGCCAATTTCTCGTTGTTTCATCCAGCCCTGTCAGACAGATGCTGTAATAACAACGCGGTCCCCTTTTCCTGAAGCTACTTCACAGCCCACAGGGCCGCTTTGCGTTCAAAAAAGACCACTTTCGTCCGCAGACAAAAGTAGTCTTTTTCGTGGCAGGGGCACAAGGACTTGAACCCTGAGCCTACGGTTTTGGAGACCGCCGCTCTACCAATTGAGCTATACCCCTATATATACGAAGGAACATTCCCTTGATCTTTGTGGTGGGCCTTCAGGGATTCGAACCCGGGACTATCCGGTTATGAGCCGGAGGCTCTGACCAACTGAGCTAAAGGCCCATGGTTTCACAGGCCCATGGCCTTACCACGCAGGGCATTATAACATCTTTTCCCTGGACTGTCAAGTGCTTTCTTTCCCCTGGGGACGGTGCCGTCCCTCCCCCCCATGGACCTTCCTGGCGGTCCCCTGCCGAAAACGGCCCTCTGTTTCCCGCCGGGAAACAGAGGGCCGTTCGATCCGATCATTCCTGCTCGGCCCGCACTTCCGCCACGGCGGTACGGCGGCGGCGACGGCGGCGGCTGGCGCCACGGCGCTCTTCCGGGTCTGCCTTCTCCGCCCGGCGGGCGTAGGCCTGGGCCGCCTCGGAGGTGGCCTCATAGGTCAGCCGGCTCACCCGGATCTTGCCGTCAGGCTGGTCCGACAGCCGGACCCGGATCAGAAACTTGCCGTGCTCGGCGCAGGTAGCCATGTCCATATACCGATGGCCGGGCTGGGCGAACCACCGGGACCCCAGCATCTGCCGCTGGCACACGGGACACAGGTTCTCCGGGCCGTTCATAGCCGCCAGGGCGGCGTTCTTGCTGGGGTAATCGTAGAACACCTTCCGGCAAACGCACCCAGGCAGTTCCGCGCCGTGGAAGCCGTTGTCATGGTCCTTCAGCGCCTGGTCGTACTCCCGGGCGCCCCGCTCCAGGTCCAGCCGGGCGCAGATCAGGGCGGTGTGGTAGGCGTCCCCCAGGGCGTCGTGGGCCGGGCGGCTGGGCTGGATGCCGAAGATCTCCAGGGCGGTCTTCAGGGCCTTCTGGGAATTGGAGCCGTCGGTCTGGGCGTTGAAGATCATCTGGGCGTTGTACCACCGGCTGGTCCAGCCCTCGTCCTGGCCGAAGAGCCGCAGGTTCTCCCGGAGGATGCCGATATCGTCAAAGCCCCAGGTCAGGAACACCACATCCTCCCCACACCAGGCCCGGAACCGCTCCATGGCCTCCAGGAAAGGCAGTCCCTCCTCCTTCAGCCGGGCCTCCTTGATGCCGGTGAGCTTGCTCACCCGGCGGTTCAAACGCCGGTAGTATTTGGGCCGGATCAGCACCTGGAACTCGTCGGCCACCTCCCCGGCCTGGGTCAGACGGACGGCCCCGATCTGGATGATCTCTCCCCGGATCTGGACGGGCAGCACCTTCTTAGCCGAGGGCGAACCGGGCCAGGGCTGGTTCCATTCCATATCCAACACGATATGCTCCATAGTAAAAACTCCGTTCATTCTTTCGTATCGGATATTGTATCACGATCCGGGGCCTTGTGTAAACAGGAAGTTGGCATATTTCTGTCCGGCAAAACTGGCCTTATTTTATATCACGATTTTGGTTCTGTTTTTATGTCCAGAACGTGGTATGATAAGGCCAAGACCCATTGCTGAAAGGATGTATCTCCATGTCTTATAAAAAGATCCTCACCATCCAGGACATCTCCTGTGTGGGCCAGTGCTCTCTGACCGTGGCCCTGCCGATCCTGTCCGCCTGCGGCCTGGAGACCTGTGTGCTCCCCTCCGCCGTGCTCTCCACCCACACCGCCGGGTTCACCGGCTACACCTTCCGGGACCTGACCGAGGATATGCCCGCCATCCGGGACCACTGGATCCGGGAGGGGATCCGGTTTTCCGCGATCTACACCGGCTACCTGGGCAGCACCCGGCAGATCGACTATGTTGCCAGCATCTTCCAGACCACCGGCACCGATGACTGCGTGAAGGTGGTGGACCCGGCCATGGCAGACAACGGCCGGCTCTACCCCGGCTTTGACGGGGCCTTCGTGGAGGCCATGAAGGGCCTGTGCGCCCAGGCCGACTATATCCTGCCCAACATCACCGAGAGCTGTTTCCTTACCGGCCTGGAATACAGGACCGATTACGATGCCTCCTATATCGACGAGCACATCGGTAAACTTACCGCCCTGGGCTGTAAGAACATCATCCTCACCGGCGTGTCCTTCCGGCCTGGGAAGACGGGCATCATGGTGGTGGAGGAGGGCGTGAAGCGCTACTACGAGCATGAGCTCCTGCCCAACAGCTGCCACGGCACCGGGGACATCTACGCCTCCGCCTTCGTGGGGGCCTTTGTCCGGGGGAAGGACGCCTACACTGCCGCCCAGATCGCCGCGAACTACACCATGGCCTGCATCCGGGCCACCGCGGAGGAACAGGACCACTGGTACGGCGCCAAGTTCGAGCCGGTGCTGGGCGGCCTGATCCAGGCCGTGAACGGCTGAAAACACATAGCGCGCAAGCTAAGCGCCCCATTTTCCGATGAAAATGGGGCGCATTTTTTCATGGTCTAGTCGCCGCCGTACCGGCGGTGCCGGGCGGTCTGGAGCCGGACCCGGTCGGCGATCAGGGCGATGCTCTCGGAATTGGTCAGCTTGTGCCAGGAGCCGAAATAGCCGTGAAGGACCTCCTGCTCTCCCCGCTTCCACACCAGTTCCAGGGCATGGCGGATCGCCCGCTCCACGTTGGAAGCGGTAGTGCCGTAGCGCCTTGCCACCTGGGGATAAAGCTCCTTGGTGATGGCGCTGAGGACCTCCATATCCTCCACGGCGATGATCACCGCTTCCCGGAGGTACTTATAGCCCTTGGTATGGGCCGGGATAGACAGCTTCTGGAGCACCGAGGTGACCACCGCGTCTACATCGAATGATCGGGGGACGGCAGGAAAGGACGGCAGTCCGTTCCACATCTCCTGGAGCCGCTCCGCCACCCCATGAGGGTCGCAGGGCTTGCGGACCAGATAGCTCCCGCCCAGCACCGCCGCGGCGGCGGCCACGAAATCCGATACGAACACCGCGGTGGTCAGTACCTGTGGCCGGTCCTCCTGCCGGGATAGCTCCTTCAAAATGGCGATGCCGTCCTTCTTCGGAAGCATCAGATCCAGTACCAGCAGGTCCACCACCCGCTCCCGCAGACACCGCAAGGTCTGCTCTCCGTCAATGGCGGTGCCTACCACCCGCAGGCCCGGGATCCGGTCCACCGCCTGGGACAGTTCCCGGCAGAACGCCTCCGAACCGTCCGCAATGAATACCGCACCTTGTTTCATGTCCTCTTCCTCCCTTGCAGGAGGCTCCCCTTTCAAAAACTTCGCCATTTCCGTGTTTTTTTCGTGTTTATTTTACCATACACCGCTTTGCTATTCAAGGTCTTCTTGCCGTCAATTCCCGACACGATCCGACACGGCCCTAGTCCCGGCAGATCTGCTCCACCGCCTGAAAGATCCACGCCTCCGCCGCCCCGGCATCCTGAAGGAGCCGCCGGCGCTGCTCGGTCGTCAGGGCCGCCTGGATGGCGGAAAGGCGCTCCTGGGAAAGGTCCTGCGGGCCTACAGCCGTCAGCGCCTGGAGGACCACCGCCGAAGAATGGTCCAGCCCCATCCACCGGCTCTCCCCAGGGAGGAAGCGCAGCCACTGCCGCCCAAGCTGGAAAGCCGCCTTTCCCCCATCGGTGTGGAAGCGCCAGATCTCCGGCACGCGGTCGCTCAAGCCCAGCAGGGCCAGGGCCACATCCTCATAAGGCACGATCTGCCAGCGGCGGCAGCGGGCCAGGACCAGGGCCGTCCGCTCCAGTTTCCGGGGCGGCAGATCCGGGACGATCCGGCGCTCCGGCCGGTCATAGATCCCCCAGACGATCCGCCGGAGGTCCCCTGTCCGGGTCAGCCGGGCCAGGGCCTGATTGACCATATAGGTGTCCCCCAGGTCCAGAAAGTCCCCGGAAACGAACACCTCCTCCTCCGGCGCGCCATATACCCGGTCCAAGATCTGCCGGTCCAGTTCCTCCATCTCCATCCGATCGCCTCCTGCTTTTTTTCCATTATAGCACATCCATGGTTCTCCGGCAAGTTTTACAGATCTTGGGTTGAATAACCGCCGGATCTGTGTTACATTGTAACTTGAAGGTGGTGAACGAATGAAAAAGACGTTGATGGTGGTGACCCTGGGCCTGACCTGCTGCTGTTTGCTGGCCATGGGCCTGCTGGGGCTGAACTACTTCCGGGAGCCTCCGGCGGCGGACGCCACCGCCCGGATGGGCCTGGCGCTGAAATACGGCTTTGGGGGCTTGTTCCTGTCCGTTTCCGGGCTGGCGCTGTCCCTGCTGACCTGGCGCGGCGCCCAATGCCGGTGGGTCCGGATCGCCTGCGCTGTGGCCCTGGGGATCTGCGCGGTGGGGGTATTGCTCTCCGCCTTCCTCTGGTTCAAGTGGAGCAGTCTGTGACCACCTTTCCCTAAAAAATAAAAAAGGAGCTTCCCTATGTCCAAAACGATCCAACAGGTCCTGTCCATGATCCGGGAGCAGGGCATCCGCATGGTAGATTTCAAAATGGTGGACATCCACGGCCAGTACCGGCACGTGACGATCCCGGCGGAGAACTTCTCCCAGGAGATCATGACCAGCGGCATCGGCTTTGACGCCTCCAACTACGGCTACGCCGTGGTGGAGAAAAGCGATATGGTGTTCATCCCCGACCCGGACACGGCGGCGATCGACCCGTTCTGCGCCGTGCCTACGCTGTCCATGACCGGCAACGCCATGATCATCGACAGCCCGGCCAACCGCCCCCTGCCCCAATATCCCCGGAACGTCATCCGGGCGGCGGTGGAGTATATGAAAAGCACCGGCGTAGCCGATACCATGCAGATCTTGCCGGAATTCGAATTTTATTTGTTCGACCAGGTGGACTGGGATCTTTCCCGGGGCCGGATCGCCGCCGAAGTGGATGCCGGCCAGTCCTACTGGAACAGCGGCCGGGCGGGGCTGGGGGTGGTGGTGCCCAAGCAGAAGAACTACCACATCGCCATGCCCTTCGACACCTCCTACGACTGCCGCAGTCAGATGTGTATGCACATGAAGGACATGGGCATCCAGATCAACTACCACCACCCGGAGGTGGCGGCCTCCGGCCAGTATGAGATCGAGCCACAGCTCACCGAAGTGGTCAAAATGGCGGATGACACCATGGCGATCAAGTATATCATCCGCAACACCGCCCTGGCCCACGGCAAGACCGCCACCTTCATGCCCAAGCCCATCCGCGGGGAGGCCGGGTCCGGGATGCACGTGCATATGCTCCTGCTGAAGGACGGCCAGCCGGTGTTCTCCGACGACAGCGGCTACGCCCATCTGAGCCGGACCGCGCACTATTTTATGGGCGGGCTTTTAAAGCACATCGGCTCTCTGTGCGCCCTGACCAACCCCAGCACCAACTCCTTCAAGCGGCTGGTGCCGGGCTTCGAGGCCCCGGTGACTGTGGGCTACGCCACCTCCAACCGCTCGGCGGTGATCCGGATCCCGGCCTACGCCAAAAGCCCGGACAAGCGGCGCTTCGAGCTTCGCAACCCTGACGCCACCTGCAACCCCTACTTCTGCTACGCCGCGATCTTGATGGCCGGTCTGGACGGCATCAAAAACAAGATCGATCCCCAGACCCAGGGCTGGGGGCCTTATGACGTGAACCTGTACCATCTGAGCGAGGAAGAAAAGGCCCGGCTCCAGCACCTGCCCACCTCCCTGGAAGAGGCTCTGGACGCTTTGGAGCAGGACCACGACTACCTGACCGCCGGCGGGGTGTTCCCCCAGGAGCTGATCCGGAACTGGATCGGCCTGAAGCGGGAGGAATGCCGCCAGATCGCCGCGATCCCCCATCCGGCGGAGTTTGAACGATACTACGCTTTGTAAGGAGAGCCTATGAAAAAATATTCTGCCTATTTGACCAAGAAAAAGCCAGTGGCCCAGGCCCTGCTGGACCGGCTGCTGGAGCGGTTTGAATACGCCAGCATCCTGGGCACCCATGTCACCGGCACCGGCGTGTCCGTGGACCCCAAGACCACCGGGGTATCCCCCGTCCCGATCAGCGAGTGCGGCTTCGTGATCAAGGTGTTCCAAAACGGCTACTGTGAGTATTCCGTCAACGACCTGGAGATGGGCGATATCCCGACGCTGGTGGACCGGCTGGTGTCCCTGGCGGACCGGGACAGCGCCGTGGAGCGGGTCCGGGCCGCCGCGGCGCGGGAGGAGGCGATCTGCCAGCGCTTCTGCCGCCCCCCGGTGGGGAAGGTGTACCCGGCGGAGCAGATCCTTGCCCGGCTCACCGCCCTGGTCCGCCAGGGCATGGACACGATCGACAACGTGGTCACCGTCCGCGCCTACCTGGAGCACGCCTCGGTGAGCAAAATGTTCCTGTCCGGCAAAAAGGATCTGGAGCAGTTCTACACCTGGGACACCGCCAGCTGCTCGGTGATGGTGCGCTCCGGCGACACCACCCGGATGGCCTACGACAGCTTCGGCAGCAACTCCATGAACCAGGTCTTCTCCCACCTGTCCCGAGCCCTGCCCCAGGTGGGGGCGCTTGCCAACGAGCTGTTGGAGGCCGCCCCCCCAGAGCCGGGGATCTATGAGGTGATCACCGACCCCTCGATCACCGGCCTGATCGCCCACGAAGCCTTCGGCCACGGGGTGGAGATGGATATGTTCGTCAAGGACCGCGCCCAGGCCCGGGAGTTCATGGGCAAGCAGGTGGCCAGTCCCCTGGTGTCCATGCACGACGGCGCCGCGGCGACCCTCTCCGCCGGGTCCTACTTTTTCGATGACGACGGCGTGCTGGCCCAGGACACCACCATCATCCGGAACGGCATCCTGGTCAACGGGATCTCGGACCTGCTCAGCGCCATGGAGCTGGGCACCCAGCCCACCGGCAACGGCCGCCGCCAGTCCTACAAGCGCAAGGCCTACACCCGGATGACCAACACCTTCTTCGAGAAGGGCAGCGACCGTCTGGCGGACATGATCAAAAGCGTGAAGCACGGCTACTACATCGCCGTCACCAACAACGGCATGGAAGACCCGAAAAACTGGGGCATCCAGTGTACCGCCCTGTACGGCCGGGAGATCCGGGACGGGATCTTCACCGGCAAGCTGGTGTCCCCGGTGGTGATGAGCGGCCATGTGCTGGACCTGCTGGGATCGATCAGCGCCGTGTCCGGGGACTTCCAGGTGATCGGCGCCGGATCGTGCGGCAAGGGATATAAAGAATGGGTCCGGGTCAGTGACGGCGGCCCCTGTCTGAAAGCGAAGGTGAAGATCGGATGAAAGACATGATGAACAAGCTGATCCGGCGGCTGGAGAAGAACAGCGATGTTTCCGGCTGGCTGATCGCCCAGGAGCAGGCGCTCAGCGCCCAGGGCTTTTATGTACTGCAAAAGCTGGAGACCCGCCGGGTGGCGGACACCACGGAATATAAGGTCACGGTCTATCGGGACTTCCAAGAGGATGAGACGTCTTACACAGGCTCGGCCTCCTTCCTGGTCAGCCACGATCTTACCGCCGCCCAGATCGACCGGCAGATCCGGGAGGCGCTGTACGCCGCCTCCTTTGTGAAAAATCCCGCCTATACCCTGGTAGAGGGCGGCCCGAAGAAGACCTTCCGGGGCCGGAGCTTTGGGGAGGACCCCTTCCAGATCATCGATCAGGTGGCGGAAGCCTTCTTCGCCCGGTCCACGCCGGAGGCCCGGTTCAATTCCTTCGAGGTCTTCATCACCCAGACCACCACCCGGATCCGAAATTCCCGGGGGGTGGATCGGAGCAAGCGGCTCCAGCAGATCTTCGTGGAGGCGATTCCCTCCTGCTACGGGGCGCAAAAGGTGGAGCTGTACAAGACCTACCGGTATGACAAGCCCGACCGGGAGAAGATGTCCATGGACGCCGCCCAGGCCCTGGCGGACGTGGCCCTCCGATGCCAGGCCGTCCGGCCGGAAGCGCCGATCGGGACCTGCGCCGTGCTTCTGCGGCAGGAGGAGGCCCGGGGACTGTTCTATGAGCTGATCTGGAACTACAGCTACGCCGGAGTGGTCAAAGGCACCGCGGACAAAAAGATCGGCGACGCCCTCCAGCCGGACCCCCGGGGGGACGTGCTGGACATCCGGCTGGAAGCCCCCTCCAAGGCGGATATGTTCGACCAGGACGGCGCCCTGGCGGTGCCCACCCAGGTGGTGGCGCAGGGCCTGCTGAACGCCTACTACGGCAATAACCAGTACGGCTGTTACTTAGGTCTACCGTCCACCGGCAGCGCCACCGCCCTCCATGTAGGCAAGGGCCGCAAAAGCGTCCAGTCCATGAAAAAGAAACCCTATGTGGAGATCGTGGCCATGTCCGGCATCCAGATCGATGTGTACAGCGACTACATCGGCGGTGAGGTGCGCTTGGCCAACTACTTTGACGGAGAGCGGCTGCGTCCGATCAGCGGCTTCTCCATCAGCGGCAGCATCCGGGAATGTCTGAAAGACCTGGGCCTGTCCCGGGAGGGCGCCCAGATCCCCAATTACACCGGCCCGGCCTTTGTGCGCCTGCCGAACATGAACATCCTCTGAGCTTTGCCGCCTGCCGTAAGATCCCGGCAGGCGGCTCCTTTGTATATTTTCCGGGCTTTTGCAGATCCTAACCCATGGAGGGATGGATATGACGGAAAAAGAATACGCAAAGCTGGTATCAGAGCGCTCTCCCAAGTCCCCGATCTGGCGGGACTGTCTGGGGGCGTTTTCGGTGGGCGGCGGGATCTGCGTCCTGGGACAGGCGCTGATGGAGATGTATGCCGCTTTAAGCTTAGAGCGGACCCAGGCCGCCACCGCCGGGTCCATGACCCTGGTGGTCCTGTCGGCCCTGCTCACCGGCTTGAGCGTGTACGACGACATCGCCAGATTCGCCGGGGCCGGGACGCTGGTTCCGATCACCGGCTTTGCCAACGCCATCGCTGCCCCGGCAGTGGAGTTCAAGACCGAGGGCTTCATCCTGGGGGTGGGGGCCAAGATGTTCACCATCGCCGGGCCGGTGATCGTCTACGGCACCGTGGCCGGGGTGGTGTACGGGCTGATCTGCTGGCTGTGGACCATCCTTTGAGCAAATAAATACCGCCGGTCAAGACGCCTTCCGACTTGGGAGGCGTCTTGATATTTGTGCATATTGTACATGAACCTTGTATTTGATATAGGGATATTTATTATTTTTGACTTGACAGAACGGCCCGGGCATAGGATAATGATAGAGGAAAGGTCGATGACCGTATATGGATCGGATGACTGGCTCGGGAGAGCGCCGCAAGGCCGCCGAAGGGGAACGCAGAATCTCTCAGGCAAAAGGACCGGGTCACGACGATGCTCTGTAGAGTGGGCCAGGCCCACACCGAAGGTGCAACCGGCTGTGCCGGGAATCTCTCAGGTATGGATGCAGAGGCGCGGACTTCCGCTGGAAACGCGGAAGGCTGCGTCTTTTTTTCATGATCAAAAAAGGAGGGAAGCCATGATCATCACCGTGAAAAAGCCCCTTCCCGAGCTGCTGGAAATGCTGGGCGGGGCAAAGAAGGTAGCCATCGTAGGCTGTGACAGCTGCGCCGCCGCCTGCCGCACCGGCGGCGCGCCGGAGATCGACCAAATGGCCCAGGCGCTGGAAGACCGGGGCTTCCAGGTGGTCGCCCGGGTGCTGCCCCAGGAGTGCTGCCACAAACTGCTGGTCCGCAAAGAGCTGAAAGTCCTCCCGGACACCGGCGTGGAGGCCGTGGTGTGCCTGGCCTGCGGCAGCGGCGTCCAGACCGTGGCGGACAATGTATGCCTTCCCGTCTACCCGGCCAACGACACCAGCTTCTTAGGCCAGGTGGAGCGGGTGGGGATCTTCCACGAATACTGCCGGATGTGCGGCCAGTGCGTCCTGGGCCGGACCGGGGGCATCTGCCCGGTGACCCGGTGCGCCAAGGGCCTGGTGGATGGCCCCTGCGGCGGCCAGAAAAACGGCAAATGCGAGGTAGACCCGGAAAACGACTGTGCCTGGATCGCCATTTATGAGCGGCTAAAAGCCCTGGGCCGGGAGGACCTGCTCTTCTCCCCCGCCCCCATACGGGACCACAGCGCCCAGGCCCATCCCAAACATCTGGATCTGAGGGGGACAAAGCCGTGAGTATGCTGCAAAACGCCTTGACCCATCAGCAATTCGCCGTCACCGCCGAGCTGGCCCCGCCGAAGGGCTGGGACTTTTCCCACCAGATCCAGGTGGCAAAGACCCTCCAGCGGCAGGTCCATGGGATCAACGTGACGGATATGCAGTCGGCCTGCCTGAAAGCCTCCTCTCTGGGGCTGTGCATCGCCTTGAAGCAGGCCGGTCTGGAGCCGATCTTACAGATCACCGGCCGGGACCGAAACCGCATGGGCATCGTGTCGGACCTGCTCAGCGCCGCCGCCTTTGGTATCGACACGGTGCTGTGCCTCACCGGCGACCATCCGAAGGTGGGCGATCACCCCGGGGCCAAGCCGGTATATGACCTGGACTCGGTGGGGATCTTGCAGGCGGTCCGCCAGATGGAGGAGGGCCGGGACTGCGGCGGATCTCCCCTCTCCGGCACCCCGCCCACCTTCTTCAAAGGGGCGGTGGTCACGCCGGTGTATGAGCCGCTGGCCCTGCAGATCCTCAAACTCCGGCAAAAGGTGGATGCCGGGGCGCAGTTCATCCAGACCCAGTGCGTGTTCCAGACCGACCAGCTCACCCGGCTCCTGGACGCCATGGACAAGGCCCGGATCACCGTGCCGGTGATGGCCGGGGTCCTGCCCCTGAAATCCGCCGGGATGGCCCGGTACATGAACGAGAAGGTCCCCGGCGTCACCGTGCCGGCCGATCAGCTCCAGCGGCTGGAAGAAGCCGCCCAGGAGGGCCGGCGCACCGGCGTGAAGGGGCTGGCCCAGCGACTGGGGATCCAAATGGCCGCCGAACTGATCGCCCAGATCCGGGACGCCGGGCTGTGCGCCGGTGTCCATGTGATGGCGGTGGGCGCGGAAGAGCAAGTGCCTAAGATCTTGGCCCTGGCAGGGCTTTGAAAAGAAGGAGGAGCACATCCATGAAGCGCACCCCTTTATACGAAGCCCATGTGGCCGCCGGGGCCACCATGGTGGACTTCGGCGGCTGGGAGATGCCGATCGAATACCCTACAGGGATCATCAGCGAACATCTGTATGACCGGCGGTACTACGGGATCTTTGACGTGTCCCACATGGGCCGTCTGTGGATCGAAGGCCCTCAGCGGCTGGCGTTTTTACAGCGGGTGCTCACCAGCAACGCCGCCGCCCTGATCCCCGGCCGCGCTCAGTACTGCATCATCCCCGACGAGCATGGCTTCGCGGTGGACGACGCCTACCTGTATATGTTCGATGACCGTGGGTATCTGCTGGTGGTCAACGCCGCCAATACGGACAAGGACCTTCAGCATCTTTCCGGGTATCTGGCAGAGTATGACTGCACCCTCACCAACATCACCGACCAATATTCCTCCATCGCCGTCCAGGGGCCGCAGAGCGCCGCCATTTTGGAGGCTCTGTCCGGGGCCGTGGGGCTGGCGGAGATGAAAAAGAACGACCTGGGGGTCCTGACGATCCAGAGCCGTACCGTCCGCTTCTCCCGCACCGGCTACACCGGGGACCCGATCGGGTTCGAGCTGTTCATCCACAGCGACCAGGTTCGGTGGCTTTGGGACCAGCTGATCGGACAGGGGGCCAGACCCACGGGCCTGGGCGCCCGGGACACTCTCCGGCTGGAGGCGGGGCTTCCGCTGTACGGCCATGAGATGGGGCTGGACCAGGACGGGGCTGGGATGCCGGTGTTCGCCGTGCCGCTGGCCCGGTTCGCCGTGAGCTTCGCCCCGGAGAAGGGGGACTTTGTAGGCAAAGCCGCCCTGCTGGCCCAGAAGACCGACGGCACGGCCAAAAAGATCTTCTCCATCGCCCTCCGGGACCGGGGGGTGATCCGGGCCGGGATGCCGGTGTACCAGGGCGACCGGCCGATCGGCTATGTCACCTCCGGCACCATGGTCCCCTACTACTGCTTTGACAGCCAGGGCCAGATCCTGGACACCACCGGCAAGCGCTCCATCGGCCTGGCCTATCTGGACGCCGATGCCCAGGGAGATGTCCATGTGGCGGTCCGGGGCAAGCGGCTCTCCGCCGCCCTGGTGGGCAGGCACATGATCCAAAACGTACCCCCCTACGGCAAAGCCGTGATCTTATAAAAAATTTGGAGGTCATCATCATGAACGTTCCTGCCGAACTGTATTATTCCAAGACCCACGAGTGGATCCGGATGGAAGCGGACGCGGCCATCATCGGCATCACAGACTTCGCCCAGGACGCCCTGGGAGATGTGGTGTTCGTGGATCTTCCTGCCATCGGCGACACCGTCACCGCCGGGGAAGCCTTTGGTGACGTGGAGTCGGTGAAGGCCGTTTCCGAGCTGATCTGCCCGGTGAGCGGCATGATCTGCGATGTGAACCAGGCGCTGGAAGACGCCCCGGAGCTTCTCAACGAGGACCCCTACGGGGCCTGGATCATCAAGGTCTCCCCGGTGGAGGACCAGGAAGAGCTTCTGAGCGCCCAGGCGTATGCGGCCTTCTGCGCCGAGGAGGAGTAACATGGCTAGCTACATCCCCTCCACCCCGGCACAGCAGCAGCAGATGCTCCAAGCCCTGGGGCTGGCAGACTGGCGGGCGCTGTACCGGGACGTGCCGGATGCGATCTATTTGGAGGACGGGGCTTTGGACATCCCCGGCGGGCTGTCCGAGCTGGAGGTCCGGCAGAAGATCTGCGCCATGGCGGCCAAAAACAAGCCCTTTGCCACGGTCCTCCGGGGTGCGGGCGCCTATGACCACTACATCCCCAGCATCGTCCGCTACATCCCCACCAAGGAGGAGTTCCTCACCGCCTACACGCCCTACCAGGCGGAGATGAGCCAGGGCATTTTGCAGTCCATCTTCGAGTATCAGACCTGCATCTGTGAACTTACCGGCATGGACGCGGCCAATGCCTCGGTGTACGACGGGGCCACCGCCGCGGCGGAAGCCGCCGCCATGTGCCGGGATCGGAAGCGCCGGGTCACCCTGATCAGCGCCGCCGCCCACCCGGATACCATCGCCACCGTCCGCACCTACTGCTACGGCAGCGGCGACGAGCTGCGGATCGTACCGGCCAGGGACGGCCGGACGGATCTGGAGGCTCTGAAAGAGCTGCTCGGCCCGGAGGTGGCCTCGGTGTACATCCAGCAGCCCAACTTCTACGGCCAGTTGGAGGACGCCCCCGGGATCGGCCAGATCGTAAAGGAGGCCGGCGCCCACTACATCCTGGGCTGTGATCCGATCGCCCTGGCGATCATGGGCACCCCCCGGGAATGGGGGGCGGATGTGGTGGTGGGCGAGGGCCAGTCCCTGGGGATGCCCCTCAGCTACGGCGGCCCCTACCTGGGCTTCATGGCCACCACCGCCAAGCTCATGCGTGATCTCCCCGGCCGGATCGTAGGCCAGACCGAGGACGCGCAGGGCCGGCGGGCCTTCGTTCTCTCCCTCCAGGCCCGGGAACAGCACATCCGCCGGGAGAAGGCCCGGTCCAACATCTGCTCCAACGAGGCCCTGTGCGCCCTCACCGCCGCCTGCTACCTGGCGGCCATGGGTCCGGCAGGGCTGGAGCAGGCCGCCCGCCAGTCCATGGCCAAGGCCCACTACCTGGCCGGAGAGCTGACCAAGATCTCCGGCGTGGAGCTGGTCCACAGCGGCCCGTATTTCCACGAATTCGTCACCACTCTGCCCCGGCAGGCCCAGGCGCTCAAGGCGCTGGAGGACCAGGACATCCTGGGCGGTCTGCCGATCCGGGAGGGCGTGCTGTGGTGCGTCACAGAAAAGGTATCCAGGGCCGAGCTGGATCGGGCCGTCAACATCGTCAAGGAGGTGTGTCAGGCATGAAGCTGATCTTTGAACGGAGCGTACCGGGCCACGGCACCGAGTACCTGCCTCCATGCGATGTAGAAGAGGTGGCCCTGCCCCCTCATCTGCGCCGGGCCGCCCCGCCCAAGCTGCCCCAGCTCAGCGAGAGCGAAGTCAGCCGCCACTATACCCAGCTTTCCAAGCAGGTCTATGGGGTCAACTGCGGCTTCTATCCCCTTGGCTCGTGCACCATGAAGTACAATCCCCGGATCGACGAGGAGATGGCCGCCCTGCCGGGCTTTACCAACATCCACCCCCTGGCCCCCGGCTATACCACGGAAGGCTGCCGGGAGGTGCTGGACCTGGCGGAGAAGCTCCTTTGCCCGATCACCGGCATGGACGCCATGACCTTCCAGCCCGCCGCCGGCGCTCACGGGGAATTTACCGGGGTACTGCTGATCAAGCGGTATCACGACGCCCGGGGGGACCATCAGCGGACCAAGATCATTGTCCCGGACTCCGCCCACGGCACCAACCCTGCCACCGCCGCCATGTGCGGCTACCAGGTGGTGAACATCCCCTCCGCCCCCAACGGCTGTGTGGACCTGGATGCTTTGAAGGCGGTGCTGGGCGCGGATACCGCCGGGCTCATGCTCACCAACCCCAACACCGTGGGCATTTTCGATGAGAACATTTTACAGATCACCCAGCTGGTCCATGAGGCAGGGGGACTGTGTTACTACGATGGGGCCAACCTGAACGCGATCATGGGCGTGGCCCGGCCGGGGGACATGGGCTTCGACTGCGTCCACCTGAACCTGCACAAGACCTTCGCCACCCCCCACGGCGGCGGCGGTCCCGGTGCCGGCGCGGTGGGATGCAAGGCGCATCTGGCCCGGTTCCTGCCTAAGTCCGCCCTGATGGACGGGCAGGACGATCACCTTCAGGTCCGCAGCTTCCACGGCAACTTTCTGGTGGTGGTGAAGGCCCTGACCTACATCCTGACCCTGGGCCGGGAGGGGATCCCGGCGGCGGCCCGGGGCGCGGTGCTCAACGCCAACTACCTGATGCGCCAGATCCGGGGCTTCCAGCCCGCCTTCGACCGGATCTGTATGCACGAGTTCGTGCTGGACCTGAGCCGATTCAAAAAGGAGACCGGGGTCTCCGCCCTGGACGTGGCCAAGAGCCTGATCGACCGGGGGATGCATCCGCCTACGATGTACTTCCCCATGATCGTCCACGAGGCGCTGATGCTGGAGCCTACGGAAACTGAGAGCCGCCAGACCCTGGACGAGGTGGCTCAGGTCTATGGGGAACTGTATGATCTGGCCCATCAGGACCCGGACTATATGCACGGCGCTCCTCACAACGCTCCGATCGGCCGCCCGGATGAGGTCCGGGCCGCCCGGGACCCGGTGGTGCGGCAGAAGCTATGATCGATCGGTTGTATTTTTATCGGTCCAACAGCCTGGACCCCTATCGGAACCTGGCGGTGGAGCAGTGTCTGCTGGAAAACGTGCCGGAAGGAAGCTGCATCCTCTACCTGTGGCAAAACGAGAACACGGTGGTGATCGGCCGGAACCAGCTGGCCTGGAAGGAGTGCCGGCTGGATGTGATGGAGGCGGAAGGCGCCCATCTGGCCCGGCGGCTCTCCGGGGGCGGAGCGGTGTACCACGACCTGGGGAATTTGAACTTCACCTTCCTGGTCCCCAAGGCGGACTACTGCCTGGACCAGCAGCTCCAGGTGATCTGCCAGGGGGTGCGCGCCCTGGGGATCCCGGCGGAGCGGTCCGGCCGGAACGATCTGCTGGCGCAGGGCCGGAAATTCTCCGGCAACGCCTTCTACTCCAACGGCCGCCAGTCCTACCACCACGGCACGGTGATGCTGTCCGTGGACACGAACAAGCTGGCCCGGTATCTGGCCCCCTCCAAGGCCAAGCTGGAAAGCAAGGGCGTGACCTCCGTCCGTTCCCGGGTGGCAAACCTTCGGGAGTGGGTGCCGGAGCTGACGGTGGACGAGCTGGCCCGGACCTTGGAGAGCGCCTTCTGCCAGGTGTATGACCTGCCCCTGTCCCCCCTGCCTGCCGGGGTCCTGGATTCTGCCCAGGCAGAACATCTCCGGCAGCGCTACGCCAGCCGGGAATGGCTGCTGGGGACCCGGCTGCCCTTCACCGCCGAATACCAGCAGCGCTTCCCCTGGGGAGAGCTGCAGATCCAGCTCCTGGTGGAGCAGGGCCGGATCTGTCAGGTGAAAGCCTATTCCGATGCCATGGACCACCTGCTGTGTCCCAGGCTGGAAGCCGCCCTCACCGGCTGTGACTTCTCCGGCCCGGCCATGGTCCGGCAGATCCAGACGATGCTGCCCCAGGAGGCCCCCCAGATCTGCGCCATGCTCTCCGGCGTTTGAAAGAAAGCAAAAGACGCATTTATTGATACGCTTTGTATCGAAAAACGAAAGAAAGAATTTCAGGATTATCTGCGTAGCACTAATAAGTAATGCGTATAATGAAAGGTCGTCTGAGC
>CALXFQ010000026.1 GCA_944387625.1 uncultured Oscillospiraceae bacterium
CATCATACTAAGGGAGCAGGCTGCAAGCACCGCCCACAGCAGAATGTTTGAGGTGTCGCCTGTCTGCGGAGAGTCGTCGAGGTTTCCTGTTTCCTCGACCCACCATTTGAAATCGGCAATCAAGTCATTATTCTGATATTCGTTGCCTACGCTTGTATCTAAATAAGCCGTAATTTCATAGTACAGCTCGTCGGTGGTAGATTTTTGGGACGCCAATTTGTGCGTCAGACTTTCGGGCATATCCCGTATAAGTCCGTCATACATCGTTTCGCCCGTGGAGAGCAGATTTACACGCACTTTCAGCACTTCGGCTAATTTCTCATAGCCGAGACGGACGGTGGCTTTGTAATGCACGGTGATTTTATCGTGGTAGGAAACACGCACACGGAAGTATTTTGTTTCGCTGTCACCGGGGAACATATTTTCAACCTGAAACGGTGTGTTTTCCTCCGGCTGCTTGTTATACAGTTCAATGGTCGCTGCTTTCTTTACTTCGGCGGTCGTGCTTTGCGTAGGGACGGCAGAGGAAGACGCGGCGGCGGAGCTATCCGGTGTTTGCGTATAAGAGCCGTCCGGCTTCCCGGTGTCGCTGCTGTCGGGCGCTTGGCTATCGCTGCTGTCGGGCTTGGTCGTGTCCTCATCCGCTGTAATCAGATCATCCGGCACGGTCACGGTGGCAGGGGTGGCGTTTGCTATTTTGTTGTATATAAGCGTTCCGCCGAGGGCGGCAAGGCTTATGCCGAGCAGAACAGCCGCACGATAATGATGATTTTTATTTTCTTTTTCTGCTCCATTCAGCCTTCACTCCCTTTGTTAAAAATGCCTGCGCCTTTGCGCCCAACATCGATGCGTGCCGCCAGAGCATACGAAAGGGATGTCCTGGCGGAATGTTCATATTCGCGAAAGCACACTTGCCGAACAGCGCCGGCGCAAGGGGTCCGTCCAGTCTGTCCGCCGAGTGCTTCCTTTATGATCGGCTTGACCCAGATCAGGAAGGGCCTGGAGGATCTAGGCATTAAAACCGCCATGGGTACGAGCAACTGGTCTCCCGGAGTTATCTCCAATGTGCTGAAAAACAGCTTTTACCGCGGCATCATCATCGGCCACAAGGAATATGCCCACCCGGAAGCAGATCAAAAACGACGGCGAAATGGAACTGACACAGGTCCGGGGGACCCACAAAACTGTCATGACCGAAGAGGAATATGAAAGGGCGCAGCGGATCGCGGTAGCGTGTACCCGGGGCGGTTTTAGTGGGCAGAAGGGGATCGACAAGGGCGGGGAAATGGGCTATAGTAAAGCAAAAGCCTCTGGCGTGACAGGAGGGAGCCGTATGTATAAGGCGGAAGCCGCTGAAGAATATCTCAACGCCTATAAAGCGGGCCGGGGCGAGGTCCGGGAGCTTCAGGCCGCCGGGAAGCGCAGCGAGCCGGTGGTGCTCGATGAGCTATTGGAGCATGGGGACACCTGCGCCGTGGTGGAGGTGGGCTGTCTGGAGATCCCGGCGGAGCGGATCGTGGGTACCAAGTCTGCCGGGCGGACCGCCGCCCTGTCCCCCGGCTTCCGGCCGCTGCTGCCCCCGGAAACGGAGTTCGCCGCCAAGTGGCGGACGCTGTGTGAGGCCCATTTGGGGGCCACGGGGATCCGGGACCCGATCCTTTGCTATGAATATCTGGGGGCGTTCTATGTCCAGGAGGGGAACAAGCGGGTATCCGTCCTGCGCCACTTCGGCGCGCCGGAGATCCGCGCCCAGGTCAAGCGGGTGATGCCGCCCAGGTCCGAAGAGCCAAGGATCCGGGCCTACTATGAATTTCTGGACTTCTTTCGGAGCACCCAGCTCTACACCATCCAGTTCCGCCGGCCCGGGGACTATGAGAAACTGCTCAAGCACCTGGGCAAGGAGCCGGGCGCGCCCTGGACCCAGCAGGAGCGCAGCGCTTTCCGGGCCAACTATGCCCTGTTCCGGGAGGCGCTGACGGCGGCCAAGCTCCAGGGGGTGCTTCCGGAGGAGGCGCTGCTGCTGTGGCTGGAGCTGTATCCCTATGAGCGATTGCCCAAGACCGGCATCGGGGAGCTGAAAAAGTCCCTGGCGGCCCTGGCGGAGGACATGGTCACCGCCGGGAACAAGGAGCAGGCGGTGAAGCTGGAGGAGCGGCCTACCGAGCCGGAGAAGGGGAACCTGCTGGGCTGGCTTCGGACCCCGGAACGGGTGGAGGTGGCCTTCGTCCACCAGCTGGACCCCCGGACCAGCTCCTGGGTGCTGGGCCATGAGATGGGCGCGTGCCACATGAAGCAGGTCTTCGGCGACCGGGTGGACTTCCGCAGTTACGACAACGCGGACACCCCGGAGGAGGCGGACCGGCTGATCGCCCAGGCGGTGGCGGACGGGGCGCAGATCGTGTTCACCACCGCCCCCACGCTGATCCGGCCCACCTTGAAGGCGGCGGTGGCCAACCCCAAGGTCCGATTTTACAACTGTTCGGTGAACCAGCCCTACGCCAGCGTCCAGACCTACTACGGCAGGATCTACGAGGGGAAATTCATCACCGGGGCCATCGCCGGGGCCATGACCACCAACGACCGGATCGGCTACATCGCCACCGATCCGATCTTCGGGGTCCCGGCGTCGATCAACGCCTTTGCCTTGGGCGCGCAGATGACCAACCCCCGGGCCAAGATCTGCCTTCGGTGGAGCTGCTGTGCCGGCAGTCATCAGGCGGATCTGTTCGCCGACGGGATCCGGGTGGTGTCCAACCGGGACGTGCCTACCGGGGAGAAGGTCAGTCTGGACTACTGCGACTACGGCACCTACCTGCTGGACGAGGCGGAGGCGCTGATCCCTCTGGCCTCCCCGGTGTGGGCCTGGGGCAAGTTTTACGAGAAGGTGATCGACCGGTATCTGTCCGGGGCGAAAAGGGAGGACCGGGACGGGGCCAGCGCGGTGAACTACTGGATGGGCATGGACAGCGGCGTGGTGGAGATCAAGCTCTCCGACCGGCTCCCGGCAGGGGTCCGTTCCCTGGCGGAAATGCTGATCCGGGCCATGGTCCGGGGAGAGCTGGACCCCTTCCACCGGCAGATCCTGGCCCAGGACGGGTCGGTGAAAAACGACGGCAGCCGGACCTTCACCCTCCAGGAGCGGCTCCATATGGACTGGCTGTGCGAAAATGTGGCGGGCAAGATCCCGGACCCGGATCGGATCCTGCCCAGGTCCCGGCGGCTGGTGGAGGAGCTGGGGATCTATAAAGAGCAGGGAAAGGGGGCGGCCTATGAAGATCCTGGCCATAGCGGATGAGGAGCATCCCGGCTTTTGGGACCATTACCGCCCGGGCAAGCTGGCAGGGTATGACCTGATCGTCTCCTGCGGGGACTTGAAGGCGGAGTATCTGAGCTTTCTTGTGACCATGGCCCGGTGTCCTCTGCTGTATGTCCACGGGAACCACGACACCCATTACGCGAAAAAGCACCCGGAGGGATGCGACTGCATCGACGATCAGATCGTCACCGTCAACGGTGTGCGGATCTTGGGGCTGGGGGGATGCCGCCGGTACAATGAAAAGGGCTTCCAGTACACGGAAGCGGAGATGGCCCGCCGGATCCGGCGGCTCCGCTGGCGGCTGTGGCGCACCGGCGGGGTGGACATCGTGGTGACCCACGCCCCGCCGGAGGGGCTGGGGGACGGGGAGGACCCGGCCCATTGGGGCTTTGCCTGCCTGCGGCAGATGCTGGACAAGTACCGGCCCAAGTATCTGCTCCACGGCCATGTCCATCTGCGCTATCAGACCAAGCCGGCCCGCCGGATCGATCACGCGGACACCGCGGTGATCAACTGCGCCGGCCACTACGAGCTGGAGATCCCGGACGGCCCCTGTCCGCCCCAGGACCGGGGCCGGGTGATCTGGAAGACCCGCTTCCGGGACCCCTATCCGGGGGAGTGAAGAAAGATGACGCCCCGATCTTCCGCCAGCGCTCTTGGCCCTCCCTTTGGGAGCGCCGGCACAGGGCTGAAAGCCCAGTGACTGAGAGGGTAGCAGCGTTCCGTATTTAGGAAACGCTATGCAAAAAACGAACGTGGGCACCCTCTCCGTCAGGCCGTTCGGCCTGCCACCTCTCCCATAGGGAGAGGCAAGTGGGGGGTGCGTTGTCGAAAGGCGGTACCGGCGGCGTGGCCGCTTTTGCCGCTGTGCCCCGATCTTTCGTCAGCGCCCTTGCCGCGCTGCCATGATAAAACGCCTCGAGCTTTGGCTCGGGGCGTTTTATCGGGGCGGCGCACAGAGCCGGTCCGGGGAAAGTTTCTCTTGAAAGAACGGATAATAAATGATATAATACCTTGTTGCCGCCCCCGGTGTGGGGCGGCATGGATCAGGATAAGGAGCAATGCGTATGATCAAACGACTGGCCCGGTGCGTCCGGGAATACAAATGGGCCGCGATCCTCAGCCCCCTGTGCATGACCGGGGAAGTGGCCATGGAACTGCTGATCCCCCTGGTGATGGCGGATCTGTATGACCTGGGCATCCAGGCCCAGGATATGAAGGTGGTGGCAGGCAGGTCGGCCCTGTTGGTGGCCTGCGCGGTGTCCTCGCTGGTCTTTGGATGCCTGAGCGCGTATTTTGCCACCCAGGCCGGTACGGGCTTTGCCAAGAACCTGCGCCAGGATATGTACTACAATGTCCAGCGGTTCAGCTTCTCCAACATCGACCGTTTTTCCACCGCCTCGATCGTCACCCGGCTGACCTCCGACGTGGCCAACCTGCAAAACACCTTCCAGATGGTGATCCGGATGGCGATCCGGTGCGTGATGATGTTCGCCATCGCCCTGGTGATGGCGGTGCGGATCAGCCCGGAGCTGACTGGGATCTTCCTGCGGGCGATCCCGGTGCTGGTGATCGCCCTGGCCTGCCTGGTGCCCATGGTGTTCAAGATCTTCGACCGGGTGTTCAAGACCTATGACCGGCTGAACAACACGGTCCAGGAGAACATCCACGCGATCCGGGTGGTGAAGAGCTTCGTCCGGGAGGACAAGGAGGTGGAGAAGTTCACCCAGATCTCCTCCCAGATCTACAAGGACTTCTCCAAAGCGGAGAAGATCATGGCCCTGAACGACCCGATCATGCGGCTGTGCATCTACGGGTGTATGCTGGGGATCTCCTGGGTGGGGGCGCATCTGGTGGTGGCCTCCGGCAATAACGCCCAGCTGGGCCTGACCACCGGCCAGCTCAGCTCCATGTTCACCTACAGTTCCCAGATCATGTACAGCCTGATGAACGTGTCCATGGTCTTTGTGATGATCACCATGAGCCGGGCGCCTCTGCGCCGGTGCTATGAGATCCTGGCGGAGGAGCCGGACCTGACCGATCCGAAAGAGGCGGTGACGGAGGTGGCCGACGGCTCCATCGATTTTGAGAACGTGTCCTTCCGCTACTCCGACGGCGCGCCTCACCGGGCGCTGAAGGAAGTGGACCTGCACATCCCCGCCGGGGCCACCGTGGGCATCCTGGGCGGCACCGGCTCCGGCAAGACCACCCTGGTCCAGCTGATCCCCCGGCTCTATGATGTGACGGAAGGGACCTTGAAGGTAGGCGGGGTGGACGTGCGGGACTATTCTTTGGAGGCCCTTCGGGACCAGGTGGCCATGGTATTGCAAAAGAACACCCTGTTCTCCGGCACGATCAAAGAAAATCTGCGCTGGGGCAAGGCCGACGCCACGGACCAGGAGCTGATCCACGCGTGTGAGCTGGCCTGCGCCCACGAGTTCATCCAGAGCTTCCCGGATGGGTACGATACCCACATCGAGCAGGGCGGCACCAACGTGTCCGGCGGCCAGCGCCAGCGGCTGTGCATCGCCCGGGCCTTGCTGAAAAAGCCCAAGATCTTGATCTTGGACGACTCTACCTCCGCGGTGGACACCCGGACCGACGCCCGGATCGGTCAGGCCTTCCGGGAGGAGATCCCGGGGACCACCAAGCTGATCATCGCCCAGCGGGTGTCTTCCGTCCAGGACGCGGATATGATCTTGGTGCTGGACAAAGGCCAGGTGGTGGCATCAGGCACCCATGAGGAGCTGCTGGCTACCTCCACGATCTACCGGGAGGTCTACGAATCTCAGAAGAAGGGAGGGACGGACTGATGCCGCCTGTGAAAATGAGCGGGGACGGCCGGAAGGCCAAGGCCCCGAAAAAGACCCTGCTGCGGCTGCTGGGCTATCTGAAGCCCTACGCCCCGGCGCTGGTGGCGGTGCTGGCGTGCATCACCGCCGCCTCCTTCGCCCAGACCATGGGCAGCCAGTCCCTGGGGACGCTGGTGGACGAATACCTCCTGCCCATGGTGGAAACCGGCTCCACCGACTTCCAGCCGGTGCTGGCGTTCCTTTTCAAGGTGGCCGCCATCTTCCTGGTGGGCATCGTCGGCGCGTTTTTGTTCAACTTCCTTATGGCCGGGGTGAGCCAGGGCGCGCAGAAGCGGATCCGGGATGAGATGTTCACCAAGATGCAGACCCTGCCTCTGCGGTACTTCGACAGCAACACCGCCGGAAACATCATGTCCCGCTACACCAGCGACATCGACACCCTCCGGCAGATGATCTCCCAGTCGATCCCCCAGACCGTGGCTTCCGCAGTGACCCTGGTGGTGGTATCCATCGCCCTGCTGCGGACCTCCTGGATACTGTCGATCGTGATGGTGTTCACCGTCAGCGCGATCGTGGTGGTGACCAAGTTCGTCACCGGCCGGTCCAGCCGGTACTTCGTAGGCCAGCAGCGGTCCCTGGGGGCGCTGAACGGCTATATCGAGGAGCTGGTGACGGGCCAGAAGGTGGTGAAGGTCTTCAACCACGAGGAGCAGTGCAAAGCCGACTTCGACCGGCTCAACGAGGAGCTGCGGGCCAACGCCTTCACCGCCGGGAAATACGCCAACGCCATGGGGCCGATCAACAACAACCTGGGCTATATCCAGTACGCCATCCTGGCGGTGGTGGGCGGGATGCTGGTGGTGGCCTCCAACGGCACGGTCCTCTCCCTGGGGGACCTGATGGCCTTTATGATGCTCTCCCGGACCTTCAATATGCCGATCAGCCAGATCTCCAACCAGATCTCCGCCATCGTCATGGCCCTGGCGGGAGCGGAGCGGATCTTTGAGCTGATGGACCAGGAGCCGGAGGTGGACAATGGGTATGTGACCCTGGTCAACGCCCACATCGCCCCGGACGGCACCATCACCGAGTGCCCGGAGCGCACCGGCCAGTGGGCCTGGAAGCATTTCCACAAGGCCGACGGCACCACCACCTACACCCAGCTCCGGGGCGACATCACCATGTTCAACGTGGACTTCGGCTATGTGCCGGAGAAGCAGGTCCTTCATGACGTGACCTTGTACGCCAAGCCCGGCCAGAAGATCGCCTTCGTCGGGGCCACCGGCGCGGGAAAGACCACGATCACCAATCTGATCAATCGCTTCTACGACATCGCCGACGGCAAGATCCGCTACGACAACATCAACATCAACAAGATCCGCAAGGCGGATCTGCGCCGGTCCCTGGGGGTGGTGCTCCAGGAAACGAACCTGTTCACCGGCACGGTGATGGACAACATCCGCTACGGCAAGCTGGACGCCACCGACGAAGAGTGCATTGCCGCCGCCAAGCTGGCCAACGCCCACGACTTTATCATCCGCCTGCCCAAGGGCTATGACACCATGCTCACCGGCAACGGGGCCAGCCTGTCCCAGGGCCAGCGGCAGCTGATCGCCATCGCCCGGGCGGCGGTGGCGGACCCGCCGGTGATGATCCTGGACGAGGCCACCTCCTCCATCGACACCCGGACCGAGAAGCTGGTCCAGGACGGCATGGACGCGCTGATGAAGGGGCGGACGGTGTTCGTGATCGCCCACCGCCTGAGCACCGTCATGAATTCCGACTGCATCATGGTCCTGGACCAGGGCCGGATCATCGAGCGCGGCACCCACCAGGAGCTGATCGCCCAGAAGGGGACCTACTACCGGCTCTACACTGGGGCCTTTGAATTGGAATGAGGACCGGGGACGCTTTCGGGCGGACGCAAAACCATGTTCGGGAAACGGCGTAGCTTCGGCTATGCCGTTTCGGCCTTTTGCGGTGGCTTTTCCGATCGGGAATGAGATCTGCAAAAAAATAAACGTGTTAGGGAACCTCTATGGTAGTGCGAATTAAATCAGAGGTTCCTAAGGTCTACGCGACCGTTTTGATAACGCCAGCGAACAGAGAAACGGAATGACCAGTGGAGGCGGCGCGTTGGATAGATCCATGGCTCTGCCCGGTCCGCGGAAACAGCTCCCCGGATCCGGGCACGCCCCCATAAGGCCGTTCCGCGCAACGCAATAAAGCGGGTAAGAAGTCTATGACCTCTTACCCGCTTTCTGCACAGATCCTTTATGGCGGCGGCCCTTCCCGGCAACATTTTTCGGATCTGGGATCGACGATCTGGGGGAAATAGGGTATGATGGCATCATCCATACCACACAGGAGGAAGGGCATATGCTGGATGTGACCGCGCTGGGGGAGCTGCTGATCGACTTTACCTGGGACCGGGCGGATGGGGAGGGCTACCCTACCATGACCGCCCACCCCGGCGGCGCGCCGGGGAATCTGCTGTCGGCCCTGGCGGCCTACGGAAAAAGCACCGCCTTTCTGGGGAAGGTGGGGGCGGACGCCTTTGGGGATATGCTGGTGAGCACCCTCTCCCAGGCAGGGATCGATACCCGGGGGATCTGCCGGGACGCAAGGGCCTTCACCACCCTGGCCTTCGTCACCCTGGACAGCCGGGGAGAGCGGAGCTTCTCCTTCGCCCGAAAGCCTGGGGCGGACACCCGGCTCTCCTTTGAGGAGCTGGACCTGGACCTGATCGGCCGGGCGAAGATCTTCCACTTCGGCACCCTGAGCCTGACCGATGAACCGGCCCGCACAGCCACACGCCAGGCGGTGGCCTACGCCAAGAGCCGGGGCAAGCTCCTGAGCTGCGATCCCAATCTCCGGCTCCCTTTGTGGGACGACCCGGACCGGGCCAGGCAGGAGATCCTTTGGGCAGTGGCCCAGGCGGATGTGGTGAAGATCAGCGACGAGGAAGTCCGATTTTTATGGGACTGCGGCCCGGAGGAGGGGGCTTGCCGTCTTCATGCCCTGGGGGCGTCCCTGGCCATGGTCACCCTTGGCCCGGAGGGGGCGTACATGGCTACCCCTCAGGCCCAATGCCGGATCCCCGGGATCCGGGTATGCCCGGTGGACACCACCGGGGCGGGGGACATCTTCGGCGGCAGCGCCCTGTCCCGGCTGCTGGAGCTGGGCAAGCCGCTGGGGGCGCTGTATGAGCAGGATCTGCGCTGGATCGGCACCTTCGCCGTCACCGCCGCCAGCTTGTCCACCGAACGCCCCGGCGGCATCTCCAGCGTGCCTCCCCGGGAGGCGGTGCTCTCCCGGATGGGCAAATAAAAGAGCCAACGCCTCCGGCGCGGAACGCGCCGGAGGCGTTGGGGGCCCAAAAGTCTGGCAGCGCCCCTGTTGAAAAACCACCAGCCGGTCCGCCGGCTGGTGGTTTTTCAGTAGGATCAGTCCTCGAAGGTGAGCACGTCTTTGTACTTCTCCTTGAAGACGGCGTAGACGGCGTTGAGCAGCTCCTCGTCCTCTACGGACAGGTAGTTCTCGTTCTCCTCGTCCACCGGCTCGATCTCCAAGATCACGATCTGGGCCGGCTCTTCGGTGGGCAGCAAGATCAGGTACTCCTTGCCCTGGTACTCGATCACGTCCAGGTACTCGAAGGTGCTCTCGTTGCCGTTCTCGTCGGTGAGGGTCAGCAGTTCCTGCTCTTCCTCGTTATTGATGATCTGATCGTCTTCCATAGTTCCTCCTTATGCCAGATAGATGGCCTTGCAGGCCAGCATGGTCATGTAGCAGTCCAGCTTGCTCACCAGCTCCATGGGGGCGTGCATGCTCATCACCGGCACGCCGGCGTCCACGGTGACGATGTTCCGATTGGCCATATACGCCGCCACGGTGCCGCCGCCGCCCTGGTCCACCTTGCCCAGCGTGGCGATCTGCCAGACCACCCCGGCCTTGTCCAGAGTGGCGCGGACATGGCCCATGGCCTCGGCGGAGGCGTCGGAAGCGCCGCCTTTGCCCCGGGAGCCGGTGTACTTGCAGATGGCGACACCGTAGTTGAGCTGGGAGTTGTTCCGGCGGTCGTGGACCTCCGGGAAGTTGGGGTCGAAAGCGTTGGACACGTCGGCGGACAGGCAGAAGGAATGGGCAAAGCACTCTGCCAGCTTCACCCCCTGGGCGTCGCACAGCAGCTCCATGAAATACTCAAAGGCATGGCTCTGCATCCCGGACACGCCTACGGAGCCGATCTCCTCCTTGTCCGCCAGGATGCACACGGCGGTGTGGGTGGGGGTGGCCATGGTCAGCAGAGGCTCGATCTCCGCGTAGGCGCAGACCCGGTCGTCGTGGCCGTAGGCGGCCAGCAGGCTCCGGTCCAGGCCCACCTCCCGGCACTTGCCGGCGGGGACGATGGTCAGCTCCGCGGACAGGAAGTCGGACTCGATCAGGCCGTACTTCTCGTTGAGCAGCTTCATGATGTGCAGCTTGGTCATGTCGCTGCCCTCGCCCCGGAGCGGCTCGGTGCCTACGATCACGTTCAGCTGCTCGCCGACGATGCCCTCGGCCATGGTCTTCTTCATCTGGTCCGCCGCCAGATGGGGCAGCAGGTCGCTGACCATCAGCACCGGGTCGGTGTCCTCTTCGCCGATGTTCACCAGCACGGCGGCGCCGTCCTTCCGGCAGACCACGCCGTGGATCGCCAGGGGGATGGTGGGCCACTGGTACTTCTTGATGCCGCCGTAGTAGTGGGTCTTCAGGTAGGCGATCTGGCTGTCCTCATACAAAGGGTTGGGCTTCACGTCCAGCCGGGGGGAGTCCACATGGGCGGCGCAGATGTTGGCGCCTTTGGCAAGGCTCTCGCTGCCGATCACCGCCAGCAGGATGCTCTTGCCCCGGTTGTTATGGTAGACCTTGTCGCCGGGGTGGATCTCCATGCCCGGGACCAGGGGCCGGAAGCCGTGGGCTTCGGCGGTGGCCACGGTCCAGGCGGTGGCCTCCCGCTCGGTTTTGCACCGGTCCATAAAGGCGGCGTAGCGCTTGCAGTAGTCTTCCATCTCGGCCCGCTGTGCCTGGGTCAGGGCGGCGTAGCCGTTTTTGGGAGCGGCCAGCAGCTGCTCCCGCAGTTCTTCATTGGTCATAAACGATGTTCTCCATTTCTTCTAGGGTCTGCCTCCATTATACCGATCGATCCGCAAAAAGCAATACAATCCTTGCGGAACTGAGGCAGGTCTTTGGAATTGTTCAGGATATGGTCACAGTTTTGCCGGAACCACGCCTCCGGCGGCTGGGCGTCGATCCGGGCGGCGGCATACTCCTCCGAGATCTGGTCCCGGGCCATGAGCCGTAAGATCCGGTCCTGCCGGGGGGCCACCACCGCCACGGTGGTGTGGCACAGCCGGTCCAGGCCGCTTTCAAACAGGGCCGCCGCGTCGATGGCGGCGTGGCCCGGGGCCGCCGCCAGTTCCCGCCGGACCTGGGCGCGGATCGCGGCGTGGGTGATCGCGTTCAGGTCCGCCAGGGCCTGGGGATCGCGGAACACCAGTTCGCCCAGGGCTTTGCGCTCCAGGACGCCCCCGTCCACCGTGCCGGGGAACCTGGCCCCGATCGCCGACAGCAGGGCCGGATCCGTTTTCAGGAGCCGGTGGTACACCTGGTCACAGTCGATCACCGTCACCCCCAGCTCTTCCAGCACCTGCAGCAAGGTGGTCTTGCCGCAGCCGGTGCCGCCGGTGATGCCCAGGATCATGGCTCTTCCTCCGCGTCGATGATGTGGAAGGCGGCGGCCTTTTTCAGCCGGTTCTGCACCGCGTAGGCCACGCCGCCGCCGGTGGGACAGCGGGCGTAGACCTGGGAAACGGTGGGGTCGTCCAGCTCCCGCAGGGCGGCGAACAGCCCGGCGGACAGGGTGTTCACATCTGCCTCCCGGCCGTAGGACAGGGGGGCGCAGTCCCGGTACAGGGGCAGTTCCTCTTCAAAGCACAGCACCCGGTCCCCAGGCTGGAAGTGGCGGCGGATGTAGGCGGCGGCCTTCTCCCGGCTGCCGGACACGATCACCACCGGCTCCTGGGGGGCGTAGTGCCGGTATTTCATCCCCGGGGCTTTCACCACCTGGGCCGGGTCCAGCTCCCCGGTCACCGCCCGGTCCACCACCAGGTCCCCCAGTACGGCGATCAGCTCCTCCGGGCCGATCCCGCCGGGGCGGAGCAGGCGGGGCCGCTCCTCGGTCAGGTCCACGATGGTGGACTCCACCCCTACCCGGCAGGGGCCGCCGTCCACCACCGCGTCGATCTTGCCGTCGTGGTCCTGGAGGACGTGCCGGGCGGTGGTGGTGGAGGGTTTGCCGGAGATGTTGGCGGAGGGGGCCGCGATCGGCACCCCGGCCAGCCGGATGATCTGCCGGGCCAGCGCGTGGTCCGGGCAGCGGACCGCCACCGTGTCCAGCCCGCCGGTGGTCCGCCGGGGGACACGCTCCTTGGCAGGCAGTACCATGGTCAGCGGGCCGGGCCAGAACGCCTCCGCCAGGTCATAGGCCCTTTGGGGGATATGGTGGCAGAACAGCTCGATCTGCTCCGGTCCGCAGATGTGTAAGATCAGGGGGTTGTCCTGGGGGCGGCCCTTGGCCTCAAAGATCTTGGCCACTGCCGCCTCATCCAGGCCGTTGGCCCCCAGGCCATAGACGGTCTCGGTGGGGATCGCCACCAGGCCGCCGTTTTTGATGATGTCCGCCGCGATGGCGGCGGTGTCCGGCCGGTCCGCCGGAAGATAGCGGGTATGGATCATGATCACCTTGCCTTCGTTCCAAAAAAACGGGCCTGCAGTGTTGACTGCAGGCCCGGATCATTATGCGGTGGGCTGGTTGGCAGCCTCGATGATCTTCACGAACTTCTCGGGGACCAGGGAAGCGCCGCCGATCAGGCCGCCGTCGATATCCGGCTGGGCCAGCAGCTCGAAGGCGTTCTTCTCGTTCATGGAGCCGCCGTACAGGATGGAGATCGCCCGGGCGTTCTTGGAGCTGTAGAGCTTGCGGACCACGCTGCGGATCATCTCGCAGACCTCCTCCGCCTGCTCGGGGGTGGCGGTCAGGCCGGTGCCGATGGCCCAGATGGGCTCGTAGGCGATGATCACCTTCCGGATCTTGTCCTCAGGCACGCCGGCCAGGCCCAGCTTGATCTGCATGGTGATCCACTCGGCGGTGACACCGCTCTGGCGCTGCTCCAGGCTCTCGCCGCAGCACATGATCGGGATCAGGCCCGCTTCCAGAGCGGCCAGGACCTTGGCGTTCACATCGGCATCGGTCTCGCCCATGGCACGGCGCTCGGAGTGGCCGACGATCACATATTTACAGCCGGCGTCCACCAGCATATCGGTGGCGATCTCCCCGGTGTAGGCGCCGGAGGGATTGGCGTTGCAGTTCTCAGCGCCGATGCCCACCCGGGTCTCCCGCATGGCACGGACGGCGGCGGGGATGCACACGGCAGGCACGCACAGCGCCACATCGCACCAGCGGCCCTTGGGCAGGATGGACTTGAACTGGGTCATGAATTCCTTGGTCTGGCTGGGGGTCTTGTTCATCTTCCAGTTGCCGGCGATCACGGTCTTACGATACTTACGGTTCATTTGCTATTCTCTCCTTAATGATATATGTACACATCAGATCCCAAGCGGGAGGATGCGAAACGACGAGTCCTTTTTGCACAGGCGGCCCCGCAGGGCCGCCTGTGCCGGTCCGCATTGGTGATGGACTTACTTGTCCTGCAGGCAGGCGATGCCGGGCAGCTCCAGACCTTCCAGGAACTCCAGGGAGGCGCCGCCGCCGGTGGAGATGTGGGTGATCTTGTCCGCGAAGCCCAGCTGTTCACAGGCAGCCGCGGAGTCGCCGCCGCCGACGATGGTCACAGCGTCGGAGTCGGCCAGGGCCTGGGCCACGGCGATGGTGCCTTTGGCCAGGGTGGGGTTCTCAAACACGCCCATGGGGCCGTTCCAGACCACGGTCTTGGCGGTCTTGGCGGCCTCGGCGAACTGGGCGCAGGCCTTGGGGCCGATGTCCAGGCCCATCTGGTCGGCGGGCATGGCGGTGCAGTCCACGTACTCCACCGGGATCTGGGCATCGATCGGGTCAGGGAAGGAGGGGGCGATGGCGGTGTCCACCGGCAGCAGGAGCTTTACGCCCTTGGCTTCGGCCTTGGCCATCATCTCCTTGCAGTAGTCCAGCTTCTCATTGTCCACCAGGGACTTGCCCACGGCGTAGCCCTGGGCGGCCAGGAAGGTGTAGGCCATGCCGCCGCCGATGATCAGGGTGTCCACCTTCTCCAGCAGGTTGTTGATCACGTTCAGCTTGTCGGAGACCTTGGCGCCGCCCAGGATCGCTACGAAGGGACGGGCGGGGTCGGCCAGGGCCTTGCCCATGATGGACACTTCCTTCTCCACCAGGAAGCCGCAGACGGCAGGCAGGTAGTCCGCCACACCGGCGGTGGAGGAGTGGGCGCGGTGCGCGGTGCCGAAGGCGTCATTGACGAAGATGTCCGCCAGGTCCGCCAGGGCCTTGCTCAGCGCGGGATCGTTCTTGGTCTCGCCCTTGATGTAGCGGGTGTTCTCCAGCAGCATCACGTCGCCGTCCTTCAGCGCGGCGGCCTTGGCCTTGGAGTCCTCACCGGCCACGTCGGAAGCCATGATGACTTCCTTGCCCAGCAGCTCGCTGAGCCGGTCGGCCACGATCTTCAGGCTCAGCTCCGGCTTCCACTCGCCCTTGGGCTTGCCCATGTGGGAGCACAAGATCACCTTGGCCCCGTGCTCGATCAGATACTCGATGGTGGGCAGCGCCGCCACGATCCGCTTGTCGGAGGTGATCTTTCCGCCCTTGGTGGGGACGTTGAAGTCGCAGCGGCACAGCACCCGCTTGCCGGCAACATCGATATCCCGAATGGATCTTTTGTTGTAGTTCATGGTATATTCCTCCATTTACTGGGGGCTCACGCCCGCATTTTTCCATGGTCGCACAAGTGGGGGAAGTCCAGCTGCCGCAGAGCCTCAAAGGCGGTGACCGCCACGGCGTTGCTCAGGTTCAGACTGCGGACCTCCTGCCGTATGGGGATCCGGAGGCACTGATCGTAGTGCCGCGCCAAAAGGTCCTCGGGCAGGCCCCGGGACTCCTTTCCGAAGAGCAGGTAGCAGCCGTCTTCGTATCGGGCCTGGGCATAGCTCCGGGGGGCTTTGGTTGACAGCAGCCACATCTGCCGGATCTGGTTCTGGGCAAAAAAGTGGTCCAAGTCCCGGTAGGTTCGGACATCCACCAAATGCCAATGATCCAATCCCGCCCGCCGGACCGCCTTCTCCGAGATGTCGAAGCCCAAAGGCTCGATCAAATGGAGCACGGCACCGATGGCGGCGCAGGTCCGGGCGATGTTGCCGCAGTTGGCGGGGATCTCAGGCTCCACCAGCACGATATTCAGCACATCCTCACCCCACAGCCTTCCATTTCCGCTTGCCCACCAATTATAGACGAAAGTTCCAGTAAAATCAATCAAAAAATCATGAAAAATGCAACTATTCTTGAAAACCACCAAAACCATCGGTCCCGGGGCGGCAATTTATGGAAGATCGGGCGTGGGGCAGGGGAAAAAAGCCCGGATACGGCCCTGTTGACCCTCGAATGTTCCCTGCCACCCGGCTGGGAAGCGCCTTCGCGGCCCGACTTTTCGCCAGGTCCCTTGGCTCTCCCTTTGGGGGTGAGCGAAGCGAAGTCGCGGTAGTGAATGACGGTCCAGTGGACCGTCAGAGCCGCGACCGGGCGCGCCGCAGCGCGCTGTCACAGGCCCAAAGGGCCTGTGACTGAGAGGGTCGCGGCGTGCCGGATCTGGGGAACGCTGGTCTGAATGGATGGCGTGGGCACCCTCTCCGT
>CALXFQ010000027.1 GCA_944387625.1 uncultured Oscillospiraceae bacterium
AAAGAACAGCGTGGGCACCCTCTCCGTCACGGCGTTCGCCGTGCCACCTCTCCCATGGGGAGAGGCAAGTGGGTGGTACAGTGTCGAAAGGCGTACCGGCGCACGCAGTGCGCCCTTGCCTCTCCCTTTGGGGGTGAGCGAAGCGAAGTCGCGGTAGTGAATGACGGTCCGGTGGACCGTCAGAGCCGCGACCGGGCGCGCCGCAGCGCGCTGGCACAGGGCTGAAAGCCCTGTGACTGAGAGGGTAGCGGCGTTCCGCATTTAGGAAAGGCTGGTCTGAAAGAACAGCGTGGGCACCCTCTCCGTCACGGCGTTCGCCGTGCCACCTCTCCCATGGGGAGAGGCAAGTGGGTGGTACAGTGTCGAAAGGCGTACCGGCGCACGCAGTGCGCCCTTGGCTCTCCCTTTGGGAGAGCCAAGGGCGTTGGGCGGAGGTTTGGGGGCGTGTCTAAAGTACCCGGAAATGGGCGTGGAAAAGGCCACGGCGGATGCCGTGGCCTTTCTTTTATGGGATATTACGCTTATGGGAAAATACGCTTACTTGATCCAGGAGCGCTTCCGCAGCACCAGGACGGTGGCGGTAGCGGCCAGCACGATCACCAGCAGGAGCATGGGGATCAGGCTGCTGTCGCCGGTGCCGGGGATGCTGGGATCGGTGGGCTCGGTGGAGGGCTCAGAGGGCTGAGTAGGCGCTTCATAGTCCGGGTCCTCCGCGCCGCAGCCGGTGCACACGCCGTTCTCGTAGGTGTGGTCGGTGGCGTCGGTGTAGGAGTCCACATAGCTGTGCTGGCAGCGGCTGCAGGTGTGGGTGGTGTAGCCCTGCTCAGTGCAGGTGGGTTCGGTGACCACGGACTTGTAGTCATGGCCCAGGGGGTCGATGTCCTCGGTCTTGGTCTCGCCGCACTTGGTACAGGTGTAGGTCATCTCGCCCTTTTCGGTGCAGGTGGCATCCTTGGTCACTTCACCCTCGTCCCAGGTGTGCTTGTGCTTCTCTGCAAAGCGGGCTTCCAGAGCCACGTTGCCGGTGACGGTGAAGGTGTAGGCTGCTTCCTCGGAGACCATCTCGCCGGTGACCGCGTCATACCAGGCGACGAACTCGTAGCCCTCGTTGGCGGTAGCGGTGACGGTGACCTCGGTGCCGGTAACCACGTCGGTCTGGCCGCCGGTGACGGCGCCGCCGTTACCGGCCTGGACATACACGTTGTAGGAAGCGGGCGGTACGGCAGTACCCACGGAGAACTCGGACACGGCCACCCAGCCATCGTTGGAGGCCTTGGCCACGAACTTCACGCAGGCCACTTCCTGCTCCTCGAAGTTGATGCTCTTCTTGCTGTCATCAGCCGCGAAGGTCACATCCTCGGCGACCAGCTTCCATTCGCCGCCCACGGTGTTCTTCACATACAGGTCGGCCTTGGTGATCAGTCCGCTGGCTTGGCCGTCCTGTCTGGGCAGGAAGGAGAACTGGCTGATGGTGTAGGTGTCGTTGAAGTCGATCTCCACATAGATCTCATCAAAAGTGCCCTGGGGCTTCAGCTTGTCGGTGCCGTTCTGCCAGTCGGAGTGCCAGATGGAGCCGGTGTTGCCGTCCCAGGCAAACTCCGCCTCGCCCTCGGTGGTGGTGTAGACGGTCTCAGAGTTGGTGGAGATCAGGGTCCAGCCGGTCTTGGGGAAGGCGTCCTTGGTGTCGGTGACCAGCACATTGTCGATGGTGCCCTTGATGGCGTTGGTCTTGGAGCCGATCCGCTGGAGGGGGATCTGGAGGGTGGCGATGGAGATGTCTTCCACACGGATCTCCCCATCGGTCTGGCGGTTGCGATAGGTGCCCACCGCCGGGTATTCCACGCCGTCCACGATGAGGGTGGTCTTGGTGCCGCTGGTGGAGATGGTCAGGCGGACAGTCTCACCAACAGGCAGCTTGTAGTCGAAGTAGTAGTCGTACAGCTCCCGGCGGAAGCCCAGGCGGCCATCGTCCATGATGCGGATGTCGTGGGCGTAGTCGTCGTTGCTGCCCAGGTTGTCCGCCTCAAAGAGGATCTGGCCAGGCTCGGCAGGCTCGGACAGGGTGATGTCGAAGGACAGGCTGGAGCCCACAGCGATCCGATCGATGGTGGTCTCGAAGTAGCTCTCGCCGCCCTCCAGGACCAGCGCGCCGGTATCCTGATCGGCGAAGTCGTAGTCCAGGTAGTTGCCGTTCTTGTCGGCCTGGGCGTTCTTGTAGGGGTTGGTGCCAGGCACGTCGCCCAGCTGATCCACGGTCTGCTCCATCTCTTCATAGCTCAGATCCGTGTCGCCCCAGTTCTTGCTGGCCAGGGTGGGCAGAGCGTCCACGAACCGATCGTAGATGTCGATCTCGGAGATGCCGTTGGCCCGGGTGTCGATCGAATCGTTCCAGATGGCGTAGGTGCTGCCCAGCATCTGGTCGGAACCGGCGGGGATCACAGTGCCGCCGATGTTGTTGGGCTGGAAGTTGTTGTACAGGTTCTTGGTGTTCAGGTAGTCAAAGTAGTAGCCGGCGGCGGGAACGATGTACAAGCTGCCGTCCACGGTGTTGATCAGCTGGAAGCCATCGTTGTACATGGCCTTGGGGTTGGCCCAGCCGGTGTTCCAGACATTGAGCTGCACGCCGGTGCCGTCCACTTCGTGCTCACCGGGCATAGAGGACAGGCTGCCCCACAGACGGACGGTGTAGCCCTTGCTCTTGACGTGCTGGATCAGGTCGTCGGAGTAGATCCGGAAGCGGTTCTTCTCGCCGTAGTACTCGTCGGTACCGATGTGGACCACCATGCTGTCGTCGAACATATCCTCCACCAGGTACTCATCCCACAGGCTGGTGACGAAGTCCATGGTATCGTCGTACTTTTCAGGCGTCAGGTCGAACTGCTCACCGGCCCGGTTGGCGGCACCGCTGACCACGTTCTGGAGCATCAGGTCGGGACGGACCTTGGTGAAAGCGCCGGAGTGGCCCGGGGTGTCGAACTCGGGGGTGATGTTCACGCCCATATCCCGGCAGTTCTCGATCAGCTCCCGGAAATCGGCCTTGGAGTAGTACAGGTCCTTGTTGGTCAGGTCCGCCTGGTTCAGGCCGTTGTTGCCGCCTTCCACGATGTCGGACTCCAGACGGAAGCCGGTGTAGGCGTTGTCCCGGGCGTCGGCGGCGGAATCATAATCTTCGTAGAAGATCAGGTTGTCGTTCAGGTGGAGATGGAAGTCGTTCATCTTGTAGTAGGCCATGGCCTTGGCAATGTCCTGGACCATCTCCAGAGAGATGGGCTTCCGGGCCACGTCCAGCATAAAGCCACGGACCTCATACTTGGGGTAGTCCTTGGTGGTGCCGTAGGGGATCTGGCCGTTATTCAGCTCGGCGATCTGGAGGATGGACCGGGTGGCCCAGTAGGCGCCGGTGGCCTCTTCGGCCTTCACGGTGATCCCGTCTTCGGCGATCTCCATGATGTAGCCTTCCTCGCCCAGGCCCTGATCGGTCACCTTCTGGAAAGTGATGGTGTTGGTATTGCCCTTCAGCTCCACACCCATGGCCAGCGCGTAGTCCTCAGCCAGGGCGGCGGCCGCCTCGGGGAAGGCCTCGCCAACGATGCCGGTGCCGGCGCTGATGGTAAAGACACCGTCGGTCTCACCGCCATACCACTCAGCCAAAGCGGGGATCACGGTGGGCTTGCCGTTGACACCTTCCGTGGTGTGCTTGCCGGGGATGGTCAGGGTGTGCTCCACGGAGCCCTCGGCGGACACGCCATCGACGGTGACCTTGTAGATGATCTTCACGGTCTTGTCGGTGAGGGGCTGGTAGATGGTGCCGTCCCGGCCCACGATCTGCTCGTAGTCCGCCAGGACTTCCAGAGCCGCTCCGTCAGGCACTTCAGGCAGGACCAGCGCGGTCACCTGATCGTTGACGGTGGGGGCGTCCAGGCTGTCGGCAATATCCGCGGGGGAGGTGCCGGCCACTTCGGTCAGCTCGAAGGCATAGGTCTCCAGCTCGAACACGGAAACGGTGGGCCAGTCCACGTCCTTGCCGTTCTCATCGGGGCCGCTGTTCTCATAGGCGGCGATGTAGAGCCGCAGGTACTCGGTGGTGATGGCCTCATCCAGCACGATGGTCTGATACCAGTCGGAGGGATTGGTGTCAAATTCCACTACCGTTTCCCAGTTGCCGCCGTCGGCGGACTTCTCGATCCGGTAGCTGGTGGCGTTCGTGCGCTCCCAGTGGATATTGATGGTCTTGATGGTCTTCTCTTCGCCGTAGTTCAGGACCAGATAGTGCGGCTCGTTCACAGCAGGGCTGGCCCAGCGGGTGGTGTGGTTACCGTCCGTGGCATTGTCGGCGATGAAGTCGTTGGTCTCCTGGCCGTCAGCGCTGGTGGTAGCGGTCAGGCTCAGGTTCACAGGATCGGTCAGCAGCTCCATCTCGTACAGGGACACGGAAGCCCAGTCGATGGTGCCGCCGTTGTAGCCGTCCACGTACAGCCGCACATAACGGCCTCTGGCAGGCTCCTCAAGAACGATGGTCTCGGTAACTCTGGTGATATCTTCAGCGCCAGGCTTGGTGTAGACATCGGTCCAGGTCTGACCATCTTCCGAGGTCTGGATCTTGTAGCTGGTGATGTTGGTGCGCTCCCACTCCAGGACCACAGTGTGGAAGGTCTGGGTGGAGGGCAGCTCCACCTTCAGCCACTTGGCCTCGGTGCCCACTTTGGTGGACCAGCGGGACTGGTCGGCCTTTGCGGCATCCCGGTTGACGATGCCATCGATGGCCTTGTCAGCGCCCCAGTGATCGGCCTCCTGGTCGCTGACCTCAGCGGTGACGCCATCCTGGTTGGCCAGGTTGACGATGTAGCTGCTTTCGGCTTTTACAGCCTGGGGGAGCCCCCCGGCGATCAGGCCAAAGGCCATGGTCGCCACCAGCACCAACACCATCAGGCGTTTAAGCAGGTCTTTTCGTGCTTTCATGTTGTCCTCCTATTCGGAATACTTATTTCTGATGTCCGGGGCCGTCACCGGGACGGCCCCGGACGGATCAGCGTTTGGCGCGGCCAGAGGCCGCAGGGCGGGAAAGCCTTTTTAGTTTCCCTTTCAGGCGGTCTTCTTTCGGATCACCAGGGCCACACAGGCCAGGGTGGACAGGACCAGCATGGCGATCCACAGGCCCAGGCTCTGGTCGCCGGTGCCGGGGGTGGGTTCGCTGGGGTCGGTAGCAGGCTCAGAAGGCTGGGTAACAGGCTCGGAAGGTTCGCTGCCGGGCTGAGAGGGTTCGGTAGAAGGCTCGCTGGGATCGGTGGTCGGCACGGAAGGCTCGGTGGAAGGCTCGCTGGGATCGGTGGTAGGCTCTTCGCCCGCCTCCACCAGGGCTTCCATGGCGGCCTCGTAGGCTTTCCGGGCGTCGATCAGCTCCTGGGGATGGACCCGGTCTCCTTCGCCGCTTTCCGCGGCCTTGTCCTGCGCCACCAGGTCCATCATGGCGTTATAAGCGTCAGTGAGGGCCTCGTAGCTCTCGGCGGTGTATTCCTCGGCGTCCACGGAGGCGTAGCTCTCCCCTGCCAGCTCCGCCAGCTCCCGGTTCCGGGTGGAGAAGACCAGCGCCTCGATGGCGGCTTCCACATCGGCCTTCAGGGCATCGGCCTCGCTCTGGGTCAGGTCGCCTTCATTCTTGAGCGCCTGGGCCAGGGCATCGACGGCCACCTCATAGGCGGTGAAGGAAACATTGGTGTAGATCTGGTCGGCATTGCTGAGCTTGCCGTCCACCAGAGCCTGGTGGGCAGTCAGGTCAGCGGCCTTCACCCGGGCGTTGTTGTAGGCGTTGACCAGCGCGCCGCAGGCGGCGTCCACGCTGTTCTGGCCGGCGTAGAGGCTGTCGAAGACCGCCTGAGCCGCGGCCTTGGCCTCAAGGTAGGAAGCCTTGCTCTTGTCGGTCCAGTTGTCGCCAGGCTCCTTGGCCAGCGCCTCCTCCAGAGCGGACTTGTCCACGGTCTGACGGCCGGCGGTGGTCACGATCTCGGCGATCTGGGGGATCGCGTCGGTCCAGGTGACGGTGACGGACTTGAGGAGCTTGCCCTCAGGGATCACGAACTCGTTGATCGGCTGGCTCAGACAGCCCAGGGTCACGGTCTCATCCTCACCGATGAAGGTAGCGGTGACGGTGGCGTTGGACGCGGCGCCCAGCTGGATCAGCCGGATGATGCCCGCGCTCTCAGGAGCGGAGATCCGGTAGGTGAAGCTGCCGTTGGCGGCAGAGGGCTGGTAGATGGTGGCAAAGTCGCCGTCCAGCGCGTTGGAGGGGATCATGTCCCGGCTCTCCACGGTGTCGGAGATGATGTCCCGCTCGGTCTCGGGGCTGACATACGCTCCGCCGTTGATCACCAGCTCGTTGAAGCGGACCCAGCAGTTGTTGTAGCTTCTCTCAAAGGTGAAGCGGATGTACCGGCCGTTCACATCCAGACCGGCGAACTCCTGGTACATATAGCCGGGGTTGGAGGAATCGTGGGTCAGGTAGGAAGCAGTCTTGGCGGTCTCTGCCGTGACTTCGCTGCCGTCCTCAGGGCCGATGTAGCCGATCTTGGTCCAGCTCTGCCCGTCCACGGACACTTCTACGGTGGCGTTGCGGATGTAGTCCACCTGGGTCTCCACCACATAGTAGCGCAGGGACTCAAAGTGGCGGACACGGCCCAGGTCGAAGGTGATGTAGCTGCCGGTGGTGGGCCAGGCGCAGATCTCACCATAGGTGGTCATGCTGCCGTCGAACACGTTGCCTACGTTGCCCACGGTCCGCATATCCCGGTCGGTAGCGCCGTTGGCAAAGTCGCTGTCCACCGCCAGATCATGGGCGTAGGTGTAGGTCACATCGAACCGGCTCAGCGCCACGGTGGCGGCCTCGGTGTCGGTGTTGCGGATCCGCACATAGCGGGCGTCACACTGGCCGTCATAGGCGGTCCACTCCTGGCCGTTCATGGAGGTCTCCAGGGTCACGCCGGAAGGCAGCTCGGACACATCCACGCTGAGCACGTCCTTGATGTTCCCCAGGTCCAGGCCGATGTAGTCCTGGGCACCCAGGGTCACAGAGCCGTTGGTCAGGCTGGCCAGGCCGCTGTCCATGTCGGAGAGGATGTCGCTGTCCACATTGGTGTACAGGTACTCGGTGGTGCCCTCGCCGGAATCGGCCAGGGTCACGGTGAAGTCGGAGATCTTACACCAGGTGGGCTGTGCGGTCAGGTTCCGCAGGCGGATGTACTTGGCCTGGATGCCGCCCAGCTGAGCGGTGAATTCGTCGGTGCCGGAGGAAGCGCCGGTGTAGTCGGCGTAACCCTCCACAGCGGTCCAGGTATCGCCGTCCACGGAGGTCTCCAGGCAGTAGTTGACCATCTTGTCGCCGCCGGAGTTGCCCATGACCACATGGGCGCTGTCCAGGGCCACCACGGCGCCCAGATCGTAGCCGATGTAGTCGTCTACCACGATGTTGTCCCCGTCGCCGGTATTGTACCAGACCATGGTGCCGGCGTTGCCGTCGTAGAGGTTGCTTTCAGGACCCTGGTATACGGTCCAGTCGCTGGGCTTGAGGACGGTGTAGGTAATGCCGGTCTCGCCCTCTTCCTCCTGGGGCTTGTTCACCTGGAACTCGTAGGTATCCAGATAGCAGTCCAGGGTGTTGTCGGCGGTAGCGATCAGCCGGATGCCCATGGCCAGGAAATTCTCAGGCAGGTTCTCCGCCTCCACCACGATCTCCAGCGCCTGGCCTCTGACGCCGGTGAAGGCATTTTCCATGCCGGTCAGGGGGATGTCCTGCCAGGTGGTGCCGTCCAGAGTGTACTGGAGCTTGGCGAACTCGAAGTGGTTCTTGCCGCTGCCCTGGAGGATGCGGATGTAGTCCACAGGGATGACCTTGTTATAGGTCACGCCCACATAGTCGCCGGTGTAGACCCAGACAGGGCTGCGATAGCTGACGCAGGTGCCGTCGTTGCCGTCCAGGGCCAGGTCGGTGGATCCCACCGGGTTGTCGGTACGGTTGGTGATAAAGGTGGTCAGCACCATGTCCGGATCCATGGCCAGCTTGGCGTAGCCGGAAACGTACTCAGCCAGGGTGTTGATGAAGGGCACGATGTGCTGCACGCCCACCTCGGCGTACTCATAGTGATCCACATACCAGAGGGCGTGGCTCTTGGAGGACGCCCAGGCGGCCTGGCCGTCGGTATTGTAGAGCAGCACGGAGGTGCTGTCCCCCACCAGGGCGGCCTTCACGCCGTTAAGGTAGGCGATGGCCGCGTCGGTGGTATCGTCCCAGCAGTCCAGCCAGTAGACGATCTGGTCCCGGACCTTGGTATCGCCGGCCAGGGCACGATAGGTCTGGGCCGCGTCCTGCAGGACCTCGAACTCCCGGATCATGTCGTCCACGTCTTCCGCGGTGACGGTACCGGCGCTGAGCTTGGCCTTGAAAGCGGAGAGTTTCGGCGCCAGCTCCACAGACTCCTGCAGGGCGGTGACCCGGCCGTCCATGTTCTGGTTGATCATGTGCTTGCTCAGCTCCCGCAGAGCGGTGGACGCCTCGTTCTCCACGGCGGAGTTGTGGTCCACATACTTGAAGGAGGCTTCCCAGGCCGCGTCGGCCTCTTCGTCGCTCTCCCAGATGTTCCAGCTATAGCAGGCGTTGCCGAAGATGGCCACCTTGCTGGGCTCGGACTGCTGCATGGGGTTGAGCATGATGCCCTGGATCTTCCCCGGATCCACCCCGGGGTGCAGGAAGGTGGAGTAGCCGCCCATGATCAGGTGCTTCTTGGAGTTGTCGGTGCAGGGCCAGTTCACCCACATGAAGGGGCCACGGCCGGTGTTGTTGTAGAAGGTCTCCGTGAAGCTGGTGGACACCTCGCCCCAGACCCGGCCGCCGGTCATGACCAGCTGCACATCGTCGGGATCGGTGGTCTTGAGCTGCTGCAGCTCGTTGGTGGAACCGTCGCCCATGTAGTCGTAAGGTACATAGGGGATGATGGTCTTCATGTCCGGGTAGAGGGGCTGGACCTCTTCCTTCAGCCAGGCGACCATGTCGTTGAGCAGCCGGACGCCGTTGGCGCCGCCGGGGGCGGTGAAGTCGTCGGCCAGGATGGCGATCTGCCGGGCACCGGCCTCGATCACCTGCAGGAACTTGGCCTGCAGCGCCGCCAGATCCGCCTCGTAGTTGTCACCGAAGGTGAAGTTGGAGGCATTGCCGGGGAAGGGATGCAGGGCGTAGATGTAGCGGCACTTGGAGGCGTTGCCCGCTTCCGCCAAGGGCTTGATCAGCGTTTCGATCTCGTCCTCGGTGTACAGCTCCCGCCAGTTGGTGCGGTGCTTGGGGTCGTCCTTGGGGGCATAGAAGTAGGCGTTGAGCTTGTAGTAGCCGCCCCAGGTCATCAGGTCCGCCCGGTCCTCCACGGACCAGGGGTTGCCGTAGTAGCCCTCGATGAAGCCACGGGTCACCACGTCCGCCCAGTCTTCCATGTGGAAGTTGCGGATGGTGTAGCTGTCCATCTGCTTGACGATGTGGTACAGGCTGGTCAGGCCGTAGAAGGCGGCGTCGGTGCTCCGGCCCACCACGGTGATCACGCCGTCCTCGCTGTGGAGCAGATAGGCGTCGGTGTTGCTGTACAGGTCCTCGGTGGTCAGGGCGATGTCTTCGGCGTAGGTATCCACATACCCGCCGGAGCCGTCGATGCCCACCAGGATGTTGGTCTTGCCGGGAACGATGGCCTGGGACTCGGTAAGGGTCAGGTCGCTTTTCAGGGCGACGATCTCCTCCAGACGGTCCTTGGTGGCCTGGTCGATGCCGTTGTCATAGACCACGTTCACTTCGTTGCGGATGATATAGCTCCCATCCAGATACTCCATCAGATGGGGCGTGGGGTAGATCTCGTACTCCGTACCTGCCGCGTTGACCACACCGGTCAGGGTGGGCAGGCAGGAGAACGCCATCACCATAGCCAGCAGCAGCGCTGCCAGACGGCGGCCGGTGATGCCTTTTCTGTTCCTCACAGTGATCGTTCCTCCTTAGTTTCGGGGGTGGGTGCCTCCCCGGGGGAAGGCACCCTGGGTGATTGGGTCTTATGCTTCTTTCCTGCGGATGATCACCACGGTGGCCAGGACCGCCATGGTCATGATCATGGTGGTGGCCCACAGCCGCAGGCCGGTGTCGCCGGTGCCGGGGCTGGGTTCCGTAGGATCCGTGCCAGGCTCGGAAGGCTCCGTGCCAGGCTCAGAGGGCTCGGTACCGGGCTCGGAGGGCTCGGTACCGGGCTCGGAGGGCTCGGTGCCGGGCTCGGAGGGCTCGGTGCCGGGCTCGGAGGGCTCGGTGCTGGGCTCGGAAGGTTCGGTGCTGGGTTCGGAGGGTTCGGTGCTGGGCTCGGAAGGCTCGGTGGAAGGCTCGGAAGGTTCGGTGCTGGGCTCGCTGGGCTCGGTGGTGGGGGCGGTCTCGCCTTCCTTCACCAGACCGGCCATGGCGGCCTCGTAGGCTTCCCGGGCTTCGATCAGATCGTAGGGATCTACCCGATCGCCTTCGGTGGCTTCGGCCTGCTTGTCCTCGTTCACCAGGTCCATCATGGCGTTATAAGCGTCGGTCAGGGCCTGGTAGCTGTCGGCGGTGTATTCCTCACCGTCCACAGAGGCGTAGCTCTCCCCTGCCAGCTCCGCCAGCTCCCGGTTCCGCAGGGAGTACTCCAGAGCGGCGATGGCGGCTTCCACATCGGCCTTCAGGTCGTCGGCTTCCGCCTGGGTCAGATCGTCAGGATCGGTCAGGGCATCGGCCAGGGCTTCGATCGTCACCTCATAGGCATCGAAGGACACGGTGGTGTAGATCACGTCCTGGTTGCTGAGCCTGCGTTCCACCAGCGCCTGGTGGGCGGTCAGGTCGGAAGCCTTGATCTGGGCGCTGTTGTAAGCGTTGACCAGGGCGCCGCAGGCGCTGTCCACGCTGGCCTGGGTGGCGTAGGGGCTTTCCAGGAGCTGCTCCGCCAGGGCCAGGGCCGCATCATAGGCATCCCGGCTGCTGGTGGTCCAGTTGTCCGCCGGGGTCTTGGCGATGGCCTCCTCCAGAGCGGTCTTGTCCACATCGGTCTGCCGCTGGCTGTTGGAAACGATCTCCGCGATCTGGGGGATCACATCGGTCCAGGTGACGGTGACGGTCCCCAGGAGCTTGCCTTCGGGGATGGTGAACTCGTTGATCGGCTGGCTGAGCTTGCCCAGGGTCACGGTCCCCTCTTCACCGATGAAGGTGGCGGTGACGGTGGCGTTGGACACGGCCCCCAGCTGGATGATCCGGATGGTGCCCACGCTCTCCGGCTCAGAGATCCGGTAGGTGAAGCTGCCGCTTCCGGCGGAGGGCTTATAGCTGGTGGCGAAGTCGCCGTCCAGCGCGTCGGAAGGCTCCATGGACTCCACTTCCGGAGTATCGGAGATGATGTCACGGTCGGTCTCCGCGGAGATGTAAGCCCCGCCGTTGATCTGCAGCTCGTTGATGGTCACCCACCGGTGGGAATAGTCTTCATTGGGGGTGATGCGGATGTACCGACCGCTTACATCCAGGCCGGTGGCCTCGGCGTACATATAGCCGGGGTTGTTGGTGTCGTGGGTCAGGTAGGAAGCGTCCTTGGCGGTGCTCTCATCGAACTCGTCGGCGGTGGTCTGGCCCACGGTCATCACCTTGGTCCACTGTTCACCATCGGCGGAGATGGAGATGTCGGCGTTGCGCAGGTAGTTCAGATCCGCCTCAGCGATGTAGTAGCGCAGAGCGGTGAAGTGGATCTCCTGGCCCAGATCCAGGGTGATGTGCTTGCCTGCCTCCTGGGCGCCGGTGATGGTCCCGGCGGTGGTCAGGTCGCCATCGAGCAGGTTCTTCACCGTGCCGATGGTCCGCATATCGCTGGCCGCCTCGTTGTTGGCGAAGTCGCTGGTGACGGCCTTCGGCCCGACGATGGCGTAGGACACATCGAACTGGTCAAGATCCAGGGCCACGCCGTCCTGGGTAGCCAGGATCCGGGCATACCGGCCGTCGATGGCGCCGGTGTAGTCGGTCCACTCCACCCCGTTCAGGGAGGTCTGGAGCTTGACGCCGGCAGGGAGCTGGGAGGTCAGGACGCTGGTGATGTGCTTGATATTGCTCAGCTTCACGCCTACATACTGGCCCTCATCCAGGGTGATCTCCAGCGGCTGGAGGGACACGGCCCCTTCGCTCTCGGAGCTGTAGATGATATCAGTGGTGTTGGTGTAGACATACTCGGTGCCGTAGGGGCTGACCTGCTCCACGGTGAACTCGGAGAACTTGATCCACTTGGCACGGTCCGCGTCCAGGCCACGGATCCGGATGTACCGGGCCTTCCGGCCGCCCAGGTCGATGTCCAGCACGTCCGGCTCCAGCTCGTTGCCGGTGTAGCGCTCGTAGCCGGGGATGGAGGTCCAGTTCTCCCCGTCCAGGGAGGTCTCGATGGTGTAGTTCTTCATCTTGTCGGCACCGTCATAGCCCATGACGATGTGAGCGCTCTTCAGAGCCAGGACCTCGCTCAGGTCGTAGCCGATGTAGTCGCCCAGCGCCAGGTTCTGGTTGAACCAGACATAGGTGTTGTCGTTGCCGTCGTAGATCATGGAAGCGTTGCCGCTGTGGTAGCCCCAGTGGGAGGGGATCATCAGCTTATAGGTGATCGGCTCCGGGCTGGGCGGGGCCACATAGCCCACAGGCAGGATCTGGATCTCGTTCATGTACAGCCAGGTGTCCATGTCCGCATTGTTCACGATGCGGATGGCGGTGACGTTCTCGGCGTTCACGGCCACGGACTGCTGGTTCTCGCCGGTGATGGACCCGGCTTCCAGCCATTGCCCATCCACCTGGTACTGCAAGGTGGCGTCGAGGAGGATGTCGCCGGTGTAAGCGCCCACGCCCTGGCTCACGGTCACGGTGCCTACATCCTTGGGGCCGTCAAAGGTGACGGTGATGGTGGCGCCGGCAATGGGAGAGCCGCCGCCGTTATTATACAGGTGGACGCCGGTGCCGGTGCTGCCGTCTACCAGGTTGGCCAGGCTGCCGGAGCTGACCGCCATGCCGGTCTGGGTCACGGTGCCGGTGATCGGGCCGGTGGTACCCGGGTCCTCTTCCCCGCCGGCGCTGCCCAGCGCCGCCTGGGCCTCCTCTTCCACATAGGCCGCCACGTTGCGGATGAAGGGCACGATGTGCTTCATGCCTACGATGGCGTACTCCCAGTGGTTCAGGTACCACAGGGGGTGGTCCTTGGAGGCTTCATAAGCGGTGGAACCGGCGGTATTGTACTGCAGCACCGCGGCGGTATCCCCTGCCAGCACGGCCTTTACACCGTTGAGGTAGGCGATGGCCGCGTCGGTGGTGTCGTCCCAGCAGTCCAGCCAGTAGACGATCTGATCCCGGAACTTGGTGTCCCCGGCCTGGGCCTCATAGGTATCCGCCGCGTCCTGGAGGATCACGAACTCCTCGATCATGGCGTCCACATCGGCAGCGGTGACGGTGCCGGCGTTGATCTTGGCCATGAAGTCGTTGAGCTTGGGCTGAAGCTCTTCGGACTCGTCCAGACTGGTGTTGCCGTTCTGGTAGATCATGTGCTTGCACAGCTCCCGCAGGGCCTTGGATGCCTCATTTTCAATGGCGGAGTTGTGGTCCACATACTTGAAGGAGGCTTCCCAGGCGGCGTCCGCCTCTTCCACGCTCTCCCAAATGTTCCAGCAGTAGCAGGCGTTGCCGAAGATGGCCACCTTGCTGGGCTCGGACTGCTGCATGGGGTTGAGCACGATGCCTTCCAGCTTGTCCGGATCCACGCCGGGATGGAGGAAGTAGTCGTAGCCGCCCATGATCAGGTTGTTCTTGGAGGCATCGGAGCAGGGCCAGTTGATCCACATGAAGGGGCCGCGGCCTACATTATTATAGAAGGTCTCGGTAAAGTTGACGCTGGTCTGGCCCCAGACGCCGTTGCCGGTCATGACGATCTGCACGTTCTCCGGGAAGCCGGAGAAGTAGCCCTGGTAGGAGGTGTAGTACTCCACCGGCACGAAGGGCAGGTTCATCTTCAGGTCCGGATAGGTCTCGCGCATTTCCTCCATCCAGTCGGTCATGTCCACCAGGAACTTCTGGTAGTTGGCCGCGCCGACACCAGCGGCGTCATCGGCCAGGATGGCGATCTGCCGGACACCGGCCTCGATCACCTGGGTGAACTTGGCCTGGACCACGGCCAGGTCCGCTTCGTAGTTGCTGTCGAATCGGATCGGATCGTACATGAAGCAGTGGAGGGCGAAGACGAACCGGCACTTGGAAGCGTTGCCCGCCTCTGCCATGGGCTTGATCTCGTTTTCGATCTCTTCGTCGGTGTACAGCTCCCGCCATTCGGAATTGTGCTTGGGGTCGTCCTTGGGGGCGTAGATGTAGGCGTTGAGCTTATAGTAGCCGCCCCAGGTCATCACGTCGCACCGATCCTGCACCGACCAGGGGTTGCCGTAGTAGCCCTCGATCGTGCCGCGGGTGGCAACGTCCGCCCAGTCTTCCATGTGGAAGTTGCGGATGGTGTAGCTGTCCATCTGCTTGACGATGTGGTACAGGCTGGTCAGGCCGTAGAAGGCGGCGTCGGTGCTCCGGCCCACCACGGTGATCACGCCGTCCTCGCTGTGGAGCAGATAGGCGTCGGTGTTGCTGTACAGGTCCTCGGTGGTCAGGGCGATGTCTTCGGCGTAGGTATCCACATACCCGCCGGAGCCGTCGATGCCCACCAGGATGTTGGTCTTGCCGGGAACGATGGCCTGGGACTCGGTAAGGGTCAGGTCGCTTTTCAGGGCGACGATCTCCTCCAGACGGTCCTTGGTGGCCTGGTCGATGCCGTTGTCATAGACCACGTTCACTTCGTTGCGGATGATGTAGGTCCCATCCAGATACTCCATCAGATGGGGCGTGGGGTAGATCTCGTACTCCACCGGCGCCGCCTGGACCAGGCCCGTAAAGGTGGGCATACAGAAGAACACCAGTACCAGGGCCAGCACCAGCGCCAGGCTCCGGCGCAGAGTAATCCCTGGATTCCGAACAGGTCGTTTCACAGTCGCTGTTCCTCCTTTGATAAAGGGTATTGGTGGGTGCCTTCCGAAGAAGGCACCCGTCTGTCAAACGGTCTTTTTCTTCAGCACCACAACGAGCGCGGTGGCGGCCAGGGCGATCACCAGGATGAACACAGGGATCATCCCCAGGTCGCCGGTGCCAGGCACGCCGGGATCGGTGGGATCGGTGCTCTCGCTGGGCTGGGTGGGTTCGCTGGGCTGGCTGGGCTGGCTGGGCTCCACATAGTCCGGATCTTCCTCGCCGCAGTCGGTGCACACACCATCTTCATAGTGGTGGCCGGTGGCGGAGATGGCCTCGCCGGAGGCGATCTTCTCATTGCAGTCGGTGCAGTAGGTGTCGCCGGTGTAGCCGTCCTCGGTGCAGGTGGCTTCCTTGGCGCCCCGGATCTCGGTGTGCTGGTGGCCGGTGG
>CALXFQ010000028.1 GCA_944387625.1 uncultured Oscillospiraceae bacterium
GTTTTAGCCTGTCGAAAAGCCCCTTCGGGGCTTTGGGGCAATGGAGATGCCGTCTGCGGACGGCAAACTCTGCAAGGCTTTTTTGACGCTCTGAAACGGCTGTATCCTTAGAGATACAGCCGTTTTTTATGCCTTGGGCAAAAAGAAGTCCCCCGGCAGACCGGGGGACTTTGAAAGGACCAAGAATTACTCGTAGATCTCGGTGACCACGCCGGAGCCGACGGTACGGCCACCCTCACGGATAGCGAAACGCAGGCCCTTCTCGATGGCGATGGGGGTGATCAGCTCCACGTTCATGACCACGTTGTCGCCGGGCATGCACATCTCAACGCCCTCGGGCAGGGAGATGATGCCGGTCACGTCGGTGGTACGGAAGTAGAACTGGGGACGATAGTTGTTGAAGAAGGGGGTATGACGGCCGCCTTCTTCCTTGGACAGGACGTAAACCTGGCCAGCGAACTTGGTGTAGGGGTGGATGGAGCCGGGCTTGCACAGAACCTGGCCACGCTCGATGTTCTTCTTGTCGATACCACGCAGCAGAGCGCCGATGTTGTCGCCGGCTTCTGCGTAGTCCAGCAGCTTGTGGAACATTTCGATGTCGGTCACGACGGTGCTCAGCTTGTCCTCACGCAGGCCAACGATTTCCACGGGCTCGTTCTTCTTGACGACGCCACGCTCCACACGACCGGTAGCAACGGTACCACGGCCGGAGATGGTGAAGACGTCCTCAACGGGCATCAGGAAGGGCTGGTCAGCCTTACGGTCGGGAGTGGGGATATAGTCGTCAACAGCGTCCATCAGTTCCTTGATGCAAGCATACTCGGGAGCGTTCACGTCCTTGGACTCGGAGATCAGGGCGTTCAGAGCGGAACCCTTGATGATGGGCACATCGTCGCCGGGGAACTCGTAGAAGGACAGAGTCTCACGGATCTCCATCTCAACCAGCTCCAGCAGCTCCTCGTCGTCAACCAGGTCAGCCTTGTTCATGAACACGACGATGGAGGGCACGCCGACCTGACGGGCCAGCAGCAGGTGCTCCTTGGTCTGAGCCATGGGGCCGTCGGTAGCAGCGATGACCAGGATCGCGCCGTCCATCTGGGCAGCACCGGTGATCATGTTCTTGATATAGTCGGCGTGGCCCGGGCAGTCGACGTGGGCATAGTGCCGGGCGTCGGTCTGGTACTCAACGTGAGCGGTGTTGATCGTGATACCACGAGCCTTCTCCTCGGGAGCCTTGTCGATGGAAGCGTAGTCCTCGAACTCAGCCTGACCCTTCATCGCCAGATACTTGGTGATGGCGGCGGTCAGCGTGGTCTTGCCGTGGTCAACGTGGCCGATGGTGCCAATGTTGACGTGGGGCTTGGTTCTTTCAAATTTTTGCTTGGCCATTGGAATCTCCTCCTAGTTGATGAATGGCGGGGCCATTCAAATATTGACTTGTTTGAGCCCTCTCAGGCATCGTATACACTATACTACAAACCCGAAAGAAACACAAGAAAAATTTTAAAATAGGGGCGAAAAATCAATCTCTGGACCGGGCCTTGACCAGTTCCTCGGTCTTGGACTTGGGCAGCTCGGAGTTGTGGCTGGGCTCCATGGAGTAGTTGCCACGACCCTGGGTCTTGCTGCGCAGGTCGGTAGCGTAGCCGAACATCTCCGCCAGAGGCACGTTGGCATCGATCTGGACCGCGCCGGTACGGGTGATCTGGCCCAGGATGTTGCCGCGGCGGGCGGTGATGTCGCCGATCACGGTGCCCATGTACTCATCCGGCACGGTGACGGAGACCTTCATGATCGGCTCCAGGATAGTGGGGTTGGCCTTCCGGCAGGCTTCCTTGAACGCCATGGAACCGGCGATCTTAAAGGCCATTTCGGAGGAGTCCACCTCGTGGTAGCTGCCGTCGTACAGCGTGACCTTCACGTCCACCACAGGATAGCCAGCCAGCACACCGGCCTCCATAGCGCCCTGGATACCGGCATCCACCGCGGGGATATACTCCTTGGGGATCGCGCCGCCCACGACTTCGTTGATGAACTCGTAGCCCTTGCCAGGCTCGTTGGGCTCCACACGGATCTTGACGTGACCGTACTGGCCCTTACCGCCGGACTGACGGGCGTACTTGGTATCCTGCTCCACAGACTTGCGGATGGTCTCCTTGTAGGACACCTGGGGAGCGCCAACGTTGGCTTCCACCTTGAACTCCCGCAGCAGACGGTCCACGATGATCTCCAGGTGCAGCTCGCCCATACCGGCGATGATGGTCTGCCCGGTCTCCTTGTTGGTGTAGGTCCGGAAGGTGGGATCCTCTTCTGCCAGCTTGGACAGAGCGATGCCCATCTTCTCCTGACCGGCCTTGGTCTTGGGCTCGATGGCCACCTCGATAACAGGCTCGGGGAAGACCATGGACTCCAGGATGATGGGATGATCCTCGTCGCAGAAGGTGTCACCGGTGGTGGTGTTCTTCACGCCTACCACAGCGGCGATGTCACCGGCGTAGACCACGTCGATGTCCTCCCGGTGGTTGGCGTGCATCTGCAGGATCCGGCCCATACGCTCCTTGGTGCCCTTGGTGCAGTTGAGCACGGTGGTGCCCTTCTCCAGCACGCCGGAGTAGACACGGAAGTAGCACAGCTTGCCCACATAGGGGTCGGTAGCGATCTTGAAGGCCAGGGCGGAGAAAGGCGCCTCGTCGGAAGCGGGACGGAAGTCCTCTTCCTCGGTCTCGGGGTTGACGCCGCCGATGCCCTTCTTGTCCAGGGGGCTGGGCATATAATCCACCACAGCGTCCAGGACCTGCTGCACGCCCTTGTTCTTGTAGGAGGTGCCGCAGACCACGGGGACCATCTCGTTGGCGATGGTGGCTTTCCGGATCGCCGCCTTGATCATGTCCACAGGGATCTCTTCGCCCTCCAGGTACATCATGGCCAGATCGTCGTCGAAGGTGGACACGGCGTCCATCAGCTTCTCACGATACTCGTTGGCCAGATCCACCATATCCTCGGGGATCTCTTCCACACGGACGTCCTTGCCCAGGTCATCGTAGAAGATGTTGGCCTTCATCTCCACCAGGTCGATATTGCCCTTGAAGAAGGACTCGGACCCGATGGGCAGCTGGATCGCCACGGCGTTGCACTTGAGCCGGTCATCGATCATCTGCATGACCCGGTAGAAGTCAGCGCCCAGGATGTCCATCTTGTTGACGTAGATCATCCGGGGGACCTTGTACTCGTCGGCCTGACGCCAAACGGTCTCGGTCTGGGGCTCCACGCCGCCCTTGGCGCACAGAACGGTGACAGCGCCGTCCAGCACACGCAGGGACCGCTCCACCTCCACGGTGAAGTCCACGTGGCCCGGGGTGTCGATGATGTTCAGCCGGCAGCCCTTCCAGAAGCAGGTGGTAGCGGCGGAAGTGATGGTGATGCCACGCTCCTGCTCCTGGGCCATCCAGTCCATGGTGGCGGAGCCGTCGTGGGTCTCACCGATCTTGTAGTTCTTGCCGGTGTAGAACAGGATACGCTCGGTAGTGGTGGTCTTACCGGCATCGATGTGGGCCATGATGCCGAAGTTTCTGGTATTCTCCAGAGAATACTGTCTTGCCATCTAGGATACTCCTTTATTACCAGCGGAAGTGGGCGAACGCCTTGTTGGCTTCGGCCATCTTGTGGACGTCCTCACGCTTCTTCACAGCGGCGCCGGTGTTGTTGGCAGCATCCATGATCTCGGCAGCCAGACGCTCCCGCATGGTGTTCTCGCTGCGGTTGCGGCTGTAAGTGGTCAGCCAACGCAGGCCAAGGGTCTGCCGGCGATCGGCGCGGACTTCGATAGGCACCTGGTAGGTGGCGCCGCCTACACGGCGGGCCTTCAGCTCCACGGCAGGCATGATGTTCTCCATCGCCTGCTGGAACACTTCCAGGCCATTCTTGCCGGTCTTGTTCTCAACGATCTCGAAAGCACCGTAGACGACCTTCTGGGCCACGCCCTTCTTGCCGTCGAGCATGATGCTGTTGACGAGCTTGGTAACCAGAACGGAATTATACTGAGGATCCGGAAGGACCTCTCTCTTGGGAACATTACCTCTTCTGGGCACTTTGCTTCCCTCCTTCATAAAATAATGATTTCATCGGTACTCGAAAGTGGAACTTTCGTTGTGCCTGGCCAGAGGTTTTTACATCTATATAAAAACGCTTTGGCAAGGCTTCGCCTTGCGAACGGGCGTAGGGAAAAAGTCAGGTTTGATCGGTCGGGAAGAGCTTACTTCTTCTTGCCGGCCTTGGGACGCTTCGCGCCGTACTTGGAGCGCGCCTGCATCCGATTCTGCACGCCCTGGGTATCCAGAGTGCCGCGGATGATGTGGTAACGAACACCGGGCAGGTCCTTGACACGGCCGCCGCGGATCAGCACCACGGAGTGCTCCTGCAGGTTGTGACCAACACCGGGAATGTAAGCGGAAACTTCCATGCCATTGGTCAGACGCACACGGGCGATCTTACGCAGCGCGGAGTTCGGCTTCTTGGGGGTGGTGGTACGAACGGCAGTGCAGACGCCACGCTTCTGGGGGGAAGGCAGGGTGGTCGCCTTGTTCTCCAGGGTGTTCAGACCTCTCTGCAGAGCAGGAGCGGTGGACTTGTAGGTGACCTGCTTACGGCCATTCTTAACGAGCTGGTTAAAAGTAGGCATTACATTTCTCCTTTCTTTCATTCTCGCCTTTCGGCGGGTATTTATCCAAACGGGCGATGCCCGGTCAGATCAGCGTACAGCGGCGGCAGCCGCGGCGCCTACGTCGATGCCGCAGGCGCGGCCCAGCTCCCCCATGTTGGGGATCCAGGCATAAGGGACATTATGAACTTGACACTGCTGCTCAAGAGCGGCAGTGATGGCAGGATCGGCGTCTTCCGCCAGATACACGAAGACGGCCCGGTCATTTTCCAGGGCTTTGCGGAGCTGCTTGGCTCCAACTACCACCCGGCGACCGTAAAGTTCTGCCAATTCCCCGTGACGGGGATCTTTGAGTTGATCTTTAGTGTCCATACAGGAATGTATTATACGCATTTTTCCGAAAAAGTCAACAAAAATTCTTTAAATATTTCTGTGATATTGCCGGTATCCGGCCGTCCGCCCCAGGACGCCCATGGTCTCCGTCCGGCAGAGGCAGGCCCGCTCCCCTGCCCCGGACCAACGAAATACTGGGCTGCCGCATGGCGGCAGCCCAGCACAGGTCAGTTTATTCGGCCAGACCCACCGCGTCCTCGGGAAGACGGCTCTCAGGGGTCGCGCCGGGCTTGTAGTCCCGGTAGGCCATCATGCCGGAGCCGGCAGGGATCAGCTTGCCGATCAGCACGTTCTCCTTCAGGCCCACCAGGTGGTCCACCTTGCCCTTGATGGCGGCGTCGGTAAGGACCTTGGTGGTCTCCTGGAAGGAGGCGGCGGACAGGAACGAGTCGGTGGCCAGGGCAGCCTTGGTGATGCCCAGCAGCACCGCGGAGGCGGTGGCCAGCTTCAGGTCCGTTTCCCCGGCATCGATCCGGGCCTGGACCGCCGCGTTGGCGTCCTCGAACTCGAAGGTGTCGATCACCGTGCCGGTAAGGAGGGTGGAGTCGCCGGGATCTTCCACACGGACCTTGCGCATCATCTGGCGGATGATCACCTCGATGTGCTTATCGTTGATCTCCACGCCCTGCTGACGGTACACGGCCTGGACGGACTGGACCAGGTAATCCTGGACCGCCTCCACGCCGGAGATCCGCAGCACGTCCTGGGGATAGAGAGCGCCGTCGGTGATCGGGTCGCCCTTGTTCACCCGCTTGCCGTGCTGGACCTTCAGGCCCACGGAGTAAGGCACCTGGTAGATCTTCACTTCCCCGTCGTCGGCGGTGATGGTGATGTTCCGCAGAGCGGTACGGTGGGTATCGTCGATGGACACCACGCCGGTGATCTCAGAGATCTGGGCCATCTTCTTGGGCCGGCGAGCCTCGAACAGCTCTTCGACTCTGGGAAGGCCCTGGGTGATATCGTCACCGGCCACGCCGCCGGAGTGGAAGGTACGCATGGTCAGCTGGGTACCAGGCTCGCCGATGGACTGGGCGGCGATGATGCCTACGGCCTCGCCCAGGTCCACTTCCTTGGAGGTGGCAAGGTTCATGCCGTAGCACTTGGCGCACACGCCCACCCGGGCGCGGCAGCCCAGGATGGTGCGGATATAGATCTTGTCGATGCCGGCGGCCTCGAACTTGGCCGCGTCCTCGGGCATCATCATCACGTCCTTGGAGTGGATCAGCTCGCCGGTGACCGGGTGGCACACATCGTTGACAGGATAACGGCCCCGGATCCGGTTGCCGAAGGAGTCCACGATGTCCCCGTTCTTATCGTACACCGCGCCCACCCAAATGCCGTTGGTGGTGCCGCAGTTGTGCTGGCGGATGATCACATCCTGGCTCACGTCCACCATCCGGCGGGTCAGGTAGCCGGAGTCGGCGGTACGAAGAGCGGTATCGGTCATGCCCTTTCGAGCGCCTCTGGAGGAGATGAAGTACTCCAGGACGGACAGACCTTCACGGAAGTTGGCCTTGACCGGGATCTCGATGGTGCGGCCGGTGGTATCGGCCATCAGGCCGCGCATACCGGCCAGCTGACGGATCTGGGCCATGGAGCCACGAGCGCCGGAGTCGGCCATCATATAGATGGGGTTGAACTCGTCCAGGTTGCCCTGCAGAGCGCCGGTGACCTCGGCGGTGGTGCGATCCCACTGCTGGACCGCCAGCCGGTAGCGCTCCTCGTTGGTGATGAAGCCCTGGCGGTAGAAATTCTCGATCTCCACCACCTTGTCCTCGGCCTTTTTCACCAGCTCATACTTGATCGCGGGCACCACCATGTCGGCGATGGACACGGAGATGGCGCCCTTGGTGGAATACTTGTAGCCCAGGGCCTTGATCCTGTCCAGCATCTCGGTGGCGATGGTGAAGCCGTGGACCCGGATGCACTTGTCGATGATCTTGCCCAGCTGCTTCTTGTCCACCAGGAAGTCCACTTCCAGGTCGAAGGCGTGAACCGGGTCGGACCGGTCCACGAAGCCCAGGTCCTGGGGGATCGGCTCGTTGTAGATCAGGCGGCCCACGGTGGCGGTGATCAGGCGGGCGACTTTACGGCCCTGCACTTCCCGGACCATCCGCACCAGGATCGGGGCATGAAGGCCCATATCCCCGTCGGCGTAGGCGGCGATCGCCTCGTCCACGCTGGAATAGGCGTGCCGGGGCTTGAAGGTTGCCTGGGTCTTGCCCTCGGCCTTGAGCTGCTTGTTCACAGCCAGGAACTCGTCGGCGTCCACCACGTCGTTGACGGACCAGGCGGTATCGCCGGGATCGGCGATCACCACTTCCTCGCCGCCCTTCTCGGCCTTGCCCAGACGGGTGTAGGTCAGGTAGTAAGCGCCCAGGATCATGTCCTGCGTAGGCACGGTGACGGGCTTGCCGTCCTGGGGCCGCAGCAGGTTGTTGGCCGAGAGCATGAGCATCCGGGCCTCGGCCTGGGCCTCGGCGGACAGCGGCACGTGGATGGCCATCTGGTCGCCGTCAAAGTCGGCGTTGAAGGCGGTACAGCAAAGGGGGTGCAGCTTCAGGGCGCGCCCCTCCACCAGGATCGGCTCAAAGGCCTGGATGCCCAGACGGTGCAGCGTCGGCGCGCGGTTGAGCATGACGGGACGGTCCTTGATGATCTCGTCCAGCGCGTCCCAGACCTCGGTCTTGCCCTTGTCGATCATCTTCTTGGCGGACTTGATGTTGTTGGCCAGCCCATCGGATACCAGCTTCTTCATAACGAAGGGCCGGAACAGCTCGATGGCCATCTCCTTAGGCACGCCGCACTGGTACAGCTTCAGCTCCGGGCCGACCACGATGACGGAACGGCCGGAGTAGTCCACACGCTTGCCCAGCAGGTTCTGGCGGAAACGGCCCTGCTTGCCCTTGAGCATATCGGACAAGGACTTGAGCGCCCGGTTGTTGGCGCCGGTAACGGCCCGGCCGCGGCGGCCGTTGTCGATCAGGGCGTCCACCGCCTCCTGGAGCATCCGCTTCTCGTTGCGGATGATGATGTCCGGGGCGTGGAGCTGGATCAGCCGCTTCAGACGGTTGTTCCGATTGATCACCCGGCGGTACAAATCGTTCAGGTCGGAGGTGGCGAACCGGCCGCCGTCGAGCTGGATCATGGGCCGGATCTCCGGGGGGATCACCGGCAGCACATCCATGATCATCCAGCTGGGCTTATTGCCGGACTCCCGGAAGGCTTCCACCACTTCCAGCCGCTTGACCAGCCGGAGCTTCTTCTGAGAAGAAGCGGTCTTCAGCTCTTCCCGGAGCTGCTTGGACAGCTCCTCCAGGTCGATCTGCTCCAGGAGCTTCTTCACGGCCTCGGCGCCCATACCGGCCTGGAAATCGTCCTCGTACTTCTCCCGCATATCCCGGTACTCCTTCTCGGTGAGCACCTGGTTCAGGCTCAGGGGCGCGTCACCGGGGTCGGTGACGATATAGGCCGCGAAGTACAGCACCTTCTCCAGGACCTTGGGGCTGATGTCCAGGATCAGGCCCATCCGGGAGGGGATGCCCTTGAAATACCAGATATGGCTGCAGGGGGCGGCCAGATCGATATGGCCCATCCGCTCCCGGCGGACCTTGGCCTTGGTGACCTCAACGCCGCAGCGATCGCAGATCTTGCCCTTGTACTTGATCTTCTTATACTTGCCGCAGTGGCACTCCCAGTCCTTGGTGGGTCCGAAGATCTTCTCGCAGTACAATCCGTCCCGCTCGGGCTTGAGGGTGCGGTAGTTGATGGTCTCCGGCTTACGGACCTCGCCGTAGGACCACTTCCGGATGATCTCCGGAGATGCGATACCGATCTTGATCGCATCAAAGGTGGCATCTGCCATGTAACACGCCTCCTTAATATTCGTCGCTGTCAGCGCCGTCTTCCACATCGCTGAACACATCCATGATATCGTCCGGGCTGTCCTCGTCGATCACGAAGCCCGCGTCCAGGACCTCGTCGGTGGTGCCCACCACCAGCTCCTCCTCATGGCTGCCGGTGTAGACGATCTCCTCGTCCTCATCCTCATCCTTGAGCTCGATCTCGTTGCCCTGCTCGTCCAGCACCCGGATATCCAGGCACAGGGCCTGCAGTTCCTTGACCAGGACCTTGAAAGACTCCGGCACGCCGGGCTTGGGGATGTTGGCGCCTTTGACGATCGCCTCGTAGGTCTTCACACGGCCGTTGACATCGTCGGACTTGACGGTGAGGATCTCCTGGAGCGTATAGGCGGCGCCGTACGCCTCCAGGGCCCAGACTTCCATCTCGCCGAACCGCTGGCCGCCGAACTGGGCCTTGCCGCCCAGCGGCTGCTGGGTGACCAGGGCGTAGGGGCCGGTGGAACGGGCATGGATCTTATCATCCACCAGGTGGTGGAGCTTGAGGTAATAGGGGTAGCCAACGGTGACCAGGTTGTCGAAGGGCTCACCGGTACGGCCGTCATAGAGCACGGTCTTGCCGTCTTCCCGCAGACCGGCCAGCTTCAGGGTGTCCCGGATGTCCTTCTCGTTGGCGCCGTCGAACACCGGCGTAGCCACCTTCCAGCCCAGGGCCTTGGCGGCGTAGCCCAGATGCACTTCCAGCACCTGGCCGATGTTCATACGGGAAGGCACGCCCAGGGGGTTGAGCACCACGTCCAGGGGGGTGCCGTCAGGCAGGAAGGGCATATCCTCTTCCGGCAGGACCCGGGAGACCACGCCCTTGTTGCCGTGACGGCCGGCCATCTTGTCGCCCACGGAGATCTTCCGCTTCTGGGCGATGTAGACCCGGACGGACTTGGTGACGCCGGGGGCCAGCTCGTCGGAGTTCTCCTTGGTGAACACCTTCACATCCACCACGATGCCGCTCTCGCCGTGCGGCACCTTCAGCGAGGTATCCCGGACCTCCCGGGCCTTTTCGCCGAAGATCGCCCGCAGGAGCCGCTCCTCGGGGGTCAGCTCGGTCTCGCCCTTAGGCGTGACCTTGCCTACCAGGTAGTCGCCGGAGTGGACCTCAGCGCCGATGCGGATGATGCCGTTCTCGTCCAGATCCTTGAGGGTGTCCTCACCCACGTTGGGGATGTCCCGGGTGATCTCCTCCGGCCCCAGCTTGGTGTCCCGGGCCTCGGTCTCATGCTCTTCGATGTGGATGGAGGTGAACACATCCTCCCGGACCAGCCGCTCATTGAGCAGGATGGCGTCCTCGTAGTTGTAGCCTTCCCAGGTGACGAAGCCGATCAGCACGTTCTTGCCCAGGGCCACCTCGCCGCCGGAGCAGGAAGGACCGTCGGCGATGATCTGCTCGGTGTCCACCCGCTCGCCCACCACCACGATGGGCCGCTGGTTGACGCAGGTGCCGGCGTTGGACCGGGCGAACTTGGTCAGCTTGTGGTCGCAGACCTCGCCGTCGTCATAGCGGACCACGATGTCCGTGGCGGAAACGGCGGTGACCACGCCGGGGCCTTTGGCCTTGATGCAGACCTCAGAGTCCACGGCGGCCTTATGCTCGATGCCGGTGGCAACGATCGGCGGCTCGGTGGTCAGCAGAGGCACGGCCTGGCGCTGCATATTCGCGCCCATCAGGGCACGGTTGGCGTCGTCATTTTGCAGGAAGGGGATGAACGAGGTGGCGATGGAGATCATCATCCGGGGGGACACATCGATATAGTCGATCATGCCCCGGTCCACCTCGATGATCTCGTTGCGGTGACGGCAGGTGATACGGGCATTGGACAGACAGCCGTTCTCGTCCAAAGGCTCACTGGCCTGGCCGATGTAGTAATCGTCCTCCACATCGGCAGTCATATACTCCACGATGTCGGTGACGAAGCCGGTAGCCTTGTCCACCTTCCGATAGGGGGCCTCCACGAAGCCGTACTCGTTGATCTTGGCGAAGGTGGCCAGATAGTTGATCAGGCCGATGTTGGGACCTTCGGGGGTCTCGATGGGGCACATCCGGCCATAGTGGGTGTAGTGGATATCCCGGACGTCGAAGGAGGCCCGCTCCCGGCTCAGACCGCCGGGGCCAAGGGCGGACAGACGCCGCTTGTGGGTCAGCTCGGCCAGGGGGTTGTTCTGGTCCATGAACTGGGACAGGGGGCTGGAGCCGAAGAACTCCTTGATCACCGCGGTCACCGGCCGGATGTTGATCAGGCTCTGGGGGGTGACGGCGTCCAGATCCTGGACGGTCATCCGCTCCCGGATCACCCGGTCCAGACGGCTGAAGCCGATCCGGAACTGGTTCTGCAGCAGCTCGCCTACGCACCGCAGCCGGCGGTTGCCCAGGTGGTCGATGTCATCGGGGATGCCGATGCCCATGGCCACGCAGTTAAGGTAGTTGATGGAGGCCATGATGTCCTCCACGGTGATGTGGTTGGGGATCAGCTCCTCCCGGCGCTCTTCGATGGCCTCCGCCCAGCCGTCGGCAGGGACAGTTTCCAGCATCTGTCTGAGCACATCGAACCGGACCTTCTCCCGGATGCCGTAGTCCTTGGGATCGAAGTCCACGAACCCGGCCATGTCCACCATGCCGTTGGAGAACACCTTCACCAGGCTGTCGCCCACCTTCACCACGGCCTCATTGACGCCCTTGGCGCTCAGGCTGTGGGCCATGTCCCGGGTGATGATGTCGCCGGCCATGACCAGGATCTCGCCGGTCATGGGATCGGCGATCGGCTCGGCGGCCTCCTGGCCGGACAGACGGCTCCAAATGTCCATCTTCTTATTGAACTTATACCGGCCCACCTTGCTCACATCGTAGCGCCGGGGGTCGAACAGCAGGCCCTCCAGATGGGCGGTGGCGGTCTCCACCGTAGGCGGCTCGCCAGGACGCAGCCGCCGGTAGATCTCCAGCAGGCTCTCCTCCCGGGTCTTGCAGGCGTCCTTCTCCAGGGAAGCCAGGATCCGCTTGTCCTCGCCGAACAGGGCCTTGATCTTCTCATCGGTATCCACGCCCAGGGTGCGGATCAGGCTGGTGATGGGCAGCTTCCGATTCTTGTCGATCCGGACCCAGAACACATCGTTGTTGTCGGTCTCATACTCCAGCCAGGCGCCCCGATAGGGGATCACGGTGGCGGTGTAGGTATGCTGGTCCGCCTTGTCCACCTCGTGGCCGTAGTACATACCGGGGCTGCGGACGATCTGAGAAACGATGACACGCTCGGCACCATTGATCACGAAGGTACCACCATTGGTCATGATGGGGAAATCTCCCATGAAGATCTCCTGCTCCTTGATCTCGTCGGTCTCGGTGTTGCGCAGCCGCACCCGCACCTTGATGGGCCGGGCATAGGTGGCATCTCGCTCCTTGCACTCCTCGATGGTATACTTGGGCGGCTCGTTCATGGAGTAATCCAGGAAGCTCAGCTCCAGTTTACCGGAGAAGTCCGTGATGGTGCCCACATCCTTGAAGACCTCCCGCAGGCCCTCGTCCAGGAACCACTGATAGGAGTCCTTCTGGATCTTGAGCATATTGGGGATCTGAAGGATCTCCTCATACTTTGCGTAAGACTTACGCATGGTCTTGCCGAACTGCACGTCCTTGACCATTGCCATCTGATTCATCACAGCCTTTCTTACGAATATGTGTGTAGCTTACTTTTGATACGCCCGGAGCGGTTGTTGATTTTGCTCAACTTTCTTCTTGACAACCTGGCCCTGACGTGTTACAATGACCATGCTGGGGAGGATGGGCCGAAGCGCAGACCCCCACAGTATGGAAGACCATTTTACACCATGGACAAGGATTTGTCAATGGTGTTTTTTTCGTTTTTCGGCGTTCTCTTCCCGGTCCGGTCTTTCAGGCCGCCTCCGCAAATATCGCCCGGCAGACATTGTCTGCCGGGCGATGGTCTTATTCCGCTTCCCTGACGATCACATAACCGTTGACCAGATCGGCCCGGTCCAGGGTGCCGGGGATCTCCAGCTGGCGCTCCATCAGATCGGTGACGATCACCTTGCCGTCCCGACATTCGATGGTCATCACGTTCTTCATCAGGATCGCCGCGGGATCGATGGTGTTTCTATAGACTGTGGAAAGACACATGGCGCTGCCCTCACTTCACGTCCAGGCTGGCCAGCACCGTGCTCAGCCGCAGGTTGCCCTTTTCAAAGTCGGACACCGCCGCCATCACCTGCTCGTAAGCCACATGGCTGCCGGCCTTCTCCAGCTGGACCGCCAGGTCCGCCAGCTCCTTGGCGTGGGCGGCGTTGTGGCCCACCATATACTTCATCAGCGCCAGCAGCTCCTCCATGGGGGTGTGGGCGCAGGGGGTCTGGCACCCGGCGCAGCCGGAGGCGCACTCGTGGCTGTGCTCATGGGCCTGGCCGTCGGCGTGGAGATGGTCATGGTCATGGGGATGGGTATGCTCATGGCTGTGGACATGGGTATGCTCGTGGCTGTGGGCCACCCCGTCGTGGGTGTGCTCGTGGGTATGGGTATGACCATGGTCGTGGACGTGGACGCCCTCCTGGCCGTGATCGTGATCGAGATGCATATGGATCGCTCCTTTGGTTTTTCTACTATTATACCCGCCGCCGCGGGATATGTCAAAGACTTTTTCAGCGGCACAAAAAGGAGCGGCCGCGCCTCGCCCTTCCACCAAGTCACTTGGCTCTCCCTTTGGGGGGTGAGCAAAGCGAAGTCGCGGTAGTGAATGACGGTCCGGTGGACCGTCAGAGCCGCGACCGGGCGCGCCGCAGCGCACTGGCACAGGGCTGAAAGCCCTGTGGCTGAGAGGGCAGCCACCTTCCGTATTTTGAAAGCGCTATACAAGAACCAACGCTGGCACCCTCTCCGTCAGGCCGTTCGGCCTGCCACCTCCCCCAAAGGGGGAGGCAAGTGAGTAGGCGGAGATCTTAGAAGTGGCACAAAAAGCCCTGAAGGAGGTTTTGACAGATAAAAAGGAGCGGCGGCGCCGCTCCTTTTTTACATCACTCCAGCTCCTGGATCTTGGGGGCAGAGAGCTCCCGCTTGGTCCTGGAGAGCATGGCGAACACACCGATCCCCGCAAAGACCAGGCCCAGGGCCAGGTCCTTGAACAGAGCGCCGGACAGTTCGCCGTCCACCCGGAACAGCTCCATCAGCATGGCAGGCAGTTCACCCACGGAATAAGTCACGCTCATCTCAGAGAGCACCTTGGCCAGCTGAAGGATATAGCCGCCGAAGGTGCCTACCGCCACGCCGAAGATCACCGTGCAGATCAGCGCCGCCAGCTTGCCCTTGCCCTGCTTGCCATGGAGCAGACCGTAGCCCAAATTCGCCAGCCAGCCGATCAGCAGACCCACCAGAGAGGCCACATACCCGAAATACATCACCACGGCCCAGGCCACAGCGCCCAGGGCCGCGCCCAGGAACGCGCCGACGGTGCCGCTGACATAAGAGCCGGTGTCCGCCGTCCTCTGCGCCTCCAGATCCGCTTCCATGTCCCGGCCGATCTTTTCCAGGCAGGCATCATGGAGATAGAAGGCCCCGCCGCCGATCAGCACCCACCGGCCCCGCTCGATCTGGGCGCCGCATTGGGTGCACACGTTCGCAGGCGTGGCGCCATATTGGACCAGCAGAGGCACGAACCAGTTCAGGAACGCCCGGATCTTGGCCATGATCCCCGGATCGTCCCGGAAGACCACCAGGATGCCGTCATCCATGGCCTCCAACTGTTCCACCCGGTAGGTCTTCCGAAGATCCACCCCTTGCGCTGCCGCCAGCAGGGCCGCCCGCTGGTCCGGCTCCGGGAACTTGGTGGTGAACACCAGCTGCTTGTAACCCGCCCCTTCGGAGAAGGCGGCGGCGTATCCCCGAAGGCTGCCGTAGGCCACGCCTTTGCCAACCTTCATGCCCAGCTCCTGGGCCAGTTTTTTCAGTCCGCTTCCGATCAATGGAAACACCTCTCTTTCTTTTTTCCAAAACGAATATACCACGGCTGCCGCCGGCTGGCAAGAGGTATTTCCAAAAATTGCA
>CALXFQ010000029.1 GCA_944387625.1 uncultured Oscillospiraceae bacterium
CTTCCTGGGCCAGATGTCTGCCCAGGGAGAGCAGCAAGACGGCACGCCCCTGAGCAACATCCAGGCCAAGGCCGTGGAAGAACTGCGGCAGTATGCCAAGGAAGCCCTGGCTCTCAGCCAGGAGCTGCAGGCCGATCACATCCGGCTGGCCATGGCTTGGGGCATGGTGGATATCTGTGCCGCGGCGGATGGGGACGTACCCGCTCTGCTGGAGGCAGGCAAAAAGGAGATCGACACCGTTCTGGCCACCGAGTATGAGGAAGAGCTGGAAGTGGACCGGATCGATGACCTGTTCTATGAAGGCGCGCAGATGCTGGATCTGGTGGTATCCAAGACCGGCGACGAGCCGCTCCTGCCGGCGCTGCTGCTGATGCTGCTGAGCATCGTTGCCGCGGTGGCCCTTCGGACAAAGAAAAAGAAGATCGTATAAATTTCCCGATATCCTTCCCCGGGGGCGGTGCTCAGCGCCGCCCCCATTCTATAATAAAGATCGGGGCCAGGCGATGAGCCTGGCCCCGTGTTTTTGCGGATCTAAGTCGGGCATTGCGATAAGAGCCTGGAGCGTTGAAGTGTTCCAGGCGAAGCGGCGAAAGGATATCCGCCATGCCCGGTCATGCGCGGGCCACGGAGCATCTTCCCCCATGTGTAACGGGTGCTCCCTTGCGAAAGCCGGGTGGTGGGGATGTGCCGGACGGCGGCCAGGGGGCGTCAGCTGGGTCTGCGCCGGACAGAAAAACAGGGCCGCGGACGAGCCGCGGCCCTGGACCGGGCCTGTAAGCCGGGTTCTGTTTCGACAGCCATCTATCTAGCCCCAGGATCGCTCCTGGGGTCAAGCCGCCTCCTCGGGACGACCGAGCAGGCCCATTGTCCCTCCACGGCGTTGCTCCGGGATAGAGTTTACATCGTAGAACCCATGTCACCATGGGCCGGGTGCGCTCTTACCGCACCTTTTCACCCTTACCTCGCAGGCGAGGCGGTATATCTCTGTTGCACTTGTCCTGGGGTCACCCCCGGCGGGCGTTACCCGTTATCCCTGCTCTGTGGAGCCCGGACTTTCCTCATCTGGAGCCTTTCGGCTTCCATCCGCGGCTGTCCGGCCCGGTCCGGGGCCTATTATAGCCCAAATATACCGGATCGTCAAATCCCCTTGCAAATTCTTTTCCTTCCGGCTATACTTATAGCAGTATTTTAGGAAATGGGGCATGACCATTGGCATCCAAATTTGAAGCGTATTTTGCCGCCCTGGCAGGGAAGACCGTGGCGGTGGTGGGCCTGGGGGTGAGCAACCGGCCCCTGGTCCGGCTCCTGCTCCAGTGCGGCGCGAAAGTGATCGGCTGTGACCGAACGGAGCGGGCAAGCCTGGACCCGGAGGTGCTGGAGCTGGAGGCCCAGGGGTGCGCCCTCTCCCTTGGCCCCGGGTATTTGGAAAACGTGGAGGCCGAGCTGGTGTTCCGCACCCCGGGACTGCACCCGGCGGCCCTGGCGGCCCTGCGGGAGGAGGGGGCGAAGGTCACCAGCGAGATGGACGTGTTTTTTGAAGTCTGTCCCTGCAAAACGATCGCCGTCACCGGCTCTGACGGGAAGACCACCACCACCACCCTGATCGCCCGGATGCTCCAGGCCCAGGGGCACACCGTCCACTTAGGGGGCAATATCGGCACGCCGCTGCTCCCGATCTGCCCGAAGATCCGGGAAACGGACTACGCGGTGGTGGAGCTCAGCTCCTTCCAGCTCATGGACATGACCCACAGCCCCTGGCGGGCGGTGGTCACCAATTTGGCCCCCAACCATCTGGATGTCCACAAGGACATGGACGAATATGTATCGGCCAAGAAGAACATCTTCCGCTTCCAGGGGAAGGACGATCTGCTGATGGTCAACGCGGACAACGCCATCACCGGGGGCTTTACCGGCAACGGCGTTACCAGCCGGTTCTCCCGGCTGGGCAAGGCCCGGGTCTGCCTGGAAGACGGCGTGATCTGCCGGGACGGGGAAAAGGTCCTGGACACCCGGGACATCCTGATCCCCGGGGTCCACAACATCGAAAACTACATGGCCGCGATCTTGGCGGTGGAGGGACTGGTGTCCGACGAAACGATCCGCCAGGTGGCCCGGACCTTTGGGGGCGTGGAGCACCGGATCGAGCTGGTCCGGGTGAAGGACGGGGTGCGCTACTACAACGACTCCATCGCCTCCTCTCCCAGCCGGACCATCGCCGGGCTTCGCAGCTTCCCGGAGAAGGTGATCCTGATCGCCGGAGGCTATGACAAGCACATCCCCTACGACGCGCTGGGGCCGGAGGTCTGCGCCCATGTGAAAAAGCTGTTCTTGGGAGGGGCTACCGGCCCAAAGATCCGGGAAGCGGTGGAGCAGGCGCCGGGCTATGTGCCGGGCCAGCCGGAGATCCGGGACTGCGGCGACTTTGAAAGCGCCGTCCGGGCGGCGGCGGCAGCGGCGGAGCCGGGGGACGTGGTGCTCATGAGCCCGGCCAGCGCCGCCTTCGACCAGTTCAAGAACTTCATGGTCCGGGGGGACTATTTCAAAAAGCTGATAAAGGAGATGTGACCCATGGATCTGTCCGCCATTGGAAAAGGGCTTCGGAAGGCACTTCCTCTGAAATACTGCGGCGCGGTGATCGTGGCCGCCGGGTCCGCCTCCCGGATGGGGGGCATCGATAAGGTGATGGCCCCTGTGCAGGGGGAGCCGATGATCTGCCGCACGGTGCGGGCCTTTCAGCAGACCGACGCCATCCGGGAGATCGTGATCGTCACCCGCCAGGACCTGCTGGGCCGGATCGCCGAGCTGTGCCAGGACGATGACAAGGTCAAAGCGGTGGTGGTAGGGGGCAGCAGCCGCCAGGAGTCGGTGTGGCGGGGCCTGAGCGCCCTGTCGGACAAGGTGGAGCTGGCGGCGGTCCAGGACGGGGCGCGGCCCCTGGTCACGCCCATGCTGATCGACCGGGTGGTCCGGGCGGCCCACAGCTATGGGGCGGCGGCCCCGGGGATCCCGGTGAAGGACACGATCAAGACGGTGGCTGGGGGCGTGGTGCGGCAGACTCTGGACCGGGCCGCCCTGCAGGCGATCCAGACCCCCCAGGTCTTTGACGTGGATCTGCTTCGGGGGGCGCTGACAAAGGCCGCCGCGGACCAGGCCCAGGTCACCGACGACTGTTCCGCCGTGGAGCGGCTGGGGATGTCGGTGAAGATCGTGGAGGGGGACGAGCAAAACATCAAGATCACAACCCCCTTGGACTTGAAGATCGCCCAGCTTTTATTGGAGGAGAGAAAATGAGGATCGGACATGGCTATGACGTCCACCGGCTGGTGGAGGGACGGGACTTGATCCTGGGCGGGGTGAAGATCCCTTATGAAAAGGGCCTGCTGGGCCACTCCGACGCGGATGTACTGCTCCACGCGGTGGCGGACGCCCTGCTGGGGGCGGCGGGCCTGGGGGACATCGGCCGCCACTTCCCGGATACGGACCCCAGATACAAGGGGGCGGACTCCCTGGAGCTTTTGAAGGTGGTGGGCCGCCGGGTGGCGGAAACAGGCTGTCGGGTGAGCAACATCGATGTGACCATGATCGCCCAGCGGCCCAAGATCGGCCCATACATCCCCGCCATGGTATCCAACATCGCCGCCGCCCTGGGCCTGGACCCAGGCCGGGTGAACGTGAAGGCCACCACCGAAGAGCGCCTGGGCTTCACCGGCACCGGCGAAGGCATGGCCTGCCACGCGGTGTGTTTGCTGGAAGAATGAAGAAACACCGGAAGGTCTGAAGGACCTTCCGGTGTTTCATATATACATTATAAATATACATCACAGCAGGGACATGGTGCTCTCACGCCAGTGGATCTGGGCGGGGATCGTTTCATGGACGCAGATGTGGCCCCCTTCGCAGTTCTGCCGCAGAAGCTCCACGCTCCGGCTGGCCAGGGCCTCCACGCTTTGGCGGATGGTGGACAGCCGGGGGACGATGTACTCCCCGATCGCCAGACCATCGAACCCCATCACCGACACATCCTCCGGCACCCGCAGGCCCCGATCCGTCAAGGCCCGGATCGCGCCCATGGCCATCACATCGGACATACAGAAGATCGCGCTGTGGTCCCGGCCCCGGCCCAGCAGGGTCACGGCGGCTTCGTAGCCGCCCTGGTAGCTGTAGCGGCAGGCGCAGTAGTCCATGGCGGGGATGAAGGGCAGGTCATGGGCCTTGAAGGCGGCCAGACATCCTTCATACCGGCGGCGGGAGGTGTCGGACCCTTCCAGGGGACCGCCGATCACGGCGATGGAGCGGTGGCCCATGCCGATCAGCTGTTCCAGCGCCTGGCGCACCGCCGTGGGGTCGTCGGTGCAGATGCTGGACAGATTTCGGAAGGGAAGGCTGGAGCCGTCGGAAGTCACCACCACACAGGGCAGGTCGATCCGGCCCAGATCTGCCAGGAAATTCTCCCGATTGCCCCCCAGGAACAGCAGGCCCCGGGGCTTCCGCTCCCGGACCAGCCGGACCGCCCGGAGCACCTCGTTGGCGGACTCGTCCATATAGTCCACCACCAGGTGATAGGGGGTGGCGGCCATCCGGGCCTGGATCGCCTCTACAAGCGAGCTGAACAGCTGGTTGGCCGAGCCTTTCACCAGCACCAGCACCTCGTTGGTCCGCTGGCGCTTGAGCTGTTGGGCGTTGGTGTTGAGCTGGAAGCCGGAGGCGGCCGCCGCCTCCAGGATCGTTTTGCGGGCTTTCTCGCTGACATTGGGGTGGTCGTTGAGGACCCGGGAGATGGTGCCCACGGAGTAGCCGGTCTGGGCGGAAAGGTCCTTGATGGTCACGGCGGATGCCTCCTTTTTGGCCTGCTGTGGAGAAGATCAGGGTCTTGCGACCATTATACCGAAAAACAGGCCGGATCTCAAAGGGTCTGGGGCAAAAATACGCAAATTTTTTTCGTTTAAGGCAGATCCCGGCGGCGGCAGGAGAATACGATCACCTGCCGGGTCCGGGCCTCCTCCCGGAGCAGGTCCAGGGCGGCCCGGTATCGCTGGTCGTCGGATCGGACCAGGGCGTCGTCCAGCACCAGGGGGGCCTGGGGGATCAGGACCCTGGCCACCGCCAGCCGGACCGCCAGATACAGCTGGTCCACCGTGCCTTCACTGCGCCACAGGTGGCTGCGCAGACCGTCCTCTCCCTGGGCCTGGGCCTGCACCGACAGGTCCGGCCCCAGGGTCAGCTGGGTGTAGCGTCCGCCGGTGAGCTGGGAGAAGATCTGCTGGGCCTGGCGGCAGAGGGTGGGGGCGAACCGGCGGCGGAGGGACTCCTGGGCGCGGTCCAGAGCCGTCAGGGCGTAGTCCAGGGCGGCGTAGGTGGTGTCCAGCTCCCGGATCCGTTCCTCCAGCGCCGCCAGGTCCCGGGAGAGGGTCTCCCGGCTGCCCAGGCTCTCCATCTGGCCCTGGCACTGGCCCAGCCGCTGGTGGAGCCGGTCGAGCTGGTCCTTGGTCCGGGAAAGGAGCGTGTCCGTTTCCCGGCGGGAAAGGGTCAGCTCGTCCGGCCCAGGCGGCGGCGGGGCGGTCCGGGCCATCTCCTTCAGGGCCTGAAGATGGGACTGCCGGTGGGCCAGGTCTTTTTCGGCTTGGTCCAGCCGGTCCCAGGCCCGGAGGATGGCGGCATAGTCCGTCCGGTCTGCTTCTCCTGCCTGCAGGGCCTGGCGGTAGTGGGCCCATTGGGCGGCATACTGCCGGGCCAGAGCCAGCCAGGCTTCCGGGTCCGGGGTGCCGTAGCGCCGGGCCAGGTCCGTTTGCAGGGCCTGCCGCCGGTGCTTCCGGCGGCGGCGGACCAGGGCCTTGACAGCCCCGATAGACCCCAGGACCAGGCCCAGACCGATCAGCGCCCAGCCCGGGCCGGGGAGGAAGGACAGGGAGCATATCCCCAGGGCGGCCAGGATCCCCCCGGCGGCCAGCCAGGGCCAGGGAGGCCCGGGATGCGTCGTTTTTTCCAGCGCCTGGGCATCCGCCTGGGCCTGGGCCGCCACCTCCTCCGGCGTCAGCCCCTGGAAGGGGGGCGGGGCCTGGGGCGGCTGGGGCAGCTGCCGCCGGACCTGGCGGTCCAGGGCGGCCTGGGCGGCGGCCCGGTCGGGAAGACCGGCGCAGGCCCATTGGGCCGTGTCCCATTCCGCCTGGGCCTGGGCCAGGGCCTGAACGCCCTGGGCCACCCGGGCGGCGTCCGCCTGGGCGTCGGCATAGTCCAGCGCCAGCAGATGGTCCTCCAGCGCCTGACGGCGTTGAAGGAGCTGGTCCCGCTCCTGCCGCAGGGTCCGGGCCTGGCTGTTCAGTTCCTCCAGACGGCGCAGGTCCTCTCTCAGCCGGTCCGCCTGGGCCTGGGCTTCCGGCAGAGCGCCGGTGCGGTTGTAGCGGACCTTGTTTTTCAGGTCCCGCAGTTTTCGGCCCAGATCTTCCCCGGCGGCGCCCTCATCTCCCGTGGTCACCAGGGCGTTGAGCCGCCGTGCCAGGTCCTCGTTCTGGGTCACCGGCATATCCGTGGAACGGATGAAGCCCGACTGGGTATATACGGACCGCTCCACCCCCAAAAGCATCTGGCCGCAGTTGGCGGCGGTAAGCTCCGGCACCGGCAGGCCGGTGTCGCTTTCGTAGGCCAGAAAGTCCCCCAGAGGGATCCGGCCCTTGCTCCGGCGCTGGATCGTGATGTTCCGGCCCTGCCATTGCAGGCAGATCTCCCCGGACATGGGCGCGCCGGACCAGGGGGCATAGCGCTCCTTCTCCGCCAGCGCGCCTTTTTTCGTCCGCTCCCGGGTGTCCAGGCCGTAGAGCATGGCCACCAGGAAGGCGCACCAGGTGGATTTTCCCCATTCGTTGGGGGCCTGGATCACGTTCAGCCCCGGCTCCAAAGTCAATGTGGCATGGTCCAGCTTGCCGAAGGTGGCGGTCATGGAGAAGATCTTCATGGCAGGGCCACCTCCCGTCCGTCCAGGAGCTGTCGGGAGATCTTGGCCGCCAGCTCCACCACCGGCCGCCGGTCCGGATCTTCCTCCAGACCGGCCCGGAGGATCTGGAAGTAAAGCCCCTCCAGAGAGTCCTCCCCGGCCCGGCTCCACAGGTCCACCGGCGGGGTGGTCCGATCCCGAAGGGCCAGGTGGGGATGCCGGGGGAAGGCGGCGGCCAACGCCGCCAGGTCGATCGGATCTGCCTCCCCGGTGAAGGTCACCCGGTAGAAGTCCCGGCTGTCTGCCGGGGGCAGGGCCTGCTCCAGCGCCGCCGCCGGATCCGCGCCTGGGAGGGTCAGGTCGTAAAACACCGGGCCATCCAGGACCACCGGCCGAAGGGCGCAGGTCTGATCCAGGGTGACGATCAGCGCGCCTTTGGGGCCGCACTCGTCATAGCCCCGGCCCATGGGACAGCCGGGCCAGGCGCACAAGGTGTCCCCGGCCCGGAAGGAGCCTTGCCGGTGGATATGGCCCAGGGCCAGGTAATGAAGGGCCGACTCCCGGACCTGGGCGGCGGTCACCGGGCAGTAAGGGGATGTGGTCTGGGCCGGGTCGCCGTGGAGCAGGCCGATGTGCCACCGGGCCTGGCCCTCCGCCTGGAAGCCTTCCAGCAGGGGCGGACAGTCCATGGCGTCGTACCCGGCGCCGTAGACCACCGCGTCCAGCTGGGGCAGGGGCAGGGGGGTGAGCCGGGGGGCGGTGAAGATGTGGACATTTCCCGGCCAGGACCGGGTGATATAGGGACTGTGGGGGGCCAGGAAGTCGTGGTTCCCCGGCGCTACGCACACCGGCACCGCCATCTCCTCCAAAGCGGCGGCAAGGACCTCCAGATCCTCCCGGGCGGGGAGGCCGTCCAGCAGGTCCCCGGCCAGGAGCACCAGGTCGCACCCCTCCTGGCGGCACAGCCCGGCAAGCTGTCCCGGGACCTGCCGGAGGGCTTGCCGAAGCAGTTGGGCCTGGTCCTGGGGGAAGCCCCCGAAAGGGGAGCCCAGGTGCAGATCAGCGGCGTGGAGGATCTTCATCGGTCACATCCACCCTTTCCACGGCCAGGCACCGGCCGGTGGCGGCGTCGATGGTGAACAGCACCGCCTCCAGCTTGGTAGGGCCTTCCGCCCACTGATACCGGCTGGTCAGATCCCCCCGGAATTTCTGGATCGACAGATGGGGCTTGATGCCCAGCACGGAGTTTTTCGGCCCGGTCATCCCCAGGTCCGTCACATACCCGGTGCCCTTGGGCAGGATCATGGTGTCGGCGGTGGGCACATGGGTATGGGTGCCCCACAATGCGCTGATCCGGCCGTCGAGCATATAGCCCATAGCCAGCTTCTCCGAGGTGGCCTCGGCGTGAAGCTCCACCAGGCAGATCTTGGCCTGGACCTCCTTTAAGATCTTGTCGATCATCAAAAACGGGTTGTCCGGGCCGTAGTCCATGCCGCACCGGCCGATCAGGTCGATCACCGCCACCGGCCCGGCCTTGGTCTGGTAGACGCCCCAGCCCCGGCCGGGGACCTGGGGGGCGTAGTTGGCCGGGCGCAGGATCCGGCTGTTCTCGTCCAGATAGGGCACGATGTCCCGCTTGGCGAAGCTGTGGTTGCCCAGGGTGATCACGTCCGCCCCGGCGTCGAAGATCCGCTCCGCCTGCCATGGCACGATCCCCACAGCGCTGGCGTTCTCCCCGTTGACGATCACAAAATCCGCCCCGGTCTTCCGGCGCAGACCGCCCAGGGACCGGTCGATCCGGTCCAGGCCGGGCTGGCCCACCACATCGCCTACGGCCAATACTTTCAGTTCCATGAAGCTCCCTCCATTTCTTTTCTATCAGTATATACCAGTTCTTGTCCGCTGGCAAGGAAAAAGGAGGATCGTGCCGGTCCCGGCCGCCCATCCCGGCGTCTTCCCAAGATCTGCGGCAATATGACAGATCCAGTAGGCAAAATGAATAAATTATGTCGGCCGTTAGGGTCAAAGTGCCGATATATGGCGAAGCTGGAAAGTTATGCATTGAGAAATTTGGGGGAAGATCGATATAATAAGTCAGCATGGACATTTGACCGCAATAAGAGGACGGGAGGAACGGATCTGTAATGAAAAGAGGAGCGATCATTTTTACGCTTCTGATGATATTTTCCGTCGTTGGCCTTTGTGCCTGCAATAACGATGACCCGGCGCCTACTGACCAGTCTGCCCAGGCCACACAGCCGCCTGAGGCATACCTGGAACAGTTAGGCGCTTTTGCTGAGGCATCATGGGTCTGCGCCGACGGCATCCTGGACCTGGAGGCGCAGGCCTTCGATGCTGTGGACAGCTTCCAGATCACCAAGGTGGAAGGGGAGAATGAGAACACCCAGATCCACTGCCTGCTGGGCAGGGTGATCTTCCTGAGATGCTCCGCCACGATCTGCCGGGTGTAGGTCCCGCCGCCAAAATAGATGCCCGCCGCCTGGGCGATGAAAAGGACCCCCACCGCCACCGTCAGCACCGACAGGAAGATCCCATAGCCCAGCCACAGCCGGTCCCGCGTTTTCCCCGTCATAGTACCCTCCTTTTTTGTCCGCCCGGCCCAGCCGGGGGACAACTGTATTTCAAGTCATACTTTATTCATTGTCGCACGATACGCCATATTTTGCCAAGCCCTTTCCCCAAGCCTGATGACGCCCACCTGAAACGCCTTCCAAACAGGCGAACATGGGCCGGGGAGAAAAATAAGCGAACGGAAGGCCAAAATAATGATTGACAAACCGTTCCTGCCGTGATATAATACTCAAGCATCCAAGAGATGCGCCAAGATATCGCGGAGTAGAGCAGTTGGAAGCTCGTCGGGCTCATAACCCGGAGGCCGCAGGTTCGAGTCCTGCCTCCGCAACCATAAAAACACCGGATTTCGATAAGAAGTCCGGTGTTTTTCTAACTTTTTGACTTGAAATAGAGCGACCCAAAATGCCGTGGGGGATAGCCGCGGGGATAGTTCCAAAATATGCTTTTTCAAAAAACCGGGAATTTCAAACTTTTTGCCGGCATTTTGTTTTCCGCATATCTCTTCCTTTATGAGAATCAGTCAAATAATTTCATTATAGTTTGAACGTATTATTACGACACTGGTTCTGCATTCGATGCTCAAAACCTCTCCCATGCCGTTTCGCGGGGATATGGGAGGGGTTTATTGTACCCTTTTGCATTGCTGATTATTGCTTGGCTGCGGTATCTGAAACCATTCGATGGAGAAATGATTGCAGACGATTATGAAATTTCTGCTATTTTTGTGATTAAGTACGTTTTATTAAACACATTCATTGATAGAATATGTTGAGTAAGGGGATATCTGCCTTACTGTAGTTGAAATAGCCAGCAAAACAAGATATAATAAACTAAAAAGTGACTGGAAATGGGGGTTCCTATGCATAGCTTTGAGAAATTAACAAAATACATACCATTGTTGAATCAAACGGAGATTGGCAACTGGGTAATTGACACAGAAAATGATGGAACGATAGAACATCCAATTCAATTCCCGTTTGTGGCGTATTCTAGTTTAGTCAGTAATTTCATAGATGATGTGAGCGGCTTCGTTGAGGATAATCCGGAATTACATTTAAACCGGTACCCCGATATTCTGGAAGAAAGCGGCCTGGAGTGGAGCACTCAGTCTATGAGTGGTGCGATTGTAGAGGATTTGGACGCAAAAGTTGTTTGCGCCCTGATTGTTGGAGCTGTTCGTGCTGAAAGGTTCTGCGACGGAGCCTTGCTGACTTTCCTTACGAACGGCAGTATAATGAGATGGCTGCACAGGCTCCAAGAAATAGAAGAACACACAAATAATGATATAATTAGAGAGAAGGAGTGTTCCCAATGAGTGCTGTAGTATCTTTTGCAGATTGGCTTCGAAACTATTCTTCTCATACATACAAAGACACAACGGTCGAAAAATATGAAGCTGCCTTGGAAAAAGGGCCAGATTGGCTGGGAATTACTTTGAAAAAGCCCATCATGGAGCATTTGACAATCGAAGAGTACAATCCTCTGTACGAAATGCTTGTAAGTCATGAGAATTTTGACACGGTCAACAAAGCACATGGTAACGGTGAACTTAACTTGGCGCTAACCGCTTTCAAAAAGTATCTTGCTTTTTTGACGAAAGTGAGCAATGTGGCAGGAAATGCTTTGCTGTATTCCCCTGAATGGTTTGCAGAACAGGCCAAAGATATGGAAGCATTACGGACCACGGACCACGATCTACGCAGTACCTTCGTTGAACAGTTTGGCCCTGATACCATTGCGAATCTTTCTGGTAAGGCATTGCTGACCAGACTGTTTTACAGCGATGTTGAGAATAAGGACAATATGTGCTATATGTTGGAGTTCCATCCACAGATGCGTGAAATTTATGGCAGCATCGCAGGTGGCTCTGCATTTAAGTTCGGTTTGTTTTACCACAAGAAAAACCAGTGTTGGATGACGGGCTCTCCTGGAAAGCCCCAGAAGTTATCTGAGGAAGAAGCAATCAGAGTTGCTGAAAGCATTCGGGATAGTTTGGTCGAAGGTGCCCAAATATTGGATGCGCACACTTTTGTGTCATCAATCGAAGATTATGAATCCCTTTATGAAGAACTGAGCCATATTTCCATCATTGACAACGTCTGGGTGCTGAAATATTACCAGATGCTCTACCCCGAAATCCTGCCTGTTTTCTACGGCAAGGACTATCAGATCGATGTTCTGCGTTTCCTGAAAATGGAGCCCAGCCACATTCCGTTTGTACGCATGGGACAGATTATGTCTTTCGTTAAGAAGTGCGGTATCTCCAGTGTGGAATTCGCGCAAATCTACTATAAATACTGTGCGGCCGGTGTAAAAAGCAACGAGGATGAACCGGATACCTTGGCGGATACCAAAACAGAGAGCATTCGGTACTGGATGTATACTCCCGGGGAAGGTTCTGCAATGTGGGATACTTTCTATAAAGATGGCATCATGGCTATTGGCTGGGGAGAGATTGGTGATCTGCGTGCTTTCGATAGCAAGAAAGCTATGAAACTGAAAATGAAAGATACATACGATCCGACATTGACTTATATGAATGCGGCTCATGCCACATGGCAGTTTGCAAACGAGATTAAGATCGGTGACGTGGTCTTTGTTAAGAAAGGACGTTCCCAGATCATTGGACGGGGTGTTGTTACATCCGAATATGAATATCTGGAATCTGATCCGTCTTATCCCCATCGTCGATCTGTCAATTGGACGCACAAGGGGGAGTGGCCCCACCCCGGTGGTCAGGCTGTCCTGAAAACTCTGACAGATATTACTCCTTATACAGACTATGTAGAAAAACTTTGCGCGTTGTTTGCTGCTGACACGGATGACGATGGGGAAGAACAGATCGTTGCATATCCTGCCTACGATGAAGCAGAATTTCTGAAGGATGTCTATATGGACGAGGAGGAGTATGATACCCTCGTCAATCTGATTCGGACCAAGAAAAATGTTATTCTCCAAGGCGCGCCTGGTGTTGGTAAAACTTTTGCAGCCAAACGTCTGGCCTATTCCATGATGGGCGTAAAAGATCAGGAGCGGGTTATGATGATCCAGTTCCACCAGAGCTATTCTTACGAAGATTTTATCATGGGATTCCGCCCGTCTGAGTCTGGCTTTGAGTTAAAGAAGGGTGCTTTCTACAATTTTTGTAAGAAGGCCGAGATCGACAGCGATAACGACTATTTCTTCATTATTGACGAGATTAATCGCGGTAATCTGAGCAAGATATTCGGTGAACTGTTCATGCTGATCGAAGGCGACAAGCGTGGCATTCAACTCCAGCTTCTTTACTCTGACGAGAAATTTGCAGTTCCGAAGAATGTTTACATTATCGGTATGATGAATACAGCAGACCGTAGCTTAGCGATGCTGGACTATGCGCTGCGCCGCCGTTTTGCGTTCTATGAAATGCGTCCTGGCTTCAATACTGATGGATTCCTTGACTACCGCATGAGTCTGGATAATGAGAAGTTTGATAAGCTGATTCATACCGTTGAAGCTCTGAATAGTGCCATTTCTGCTGATGATTCTCTGGGAGAGGGATTCTGTATTGGACACAGTTACTTCTGCAATCTGACTACTGAGTCTATTACTGACCGTACACTGTCTGGGATTGTTGAATACGAGCTGATTCCCATGCTGAAAGAATACTGGTTTGATGAGCCGCTGAAGGTCAAGGATTGGTCTGAAAAACTGAGGAGTGCAATTAAGTGATTCCTGTTCAAAATATATACTATATGCTCGCTTATGCGTTTCAGGTTCTGAACGAGAACGGGTATAAGGATATTGCTGGTGAACAATTTGATAGTGTCGGAGAACTGTGTGCAGCAATTCTCGCCAGAGGTGTTTCTCTTCAGCTAAAACGGGGCCTTGGTAAGGAGTATATCCCTCAGACGGAACCCCTATCCTCTTTGCGTGGCAAAATTGATATTTCCGAGTCTATGAAAACGCAATCAATGCTGCGCAAACAGCTGGTTTGCACATATGACGATTTTACTGTCAACAGCTACATGAACCGGATTTTGAAGTCTACTATGGAACTGCTAATTCGCTCAGACATTTCTAAACCCAGGAAAAAAGAACTGCGAAAGCTGTTAATTCTCTTTAGCGATGTAGATCCTGTCGATGTACATAATATTAACTGGCGGCTTCAGTATAATCGAAATAACCAGTCTTATCGTATGCTGATATCGATCTGCTATCTGGTTATTAAGGGCCTCCTTCAAAGCAATACTACCGGCGGCTCAAAGCTGATGGACTTCCTAGACGAACAGCGGATGTGCCGATTGTATGAAAGATTCATCCTGGAATATTATCGCAAGGAGCATCCAGAAATTAAGGCAAGTGCATCTCAAATTCCATGGCAGTTGGATGATGATTTCGATTCGATGCTGCCCATTATGCAGACAGATATTATGCTGTCCAAGGGGAGTACAACGCTGATCATTGATGCCAAGTATTATGGCCATACTACCCAGAACCAGTATGGTGTTAATTCAATCCACTCTGGAAATCTCTATCAGATATTTACTTATGTGAAGAATAAGGATGTTGCGTACGGCGATCAGCCACACACAGTTTCTGGCATGCTCTTGTATGCGCAGACAGATGAGATCGTTCAACCCAACCATGTTTATCACATGAGTGGCAATAAAATTACAGTGCGGACGCTGGATTTGAACCAACCTTTTTCTCAAATTGCAGC
>CALXFQ010000030.1 GCA_944387625.1 uncultured Oscillospiraceae bacterium
CGACCGGTGATCTTTTTGTATCAAAGGGACACCAGCCCGGCGTCCACCATCTTTTGCAGGCTCATCAGGATGCCCAGCTTGGCGTGAGCCCAGGTAAGGCCGCCCTGGAAATACACCGCGTAAGGCGCCCGGATGGGACCGTCGGCGGACAGCTCCATAGTAGAGCCTTGGACGAAGGCACCGGCGGCCATGATCACCTGCGCGTCATACCCAGGCATATCCCCGGGGATCGGGTCTACATAGGCATCCACCGGCGCGGCGGCCTGGATGCCCTTGCAGAAGGCGACCATCGCCTCCTGACTGCCCAGCTCCACCGCCTGGATGATGTCGTGCCGGGACTCGCTGGCATTGGGGAAGCACTTAAAGCCAAGAGGCTCATACAGATTGGCGGCAAAGATCGCGCCCTTCTCCGCGCCGGCCACCACGGTGGGGGAGAGGAAAAAGCCCTGGTAAAGGGCCGGCATCAGGCCCAGATTGGCGCCCACCTCCTGGCCCAGACCAGGCGCGGAGAGTCGGTAGGCACAGCGGTCCACACAGTGCCTGGTGCCGCAGATGTAGCCGCCGATCGGGGCAAGGCCGCCGCCGGGGTTTTTGATCAGGGAACCCACCACCATATCCGCCCCCACATCGGAAGGCTCGATCATCTCCACGAACTCGCCGTAGCAGTTGTCCACCATCACGATCACATCGGGCTTGACGGACTTGCAGAAGGCGATCAGCTCCCCGATCTGGCTCACGGAAAAGGTGGGCCGGGTGGCGTAGCCCTTGGAGCGCTGGATGGTGATCAGCTTGGTCTTTTCATTGATTGCCGCCTGGATGCCCTCATAGTCGAAAGCGCCGCCGGGAAGCAGGTCCACCTGGCGGTAGGTAACGCCGTACTCCGCCAGGGAGCAGGGGCTGGGCCGGATACCGATCACCTCCTGGAGGGTATCGTAGGGCAGTCCCACCGGGGAGAGCAGTTCGTCGCCGGGCAGGAGGTTGGCAGACAGGGCCACCGTCAGGGCGTGAGTGCCGCAGGTGATCTGGGGCCGGACCAGGGCCGCCTCGGTGTGGAACACATCGGCATACACCCGCTCCAGGCAGTCCCGGCCCACATCGTCATAGCCATAGCCTGTGGTGGCGGCAAAGCACCCGGCGCTGACTTTGTTCTTTTGCATGGCGTAGAGCACCTTGGCCTGGTTGTATTCCGCGATCTTATCGATGTCCGCAAACCGCCCGGCGATCCGCTCCAGGGTCCGCTCGCCATAGGCGCAGACCTCCCGGGAAAGGCCCATCCGCTCATAAAGCTCAAAGGAACGATCCATTCATGATCCTCTTTTCCTATCAAAACTTTCAAGATTATAACGAGATCCGCCCCGGCTGTCAAGTCCGGGGCGGATAAGAGTTTGATTTAATCGTCCCGCCGTCTGCCGCCGAAGAGCATGATCAGCCGCAGGAGCTGGGCCAGGGAGACCGCAGTGGCGGCCACATACGTCAGCGCCGCGGCGGTAAGGGTCTTTCTGGCGCCTACCTGTTCCTCTGTCGTCAGGATGCCGCTTTGCTCGATCGCGTCCATGGCCCGGCGACTGGCGTTGAACTCCACCGGCAGCGTCACCAGCTGAAACACCAGGGACAAGCCAAAGGCGGCGATGCCCAGATAGATGAAGAAGTAGGATACATCCCCCATGAACGACAGCACCAGCCCCAGCAAGATCAGGGGCATGGACAGCTTGGAGCCGATATTGGTGACCGGGATGATCGCGGCCCGGAGTTTGATCGGGGCGTAGTTCTGGGCGTACTGGACCGCGTGACCGGCTTCGTGGCAGGCCACGCCGATCGCGGCGGTGGAGGTGGCGCTGTAAACGCTGTCTGAAAGGCGGATAACATTGGTCCTGGGATCGTAATGGTCGGTAAGGTTGCCGCTGACCCGCTCGATCCGAACGCCCCGGACACCGTTGGCGAACAGGACCCGCTGAGCCGCCTCCGCGCCGGTGATCGACCGGCTGGAAAGCTGACGGGAATACTTTTTGAAGGTGCTGTTGACGTTGGCGCTGGCCCACATGGCCAGGATGACGCAGGGGAGCACCAGCACCAGATAGGTGATGTCAAAGCCGTAAAAATATGGCATGGTCAAATTCTCCTTATGTACTTCAGTATGTCATTTCATTCAGCGATCATTCACACAGGCTGGGGGTCCATGGCCTGGTGGAGGGTGGAGCTGATCGCGCCCCGGAAGATGCTCCAGGCCTGGCTGTGAAGGGTCTGCAGCGCGCCGGCGGAATAGTTCACGGGAAGCTGGCCGGGCATAAACAGGTCCTGGTCAAAAATGAACTTCAGCTCATTATCGGACTTGCCCTTGACCTTGACCACGCCGGGGCCTGCGTGGATCTTGACCTTGCAGCCGCCCCGCAGGTCCATCTCCAGGTCCACGCTGCAGCGCTTCACGGCGGTGTCCGCCACATCCTCCTGGCCCAGAGGGCCGAGATAGCACTGGTCGATCAGCTCGGAGAAGGGGACATCCTCCAGCTCAAGCTGCTTTCTGGAGATGAAGTTCAGATACCGCAGGCCCACCCGCTCGAAGTAGGCGGGCTTGTAGATCTTGATAAAGGCGGCCAGAGGCTTGTCCAGCTTACCGGCAAAATCCTCCCAGCAGGTATACCGGGCGCAGGACAAAGAGATGAACCGGCTGGTCAGATTCACCCGCCACAGGCCGTCGGCGGATACGAACTGGTAATTGATCGTCTGGGGCAGGTTTTCCAGGCGCAGATCGCCGGGCGTGCCGGTGATCTTGGGGGCAGGCGACTCCTTCCTGGTGGAATACTGGGGGAATCCCTCCCGGATCGCTTCCTGGAACTGGACCGGCACGTTGGCGTCGATGGTCAAGATCGGAGGGAACCGAAGCTGGCAGATCACCTCGCCCAACACGCCTTTGCGATAGACGCAGCGTTGTTCCTGAGAAAACATATTCATGACCTCGCTATCATGTATTTTTTTGATTATAAGATCCCAGGGAAGGGAAGTCAAGGCAGGCCATGTAAATTTTATGTGATGGACGATTGACTTCTGCCAAAGCCTGCTGGTACTATAGTATGAGAAAATTACCTTTCGTTGCTGAGAAATTGCCCCACTTCCGGCGTAATACAAGTGAGAGGTGATCAAAATGGCCAACATCGGTGTAAGTAGCTACCACCAGGCTCTGCAGGGCGACCGGTCTGCCCTGGAGTCGTTGATCCGCACCTATTCCGACCCGCTGGTACGCTTTGCCTACAGCTATCTGCGGGACGCCTCCGCCGCCGAGGAGGTGGTGGAAGAGAGCATCGCCACACTGTTCGTCAAGCCCCGGGACATCTGGGACGAGGCCCATCTGCGGTCGTACTTATATAAGATCGTCCGCAGCCGGTGTGCAGACCAGCTCCGCCATCACCGCCGAAACCTGCCCTTGTCTGAGGTGGAGCAGGTCCTGTCCTGCTGCGATCTGGAGAAGGACGTGCTGCGCCGGGAACGGAATCGGATCATATTTACGGCCATGCAGATCTTGCCTCGCGCTTATCGGGAGGTCTTGATGCTGATCTATTTTGAAGGGCTGACCAACGCCCAGATCTGCCAGGTCATGAAGAAGAAGCCCAAGCAGGTCTACAATCTCCATGCCCGGGCCAAGACCGCCTTAAAGACGCTTCTTGAGAAGGAGGGTATCTCTGATGAAGACTTATGATGAACGCCTGCAGGGCGTGGAAGAGAAGATCGTCAAGCAGAAGAAGCAGCGTGCCCGCCGGAGGTGGCTGGCCGTATCCGCCGCGGGGATGGCGGTGATCGTACTGGCCCTGGTGCTGTTCCTGCCTTATGACCAGTCCCCGCCGGACGTTTCCGGGTATTCCGCCAGCCCCTATTACAGCTTGATCCAGCGGATCAACGCCGCCATCTATGAAAAGCCCCAGTATAAGAACAATCTTGATATGATCATGGACCAGATCTCCCATGGCTTCAAAAATTCAGGCATGGCCCCTGAGGACCAAGCGCCTGAAGGTGGATCACCGATAGAAGATCAGAGCAGCGGCGACGGATATTATGTGGAAGTCACCGACAATCAGGTAGCCGGCGTGATCGAAGGGGACATTTTCAAGCGCACCGACAGCTATGTATTCCAGCTGTGGGGCCAGGATCTGCGGGTCTACTCCATCAAGCAGGAGAGTTCAGAGCTGATCAGCTCCGTCACGGTGGCCGGCTTTGAAACAGAGGAGGGCTATAGCACCGATGATGTGCCCTACGAAACCTCTTCGGATGGTGCGGTGATCTCTAAGGAGGAGGGCCAGCGCTATTGCAGCAGCGTTTTGGAGATGTTCCTTTCCCAGGATGGCGATACCATCTATCTGATGACGGAGCGGTGGGATAGAGTTACTGGTGCCCACGCCTGGACCAGCGTGGATGTTTGGGACGTGTCCGATGTGGCCAATATCCGCTTGATCGACCAGATCCAGATCTCCGGCAGTTTCATCTCCGCCCGGATGGTGGACGAGGACCTGCTGGTGAGCACCCGCTATCAGATCCGCACCGATGGGCTGGACTTTTCCGATGAGAGCACCTTCCTGCCCCAGGTGGGCAACGCGGAGCAGACGGAAAGCATCCCGGCAGAGGACATCTACGCCCCGGAGGAACTAAGCTCCACACGCTACACCGTGATCTGTAAGATCGACGGAAACACCCGTCAGGTGGAGGACAGCACCGCGTTCCTGTCCTATTCCAACGAAATGTATGTTTCCCTGGACACGATCTATGCCTCCCGGTCCTTCTGGCAGCACTCTGAGCAGGAGGATGGGACCATGGTGTCCACCGCCATGACCCAGATCACCGCCGTAAGCTACAGCGGGGAGGGGCTTACCCCTCTTGGCAGTGTCACATTGCCTGGTACGGTGAAAAACCAGTACAGTATGGACGAATACCAGTCGATCCTCCGGGTGGTGACCAGCACCACCCAGCAGATGGTCCAGGACCACTCCGGGTCGGATATGATCGAAGAGCCGTCTACGACGTTGACCCGGCGGAATGTGAGCCTGTTCTGCGTGGACATCGCCAGCATGGAGGTGGTCTCCTCGGTGGAGGGCTTCGCGCCGGAGGGGGAAGCGGCGGAGTCTGTCCGCTTTGACGGTCCTATGGGCTATGTATGCACCGCCGAAGTGATCACCATGACCGACCCGGTATACTTCTTTGACCTGAGCGATGTGCATAACATCACTTACAAGGATACCGGCACCATCGGCGGCTACTCCACCTCGCTGGTGAACTTTGGGGATGGGCTGTTGCTTGGTATCGGCTACAACGAACTGTTCCAGATGAAGATCGAGATCTACGAAGAGGCGGCCGATAAGGTGGAGTCGCTGTGCGCCTACGAGCGGGAATGTTGGTTCTCCGAGGACTACAAAAGCTACTTCATCGACCGGGAGCATCACCTGATCGGCCTGGCCATGGAGGACAAGGATCTGGAGTATGTGCTTCTGCAATTCGACGGCTATACCCTGCGGGAGATCTGGAAAACGCCTTACACAGGCGGCATAGATCAGGCCAGAGCCTTCATGGCGGACGGCTGGCTATATGTGCTGGGCGAAGACATCACCGTGGGGCAGATCTGGTAAGGGACGACACCATAGACGAAGGCCTTCCGCGAAAAACGCGGAAGGCCTTTTGATCAGTAAAAGAGAAGATCCGAGTAAGTGGGGAAGGGCCAGCAGCTTTTATCGCAGATCAGCTCCAGCTGGTCCGCGGTCTCCCGGACCGCGTCCATCTTGGGGATCACCACATGGCAGAACCAGTCAGCCGCCCGGATGTTGTCGGAAGGGGCCTCGGTCAGGGACCGTTCCAGATCCAGGCACCGTTCATACAGGGTGTCGCACCCTTTGCCCAGCCGGCGGACCAGATCCGTTTCCGACTGGCAGGCACAGCCCAGCGCCTGCTTGGCGGCCACTCCTTTGGCGGTCTCGGCGGTATACCGCTGGACTGCCGGGAGGATCTGGCGCATGGCCATATCCACCGTGGTCTTGGCCTCGATGTTGATGATCTTCCGATAGGTCTCCAGGTGGATCTCATTCCTGGCCCGGAACTCGCTTTCCGTAAAGATCCCGTGCTTAGTCACCAGCTCCACGTTTTTCTCCGAGGCGTAGAAGGGCATAGCGTCGGTGGTGCTCTTCAGCTCGCTCAGGCCCCGGCGGTAGGCTTCCTGCCGCCACTGCTGGGAATAGCCGTTGCCGTTGAACAAGATCCGCTGGTGGGCGGTAAAGGTGTCGCACACCAGCTTCTGCAGGGCGGCGTCAAAGTCTTCGGCGTGTTCCAGCACCTCGGCGAACTGGCTGAGCTCCTCGGCCATGATGGTGTTCAAGGCGATATTGGGACCGGCGATGGACTGGGAGGAGCCCAGCATCCGAAACTCGAATTTGTTGCCGGTGAAGGCCAGGGGACTGGTCCGGTTACGGTCCGTGGTATCCTTGGGGATCGGGGGCAGAACATCCACGCCGATCCGCATAACGCTCTTCTCCGTGTCGGTGTAATTGGTGCCGTTGATGATCGAGTCCACCACGGCGTGGAGCTCGTCCCCCAGATATACGGAAAGGATCACCGGCGGCGCTTCGTTGGCGCCCAGCCGCCGGTCGTTACCGGCGGAGGCCACCGTGCACCGCAGCCAATCCTGGTATTCGTCCACGCCCTTGACGAAAGCCGCCAGGAACACCAGGAACTGGGCGTTCTGCCGGGGGGTGTTGCCGGGACGGAACAGGTTCTTGCCGGTATCCGTGTTTAGGGACCAGTTGTTGTGCTTGCCGGAGCCGCTGACGCAGGAGAAGGGCTTTTCGTGGAGCAGACACACCAGATCGTGTTTGGCGGCACACTTTTTCAGGATCTCCATGATCAGCTGGTTGGCGTCGCAAGCGCTGTTGGCGTTGGAATACATCGGGGCCATCTCGTGCTGGCAGGGGGCGACCTCGTTGTGTTTGGTCTTGGACAGCACGCCCAGCCGCCAGAGCTGCTCGTCCAGATCCTTCATGAACGTGGACACCCGGGTGCGGATGGTGCCGAAATAGTGGTCTTCCAGCTCCTCGCCTTTGGGGGCAGGCGCGCCGAACAATGTCCGGCCGGTGAGCCGCAGGTCCTCCCGCTGGGTGTACAGGCTCTTGGGCAGGAGGAAATACTCCTGCTCCGCGCCGACCGAGGCGATCACCTGCTTGGTCTCATGATCTCCGAAGAGCCGCAAGATCCGGATCGCTTCCCGGGACACCTCGTCCATAGACCGAAGCAGGGGGGTCTTCTTATCCAGGGCCTCCCCGGTGTAGGAGAAGAAGCAGGTGGGGATGTACAGGCTGTTATCCTTCACAAAGGCGAAGGCGGTAGGGTCCCAGGCGGTGTAGCCCCGGGCCTCAAAGGTGGCCCGCAGGCCGCCGGAGGGGAAGGAGCTGGCGTCGGACTCGCCCCGGACCAGTTCTTTGCCGGAAAACTCCATGATCACCCGGCCGTCCCCGGAGGGGGCGATGAAGGAGTCGTGCTTTTCGGCGGTGATCCCGGTCATGGGCTGGAACCAGTGGGTGTAGTGGGTGGCGCCTCGCTGGGTGGCCCAGTTCTTCATGGCCTCGGCGATTTGGTTGGCCACATCCAGGGGCAGGGAAGAGCCGGTCTGGATGCATTGCTTCCAGGCGCAGTAGATCTCAGGGGAGAGCCATTGCTTCATGGTGGCTTCGTTGAATACATCGATACCAAAGATCTGGGGAACATTCACATTCGGGCTCATATGGACGCATCCTTTCCAGTTCGGCGGGAACATACCACGGCCAATTTAATACCTGTGAAAATTTTATGCCATCCCTCTCCAAAATGCAAGTGTGAGGATGAATAAAAATCCGTTTCAGGATGCGCCAAGATCGGGCAGAGGCCACAAAATTCCAGCCAGATCAGGAAGTTCATGAATTTTTTGGCAGAAGCTGCTTGCATTTTAGGGCCTCTGTGCATATAATAGGGCTATATTTTTCGGAGAGGATGATAGGATTGTCTACCTACGCTTGCAGAAGCCGTGAGGAGCTGCGCATCGAGGCAAAGAAAATGATCTCCCGCTATGGACAGCTGTTGCAGGAGGGCCTGAAGCTGGATATGTCCCGGGGAAAGCCCAGCAAGGCGCAGCTGGATATGGTCAGCGATATCCTGACGGTCTTGACCGACGCGGACCAATGCGTCCTGAATGGTCAGGACACCCGCAACTACGGTGACCTGGCCGGCTTGCGGTGCTGTCGGGAATACTGGGCGGATGTGCTGGGCTGTAAGCCGGAGCAGACTTTCGTCGGCGGCAACGCCAGCCTGGGGCTGATGCACGACCTGATCTGCCGGGCCTATACCCACGGCTTGAAGGACAGTGAACGACCCTGGTGCAAGGAAGAGCGGGTCAAGTTCCTCTGCCCCTCTCCCGGCTATGACCGCCACTTCCTGATCACCGAGCACTTCGGCTTTGAGCTGATCACCGTCCCCATGCACCCGGACGGCCCGGACATGGATATCATCGAGGAGCTTGTGAAGGACCCCACGGTCAAGGGCGTTTGGTGTGTGCCGAAGTATTCCAACCCCCAGGGCTACATCTATTCCGATGACACGATCGCCCGGTTCGCCAACCTGAAGCCCGCCGCGCCGGACTTCGCGATCATGTGGGACAACGCCTACTGTGTCCATGAGTTTGACGGGGACTTCAAGCCCTTCCCGGACATCATCTCCATGTGTGAAGCCGCCGGCCGGCCGAACATGGTCTATGAGTTTGCCTCCACCTCCAAGATCACCTTCCCCGGCGCCGGTATCTCGGTAATGGCTTCCTCCGAGGAGAACATCCGCTATCACACCAAGCTGGTCGGCATCCAGACCATCTCTTACGACAAGGTCAACCAGCTTCGTCATGTCCGTTATCTGAAGGATCGGGCGCACACCATCGAGCTGATGAAGAAGCACGCCCAGATCATGGCCCCCAAATTTGAGATGGTGCTGAAGATCCTCCGTTCCGAGCTGACCAACAAGGGCATCGCCCACTGGCATCATCCCCAGGGCGGCTACTTTATCTGCGTGGCCGCCATGCCCGGCACCGCCAAGCGGACGCTGGAGCTGTGCAAGAAGGCCGGTGTGACCTTCACGCCTGCCGGGGCCACTTATCCCTACGGCCACGATCCCCACGATTCCATGATCCGGCTGGCCCCCAGCTATCCCCCGCTCGAAGAGCTGGAAAAGGCCATGATGGTGTTCACCACCTGCCTGAAGATCGCGGCTCTGGAAAAATATCTGGGCATCCACATCATCGACTGACAAAAAAAGCAGCAGGAACGAACCATCCTGCTGCTTTACTTTTTGCCAAGTCTGCGGTATGATAAAAGAAAAAAGGAGGGTCTATCATGACTGCCATGCATGAAATGTACTATGAAAAGCGGGCGCAGGTGCTGATCAAGAACCTGAAAAGCCGTCACTTCGACGCCTATTACTGCCCCACCAAGGAGCAGGCCCTGGAAAAGGCGCTGGAGCTGATCGGCAAGGAAGCCACCATCGGCTGGGGCGGCGCCATGTCTGCCCAGCAGATCGGTCTGATGCAAGCCCTCAACGAAGGCGGCTACCGCACCATCGACCGGGACAAGTGCGCCACGCCGGAGGAAAAGCTCCAGGCGGCCAGGGATTCCATGTTCGCCGATGTGTTCCTCACCGGCGCCAACGCGATCAGCCTGGATGGTCAGATGGTGAATATCGACGGCTCCGGCAACCGGGTAGCCGCCATCGTCTACGGCCCCAAGGAGGTCCTGGTGATCGCCGGGATGAACAAGGTCATGGACACCCTGGAAGATGCTGTCACCCGAGCCAGGACCGTGGCCGCCCCCCTAAACCAGCAGCGCTTCCAGCTGCCCAACCCCTGTACCACCACCGGCACCTGCGCCGACTGCAAGAGCCAGACCTGTATCTGCAACCAGATCCTGATCACCCGCAATTGCCGCCCGGAGGGCAGGATCAAATTTATCCTGGTAGGTGAAGATCTGGGGCTGTAAAGCCGATCCGTTTACAGTCAAGATCAGGCGTAATGGTATGATGCCTGTCAGGAGGGATTGCTTATGATATGCCTGTACGTCCTGCTTCTTCCGATCATGGTCATCCTTGAATGTTCAAAAAGATCCTGATACACAAGCGGTCCCGGTATAAAAAGCCGGGACCGCTTTTTGCTGTCCTGATCCAGGGCGTATTTGCGGATAAAAAAAGAAAAGGTCCTGAACCTCCATGGCTTCAGGACCTTTTCTGGAGCTAGTGACCTGACTCGAACAGGCGACCTTCTCATTACGAGTGAGATGCACTACCGACTGTGCTACACTAGCGTTTCGTTTTGCTAGACAATTATAACGGCTTTTAAAAGGATCGTCAACACTTTTTTACACTGCGGGACCAATATCAGATTGCGCGGAAAGGGAAGCTCTGGTATAATGATCGAAAGAGGTGGATGCTTTGAAAAAGGTCATGGAGTATTTGAGTCATTATAAAAGAGAGTGTATCCTCGGGCCATTATTTAAGCTGCTGGAGGCCAGTTTTGAGCTGGCGATCCCTTTGGTGGTAGCCCGGATCGTGGATGTGGGCATCGCCCAGGGGGATACCGGCTACATCCTGAGGATGTGCCTGCTCATGGGGGCGCTGGGCTTTATTGGCCTGGCCTGCGCGGTGACGGCCCAGTATTTTGCCGCCAAGGCGGCTGTAGGTACGGCGGCCCGGCTGCGCTCTGCCCTGATGCAGAAGATGCTGCAGCTCAGCCACACCCAGATCGACGGCTTGGGTACGGCTACCATGGTCACACGGATGACCTCTGATGTCAACCAGGTCCAAAACGGCGTGAACCTGGGCGTACGGCTGCTTCTGCGTTCTCCTTTTGTGGTGTTCGGAGCTATGGTCATGGCTTTCACCATCGACCTGAACGCGGCGCTGGTATTCGCCGCCGTGATCGTGGTCCTTTGCGTGGTGGTCTTCGGGATCATGCTGATCTCCATCCCCATGCACAGGAAGGTCCAGTCCAGTCTGGATGGGGTCACCGCCGCCACCCGGCAAAACCTCACCGGCGTACGGGTCCTGCGAGCCTTCTGCAAGGAAGACGACCAGATCCACGAATTTCGTGAAAAGACAGAGGATCTGACCCACAAACAGCTTTCTGTGGGAGCGGTGACATCCCTTTTGAATCCATTGACCATGGTCCTGATCGATCTGGCGGTGGTGGCCCTGATCTTCGTTGGCGGCTGGAAGGTGGATGCCGGCGCGCTCACCCAGGGCATGGTGGTCGCCCTGTACAACTATATGTCCCAGATCCTGGTGGAACTGATCAAGATGGCGGACCTGATCATCACCATCACCAAGTCCGTGGCCTGCGGAAAGCGGATCGGCACCATTTTGGACATGGATACCACCGGCGAGACCGTTCCTGGCCAGAAGGCCATCGTGTCAGGAGCCGTGGAATTTCAGAATGTACACGCCCGCTATGCCGGCACATCCGCCGACGCGCTGGAGGAGATCTCCTTCCATGCAGAGCCGGGGCAGACCATCGGCATCATCGGCGGCACCGGCGCGGGCAAGACCACGCTGGTGGAACTGATCCCCAGACTGTATGAGGCGGCCCAGGGAACGATCCTGATCGACGGCCAGGACATTCGGACCCTGGACAAGGCGGCCTTGCGTACCCAGATCGGCATCGTGCCGCAAAAGGCGGTGCTGTTCAGAGGGACCATCCGGGAGAACCTGTGCTGGGGCCGGAAGGATGCCACCGATGACGATCTTTGGGAGGCCCTGGAGATCGCCCAGGCCCGGGAAGTGGTCAAGGATAAGGACGGGGAGCTGGATGCCATGGTAGAGCAGGAGGGACGGAACTTTTCCGGCGGCCAGCGTCAGAGGCTGACGATCGCCCGGGCGCTGGTCCGCAGGCCGAAGATCCTGATCATGGACGACAGCGCCTCGGCTTTGGACTACGCCACCGACGCCCGGCTGCGGATGGCGATCCGGGGCATGAAGGAACCGCCCACCACTTTCATCGTATCCCAGCGGGCCGTTTCTGTGCGGTACGCGGACCAGATCCTGGTGCTTGACGACGGTGTGCTGGTAGGGCAGGGGACCCATGATGAGCTGATGGAACGCTGTCCCGTGTATCAGGAGATCTATTATTCCCAGTTCCCAAAGGAGGAGGGCAGCCATGGCTAAGTGGGGTGAACAGCGGCAGACCATACGAAAGATCCTGTTTCGCCTGCGGCGGTATCGGCTGGAGATGATCGCCGCGTTGGCGCTTGCCGCGTTGAGCGTAGGCTTTTCTTTGTATATCCCGATCCTGGTGGGCCAGGCGGTGGATCATATCGTTGGCCCGGGCGCTGTAGACTTTTCAGCCCTCGGGCAGAAGCTCACCGGCGTGGCTGTTTGCGCCCTGGCCGGGGCGCTGGCGCAGTGGATCATGTCCATACTCAACAATCGGGTGACTTACCGGATCACCCAGGACGTCCGAAACGAAGCCTTTGCCCATATCCAGGATCTGCCGCTGAAGACCCTGGACGACCACCCTCACGGAGATCTGGTCAGCCGGGTGATCACCGATGTGGATTCCTTCGCCGACGGTCTGCTGCTGGGCTTTACCAAGCTGTTCACCGGCTTGATGACGATCCTGGGGACCCTGGTGCTGATGACCGCGATCTGCTGGCAGATAGCCTTGGTGGTGTTCGCGATCACGCCTCTGTCCCTGCTGGTGGCTAATTTTATTGCCAAAAGGACCTACGCCATGTTCCAGCTCCAGACCAGGACCCGGGGTGAACAGACAGCGCTGATCGATGAAACGCTGGGCCAGTTGAAGGTGGTCAAGGCGTTTGGTCATGAGGCGGCATCCCTGGGGAAGTTTGAGGAGGTCAACGACCGGCTGGAGCGCTGTTCCCTGCAGGCGACCTTCTTCTCGTCCCTGGTCAATCCCTCCACCCGTTTCATCAACGCTCTGGTCTATGCCGGCGTGGCGCTGGCAGGGGCGCTGATGGCCGTAGGCGGCGGTGGATTTTCCGTAGGCAATTTGACCAGCTTTTTGAACTACGCCAATCAGTATACCAAGCCCTTCAATGAGATCTCCGGAGTGGTGACAGAACTGCAAAACGCCCTGGCGTGTGCCGCCCGGGTATTTGAGCTGATCGATCTGCCGGTCCAGACTTCGGACCCTGCCCAGCCCAAAGCCCCCGAGGTGGATGGACAGATGGACATCCGAGATCTATATTTCTCCTACCAAAAAGACAAGCCTCTGATCCGGGGCCTGGACCTTTCCGTCCGGCCGGGACAGCGGGTGGCGATCGTGGGACCTACCGGCTGCGGCAAGACCACGCTGATCAATCTTCTCATGCGGTTTTATGACCCCGACAGCGGCAGCATCCTCCTGGACGGCGTGGACACCCAGGACATGGCCCGGGGTCACCTGCGCCGCAGTGTGGGCATGGTCTTGCAGGAAACCTGGCTGTGTGAAGGCACCATCCGGGACAACATCGCCATGGGCAAACCCACAGCCACCCGGGAGGAGGTGGTGAGGGCCGCCAAGCTCTCCCATGCCCACAGCTTCATCCGCCGTCTGCCCAATGGGTACGATACGGTCCTGGGCAGCGCCGGGGTAGAGCTGTCCCAGGGACAGAAACAACTCCTGTGCATCGCCCGGGTGATGCTGTGTCTGCCGCCTATGCTGATCCTGGATGAGGCCACTTCCTCCATCGACACCCGCACAGAGGCCCGGATCCAGAAAGCCTTTGCCACCATGATGGAGGGGCGGACCGGCTTCATCGTGGCACACCGGCTCTCCACCATCCAGGAGGCGGACATCATCCTGGTGATGCGCGGCGGCCAGGTGATCGAGCAGGGGACCCACGAAGACCTGTTAAAGAAACGGGGATATTACTACGAGCTTTATAACAGCCAGTTCGCCCACTGAAAGTTGTTGCCAAAAACGATAAATTAAGCCTTGACTTTTTTCGCTCCGTGTGCTAGTATATGCAAGTCGGCAAGCCTGCCACGGACATGGAGAAGTCGCGTAGCTGGCCGAGCGCGCACGATTGGAAATCGTGTATACCCCAAAAGGGTATCGAGGGTTCA